>NZ_JBSFTU010000030.1:0-75637 GCF_053591435.1 Streptomyces sp. NPDC003027
GTTGCCACCAGGGCAGCAACGTGGCGGTCAGGGCGGCCAGAACGAGGCCGATGGTGAGGGACAGCCGAGTGCGCGTGCGCACGAAGGGGCTGAGACAACGAGGTGGTGGCGAGGACACGGTGGGGCAACTCCCGTAGGGGCCAGGCGGAATGAGGCAGCACAGACCGGCCCCGTACGGCATACCGCGGGGCACAAGGCGCGCTCACGATCACACGAGCGACACAGGGAGTCCACAGGTAAAGGAGTTGTGAAAGCGTTACCCATGCCCCCGAACTACGCGGGGAGATAGCCAATTTGTCCCCCTTGTACCTTTAAGAAGGCTCATAAGGCCAGAATATGATGATCTTCCGGGTAGGGGGCGAAGATCATCACTAGTGACGTCCTGCCTCGAAATACGCTGTGCGGCAGATCACTTCCACGCCGGCTCCCCTCCTGTCGCCCACCTTGAACGCACTGCCGACATGACAGAGAGTGCGCGTGCACGCACCTGAACCAGGTGCGTGCTCTTTGGTGTTTCCGCACCTTTTCCGTTGTCGTATTACCTGGGTGGGAGTCGTCACGTATGCGTGGTTCAGGTCCACCGTCATGGCTTGGGCGGGGACGCCTAGCCTTGACGGAGTCACAACGACAGCGCCGGCGGCTCAGCCGCACGGCGACTGTCCTTTTGCTGTCCTCGATGTTGACCGTGACCAGCTTGAGCTCGCAGGCGTTGGCGATCCCGGGCGACGGGATGAGCCGCGAGCAGGGGACCTCGCAGGTCGATCTGCCGGATCTGCCGAAGTCCACGACGCTCGACGGTGACGCGACGGCGCAGAAGGCGCTGACGACGGCGCCGGAGGTGCCGGTCACGGAGTACGCGCCGAAGGCCGTCACGCCGTGGCAGCAGGGCACCGGCAACGCCGACCCGTCCACCGCCGCGCCCGGGACCACGGTCCCGGTCACAAATCTGCCAGGGGTCGGCCTGGGTGTGCCGGCGGGCACGGACCCGGCAGCTGTCGCCGGTCAGTGGACTGTCGGCCTTGCTTCGCCGGAGACGTCCCAGACCGCCGGTGTGTCCGGTCTGGTCATGAAGCTGACGCCGCCGGCGACAGCGGACCCGGCCGCACAGGTCGAGCTGAGCGTCGACACGACCGGTTTCGCCGACCTCTACGGTCCGCAGGCGGCCGAGCGTTTCGGTCTGATGCTGCTGCCGGAGTGTGTGTACTCGGATCCGACGGCGGGTGAGTGCGCCGACGACGGTACGACCACGATGGCGGGCGGTAAGGACGAGCCCGGTTTCGAGCGGTTGAAGAGCTCGGTGTCGGAGGTGCCCGCCAAGGACGCCCCGACGAAGAGCGCGGCGGCGAAGAACGCCAAGACCCGCAAGGTTTTGACCGGTACGATCCCGGTCGCCAAGCTGCTCGACGGCGGTGCCCACACATCGGGTGCTTCTGTACGCAGGGCGATCCTGCCAGCCGCCGAGACGACCGGAGGATCGGCCGTCGGCTACCTGGACACCGGTTCTTCCGCCTCGGGTGACTTCACCGCCTCCCCGCTGCTGTCGTCGGGCTCCTGGTCGGCGGGTTCTTCTTCTGGCGCGTTCACCTACGGCTATCAGGTGCAGGTGCCTGAGACGGCCGGCGGTCTGATGCCGAAGGTGAGCCTGGGGTACTCCTCGCAGTCCGTGGACGGGCGCACGTCCGCGTCGAACAACCAGGCCTCGTGGGTCGGTGACGGCTGGGACTACAACGCGGGTTCCATCACCCGTACGTACGCCAACTGCCGTCAGGACTCCAAGAAGGCCGGCTCCAACAACGCCACCCACAGGACGGCGGATCAGTGCTACGGCTCGGAGAACGCCACCCTGTCGCTGGGTGGCATGACCACCGAGCTGGTGTGGGACGCGGCCAAGGGCACGTGGTTCACGGCCAACGGTGACGGCTCGAAGATCGAGCGGATCAAGGACACCACCAAGGACCCCCGCTCGGGGATGAAGGACGCGGACGGTGAGTACTGGGTCGTCACCACGAAGGACGGCACCAAGTACCACTTCGGCCTGAACAAGCTGCCGGGCTGGTCGGACAACGGCACCGCCGCCGACGACCCGTACACCGACTCCGTGCTCGCGGTGCCGGTCTACGGCAACCACGCCGGCGAGCCGTGCTACAAGGCCGGTGACTGGAAGAACTCCGCCTGCGACCAGGCCTGGCGCTGGAACCTCGACTACGTCGAGGACATCCACGGCAACGCGATGTCGCTGTGGTGGAAGCGCGATCTGAACCACTACGCGCGGAACTTCAACTTCAAGGCCCCCGTCGAGTACCACCGCGACGGCTACCTCGCGCGGATCGACTACGGCCAGCGCAAGGACAGCATCTTCTCCGCCCCCGCTCCGGCGCGGGTGAACTTCTCCGTCGAGGAGCGCTGCTACACCGAGACCACGCTCACCTGCACCGAGGCCAACTTCATCGACAAGGACCCGGGCAAGTACCGCATCTGGTACGACACCCCCGCGGACCTTCGCTGCGTGGCCGGCAAGAAGTGCTGGAACGCCGGTCCGACCTTCTGGACCCGCAAGCGCCTGGACAAGATCACCACCTCCGCCCAGCGCCGTACCGACACCACCGCCCGCCAGGTCGTGGACGAGTACCAGCTCAAGCAGAGCTTCGCCTCCCTGAAGACGGGCGTGAACACCGCCCTGTGGCTGGAGTCCATCCAGCGCACCGGCTACGCCCGCAACGGCTCCACCGACGCCAGCGTCGCCCTCAACCCGGTGCGCTTCGAGCCCAACGCCGAAGACATGCCCAACCGCGTCATGTTGCGCAAGACGGCGGATGACGCGACAGGCAAGAAGGGTGATTCGATCGACCCGCGGCCCGGGTTCTCCCGGCTGCGTATTGCCCGTGTCATCAACGAATACGGTGGCGAGACAGCTGTCACCTACAGCATCCCGGCGTGGGGAGAAACGTCGGACGCCTGTGCGAACGGGCACAATCTGCCCGGCAAGACGGACACAGCCGCTCTGAAGGCCAACAACCGCCTGTGCTACCCGTCGTACTGGAACCCGGACCCGGAGAAGGAGGACATCGACTGGTTCCACAAGTACGTCGCGAACTCCATCGAGGAGCTCCCCAACGTCTCCGGCTCGTACGGTACGAAGACGTTCTACGAGTACAAGAACGCCGGCTGGAAGCTCGCCGAGCAGGAGTTCAGCAAGAAGTCCACGCGGACGTATTCGCAGTTCGCGGGCTTCGAGCAGACCACGGTCCTCACGGGCCCCAAGCCGTCCGACGCGGACAACGGTGAGGGCTCGACGGGCGAGAACACGCCCGGTCTGGAGAGCCCGCGGACCAAGGCGGTCACCCGCTACTTCCGCGGCATGGGCGACACCGTACCCGTCAAGGACATCACCGGCGTCGAGATCGCCAAGGACCGCGAGGCGTTCGCCGGCCGAATAGCCGAAGAGCTGTCCTACACCGGCGCGGACAAGGCCGACACCGACTGGCTGACCCGCTCCATCACCAAGCTCGAAGCCACCGAGCTGGGCAAGCGTGACCGCGAGGACGGCCTGAGCGACCTCAAGGCCTGGCGCGTCACCGAGCCCGAGGAAATCGCCTACACGAAGTCCTCCGGCACGAACACCGACGACCCGCGCACCCTGCGGACCGTGCGGACCCTGACGACGTACGAGCCGACCCACGGTCTGCCCACCCTCGTCGAGTCCTTCGGTGACACCGGCAAGGCCGGCGACGAGTCGTGCACCAAGATGGAGTACCTGCACCAGACCGACAAGAACCTGATCGGTCTGACCAAGCAGGTCTTGAGTTCGTCCACCTCCTGCGCGGCCGCGAACTTCGCGGACCTCACGACGCTCAGCGGTGCCACCCGCACGGCCTACGACGGCACCGCCTACGGCACCGCGCTCGCCGCCGCCACCCGTGGTCTGGCCAGCGAGTCCTGGTCGCTGAACGGTGCCGGTTCCGGTTTCCAGACCAATGGGACCAAGGGCTTCGATGCCATCGGCCGTGTGATCCGGCAGACCGACCCGGACCAGAAGTCGTCCACGATCGCCTTCGACCCGCCCACGGGGCAGGTCTTCAAGGTCACCCAGTCCAACTCGCTGGCCCACACCCAGGTCCAGGAGATCGAGCCCGGCCGCGCGGTCACCCTCAAGACGACCGACGTCAACGGGCACGTCAGTGAGGCGACGTACGATCCGCTGGGCCGTCTCGCCGAGGCGTGGGCTCCCGGCCGCACCCCGTCCGGCTCGTCCGTGCCGGACTTCCGCGCCGTCTACACCATCCCGAAGCCGGAGTCGGACCCGGACGACCCGACACTCGAGATCCGCAAGCCCCCGTTCGTCACCACGTACGCGCGTGGCCACGAGGACCGGATCGAGACCTCCGTCACGCTCTACGACGGCCTCGGCCGCGAGCGGCAGACGCAGGAAGAGGCCACCGGCGGTCGCGGTCACCTCGTCACCGACACCCTCTACAACAGCTCCGGCGAGGTCTTCCAGACCAACAACGCCTACCTGACGTACGAGGCCAAGCCGGGCGAGCTCTTCACTCCCCTCGCCGACACGGCCATTCCGAACATCACCCGCTACACCTACGACGGCCTCGGCCGTGTGGTCGAGGAGACCCCGTACCTCAAGTGGGTCGACCCCACGACCAAGGAAGCCATCTCCAAGGCGTACCCGGAGCGGGCGACCACGTACGAGTACGGCACCGACTGGTCGAAGGTCATCAACCCGCAGGGAGCCTCGTCCTACCGGGTCTACACCGACGCGCTGGGCCGCACGTCCCGCGTCGACACCTTCAACCCCGCGGCTCCCGGTGGCTTCACGTCGACGAGCTACAAGTACAACGCACAGGGCAGACTGGAGAAGGCCGTCAAGTCGGCCGACGGGACTCACCCCTGGACGTGGACCTACGACCACCGCGGCCGGATGGAGACCTCCACCGACCCCAACGCGGGCACCACACGTATCTCCTACGACCACCGCGACCGCGTGCTGAGCACCACCAACGCCCGGGGCGTCACCGTCTGGAACGGCTACGACGAGCTGTCGCGGCCCAAGCAGCAGCGGCTTGACACCTCCACGGGCGCGGTGCTGGCGGACTACACGTACGACACCGTCGCCGGTGGCAAGGGCCTGCCCGCCACCGCCACCCGCTACACCGACGGCCTGGCGTACACCCAGAAGGTCAACGGCTACACCAGGGACTACCAGCCGACCTCGACCACGCTGAGCCTTCCGCAGACCCTCGCCGACACCTGGGGTCTGACGAAGGACTACACCTACGGCTACACCTACACGGACACCGGTCTGCTGGAGGAGGCTCAGCTTCCGGCGGTCGGCAAGCTGGCCGCGGAGAAGCTGGTCGTCCGCTACGACAAGGAGGGCCTGCCCCTCTCGCTCTCCGGCAAGGACTGGTACGGCTCCGAGACCGTCTACTCCCCGTACGGCCAGGTCATGCGCTCGACCCTGGGCGCGCAGCCCTACCGGGTGTGGACGCAGAACTCGTTCGACGAGGGCAGCGGTGAGCTGAAGGACCAGCTCGTCTACCGCGAGAAGTCCGGCACCGGTGCGGACAACTCGATCGTCGGCGGCAACCTGGTGTCCAACCGGTCGTACACCTACGACCCGGCCGGCAATGTCACGGGCATCCAGGAGAAGTCGGTCGGGATCGAGGAGCGGCAGTGCTTCTCCTACGACCCGCTCGGGCAGCTGAAGTCGGCCTGGACCTCCAAGGACCAGACTGCCTGCACCACACCGAAGAACACCGACGGCACACTCAACGTGACGGCGGGCAAGGACACGTCCGGTTACTGGCAGGAGTACGAGTACGACCTGCTCGGCAACCGTAAGAAGCTGACCGAGAAGGATCTCAGCGGCGATACCACCAAGGACGCCGTCACCGGCTACACCTATGGCAAGGCCGACGGCTCCCAGCCGCAGACGCTGACCAAGGTCTCCAGGACGTTCAAGACGCCTGCCGGAGCCGCGGTCAAGAACGAGGCGGAGCGGCTGTACGAGCTCACCGGTGAGACCAAGTCGGTCACTTCCCTCGAGAACGGCGACAAGCAGTCGCTGTCGTGGACGCCTGACGGCCAGGTCGACCGCATCACCGGTCAGGGCAGCGGCGGCAAGACCCCGTACGTCGGTCTCGCGGACAAGTGCCTGGACCTCAAGTCGGGCACGGGAGCGCCCGGCCAGCCGATCCAGCTGTACGGCTGCAACGCCACGGCGGCGCAGAACTTCACCTTCACTCCCACTCCCGCGCCTGTGGCCGGTACGCAGCCCGACCCCAACCGAGGCACGCTGTCCGTCTACGACACCTGGTGCCTCCAGCCGGCCGCGAACACGGCCGGGTCCGCGCTCCAGGTCCAGAAGTGCGACGGCACCGCCGCGCAGGAGCTGAAGCGGAACGCGACAGGGCAGCTGACGCACATCGCGTCGGGTCTGTGTGTCGCTGTCAAGGACGGTCTCACGGCGAACGCGACTCCCATCGTCCTGGCGTCCTGCGCCGGCACGTCGGCCGCTCAGCTGTGGGCCCCGCAGAACGACACTCGTCACATCTACGGCCCTGACGGCGCGCGTCTGCTGACCATCAAGGGCAAGCAGGCCACCCTCCACCTGGGTGACGACGAGGTGACCGTCCAGCAGGGCGGCATCCTGATCAGCACCCAGCGGACCTACGCCGCTCCCGGCGGCGCGGTCATGCGATTCGCCTACGGCACAGGCTCCGACACCCTGGTCGCCCAGACCGCGGACCACCAGGGCAGCGCCTACGCGGAGGTCGCCCTCTACGGCGGCATGTCGGTGCGCATCCGCAAGCAGGATCCGTTCGGCAACGAGCGCGGCACAGCCGGTGCCAACCTGCAGAACCACAAGGGGTTCCTGGGCAAGACCAGGGACGACGCCTCCGGCTACACACCCCTCGGCGCGCGTCTCTACGACCCGGAGGTCGGACGCTTCCTGTCCGCCGACCCGATCGTCGACATGAACGACCCGCTGCAGTCCAACGGGTACACCTACGCGCACAACAACCCGGTCACCCACTCCGACCCGACCGGTCTGTCCATCAGTCTGACCGCCTCGGAGAAGGCCGCGGCCCTGGCGGGCGCCGGTCTGTCGGCGGCGCAGGTGGCGCAGGCACAGGCCACCATGGGCAAGTCCCTCACCTCGGTGATCCTTGCCGTGGCCTGGGAGACGCTGAAGGACTTCATCGGTATCAACGACGCCATGGCCTGCTTCGGCGGTGACATGTGGTCGTGCGGCAGCCTGATCATCGGGGCCATCCCGTGGACCAAGCTCGGCAAGATCCCGTCCGTCCTCAAGGCCGTCAACCGCACCATCGACGCCATCCAGGCGTTCAAGGCGGCGAAGAAGGCGGCCGAGGCCGTCCTGAAGGCGGCCAAGGCGGCTGAGGAGGCAGCGCTCAAGGCGAAGAAGGCCGCCATCGAGAAGGCCAAGAAGGAGGCCGCGCAAAAGAAGAAGAAAGCCGCCGAACAGGCCAAGAGAATCGCTGACAGGGCGCTGGCCCAGAAGAAGAAGACCGGTAACCCGGTTCAGAAGCGGGCGCAGGCCAAGTCGGCTCCGAAGGCCTCCTCCGCGGCCGGCTCCGGGAAGGCCAAGGGCTCGGGAGGCGGCGGCAAGACCAGCCTGAGCAAGCCCGGCGGCTCCTCCGGCGGCTCCTCCCGTAGCAAGGGCGGCAGCAGCGGAAGCGGCGGCTCCGGCAAGGCCGAGGAAGGCGCCACCTGCAACAGCTTCGTGCCCGGCACGCGGGTGTTGATGGCAGATGGCACCACCAAGCCGATCGAGAAGGTCAGGACCGGCGAGAAGGTCGTCGCCACCGACCCGGAGACCGGGGAGACCCGGACCGAGGTGGTCACCGCCGAGATCAAGGGCCAGGGCCTCAAGCACCTGGTGAAGGTCACGATCGACACCGATGGCAAGGACGGCTCGAAGACGGCCCAGGTCACCGCGACCGACGGCCACCCCTTCTGGGCCCCCGAACTGGGTAAGTGGGTCAAGGCCACCGACCTGAAGTCCGGTCAGTGGCTCCGTACCAGTGCCGGCACCTACGTCCAGATCGCCTCGATCAAGCGCTGGACCGCCCAGCAGGCCTCTGTCCACAACCTGACCGTCAGCGATGTCCACACGTACTACGTGGTCGCGGCGGCCAGGTCGGTCCTCGTACACAACTGCGACAAGGAGATCAAGAACGTCGCCCTGGGGACCGAGGACAACGGGCTGGTGAATTTCGCCGAGGAGAACGGCTACAGCCACTTCATGGGCGACGAGACATTCGAAGACGCTCTCGCCAGTGTTCGGGATGTCGCCAATGAGCACCCGGAGACCCATATCCATGTCCGTCTTGACGGCTTCAAGATGACCAGCGGGAAGAAGGGCACTCCGGCCGAGGTCTTCGATGACGCCGTCACGCAGGGCCAGGGTGACAACTGGTACACCACGCAGCGGGAGATGGCCATCCTGGAGCGAGCCTTCCGGGTGGGCAACCTCACTTCGAGTAGAATCTCCTTCTACATGGGAGAGCGGGACATCACGAGTGAGATCCTCTCGGGTTCCAAGTTCCTGGGAGGCGGTTCTTGATGGGGCTTCTGGCTGAATGGGATCGCCCATTCCGTATCTGGCACTACTCGGTCAGTTACCGCCGTCTGCTCCTGCGCAGCCTGTCGGAGACCTCACCGAACAGGATCGACGTTCTCTTCTCCAACGTGCACTTCCTTCACATGTCGACCGCCTGCGATCGGCTCGAGATCTCCGAGGACCCGGAGTTCCGCCCGCAGTTCTCGATCGACGTCGAGGGAATCCCAGGCAAGTGGTTTCTGCTGAACGGCGGAACCGGCTACCTCTACGGGACGCATTGCCAGTGGCACGAAGATGACGGAAGCGCTCTGACACCATCCAGATTCGGACCGTTCAAGAGGACGGACTGACACTCGGGTCGGTGACCCTGCTGCTGCCTGAAGTCGTGGGCGGCGACTCTTCGGAGTCGCCGCCCACTGTCATGCGGTCGGGGCGAGTTCCCGCGGCGCCCCGCAGAGCAGTCAGCGCGGCCACCTCGCCGAACGCCCCGAGACCCTCTCGGCGCGAGCAACCTCAGTCGATCCGCAGTCCACCCGCGGGGATCTCAGGCGGGGCCGGCGGGGGCGCTCGTTCGCCTACGTATGTGCATGTGGCCATCGCGGGGGCGGGAGGGCGGCGCCGGTCGAAGGCCCAGCTGGTGCGTGCTTCCAGAGCTCGGGGGGGCCACTCCCCGCCCGCGAGCGTGCGCCGCGGTCCAGTAGCCCACCTCGGCCGCCGGTCTGCCGGGGGCGACTTCCTTGAGGACCACGTTGCCCACCAACTGTTCGGGAGCTGAGTCGGGTTGTGCCTCAAGGGCGGCGAAGCCGAACCGGTTCCCCGCTGCCCAGCCCCGCTGCTGGGCCTGCACCCACCGTGCCGCCTCGGCATCGTTGACCACGACAGAGCTCGCCCACTGCCGAATGCGTGATTTCGGCTCACCTCGACCAGTGCGACAGCGTCCTCCATGCGCCAGGGGCGAAGAACGAGAGCGGGAGAGACCGGCGTAGAGGCCACCTGAAGTACAACGGGGGCACTCATCGACCGATCATGTGTCGCGGCGTTTTCACCCGGCGCCAGCCGCGTCCGGTCCATGCCGCCTCGCGTCGGCGTCATTGCTGTGTCCGGACGCGCAGAGCCTCGACGGACCAGTCCAATACGGGAGCCAGACTCTCCATGACCGGCCAGCCGTTGACCACGGCGAGCAGCTGAAGGTACCGCTCCCTGCGGGGGTCGTTCACGCTCTCCAGCCGGGTCGCCAGCCGGCGGCGAAGCTCGACGCCGTCGGGGCGGCCGAGAAGGTACGCGTAGTGCGCCGTGAACGCCGCGACGATCGGATCGGCCTGGGACGAGGCCGGGTCGATGCCGGCGGTCAGGGCCGGGCTGGCCTGGTCACGGACGGCGGCGGCAATGTCGCGTCGCGGGCCCATCGTGTCGCTTCGGGCCTGCTCGGCCGCTTGGTCCTCGGCCATCCGCCGCACCATGGCGCGGAAGCCCGGATCCAGGGACATTTCGGCCAGCTCAACCCACGCCTGAACCTGCTCCGCCTCCGGATTGTCGGGCAACTCGGGCGTCATCGAGCGCATGACCCCCGCGAATGCGGGGACGGCGTCAAGTCCGCCGAAGACGGCGTCGAGGAAATCGCCGATCAGACGTCGGCGTTCGTCCTCGGAAAGCTGGGCCAGCCGGTGCATGAGTTCCGTCTCCTCAGGTGTGGACCCGCGCTCGGCCACCGCCGTCAGCACCGCGCGCCGCCGGCGCAGGACGCTGATCTGCACCGCCAGTGCTTCGGCGTGCGCCGCGGCGACCTCGGGAAGCGAGAGCTCGCGGTCCACGACCTTGCGAATCGTCGGGAGGCCCAGACCCAGCTCGCGCAGGGTCCGCACGAGGCCAAGGCGTGCGACGGCGTCGATGTCGTACAGGCGGTAGCCGGCCGGGCTGCGGTCCGTCGGCGCCACGATTTTGCGATCGGAGTAGAACCGGATGGTCTTGACCGTGAGACCGGTCCGTCGAGCGAGCTCGCCGATCGAGTAAAGCGTGTCACCGTCCATGCCCCCACCTTTGTGTCTCCCCCTACGGGAGACTCAAGTCGCTTCGCCTGCCCCAGGCAACCACTCGCCTCACCCCATGCTGTGCGGCGACTGGCAGGCGAAGGCCCTCGAAGGTGGTCCCCCCGCCCGGCGGGGCGTCCAGCGGTGGTGGACGACGACGCCCTGGCGGGCCTGGGGAGACCCCATGCACCAGACCCCGCTCCCTGATCCGGCCTGATCCAAACGAAAGACCCTAGGTGTCCGGCTATGACTTTCTCGTGAAGTTGCCGGTGTCGACCTCGGTGAGAATGTCGAGCTTGACCAGGCGTTTCAGCTTGGCGCGGGTGCCTTCGACGTTCTTCGGCAGCAGTTCGTGACCCCAGGGCTTGGCAGACGTCCCTGGCTCGTAGTGGTCCGGGCGCATGGTTGAAGGCGGCGAGGATGCGCGGGTAGTCCGGGTGCTCGGGTAGGTCCGGCACCGCAGTGGGCGGCCGGTCGGCGAGGCCGGTGCGGACCGGTGGATTCCGCCCCGCCGCCACACCATCAGGCGACAGCAGAGCCACTCAAAGTCTCACGAACCGCCCACTCAGAGTGTGAAGTGGACCGCTGCCGCCCAGAGCAGGAAGGCACCGGCGAGCAGGGGCCCCAGGGGCATCCCGTGCTGGGCGGCGGTGGACGTAGCGGTGGGGCGCAGGTCCGGGTGGTGGAGGAGGGGGCGGAGCGTGGCCACGGTGCGGGCGGCGGTGGGGCGGCGGCCGAGGCGGCGTTCCAGCCAGGACCAGCCGACGGGCGACAGGCTCGCGTCGTGGGCGCCCGTGGTACGGATCTGGATGCGGTCGTGGTGGGCGTCGACGGCGGTGATCTCCTCCCAGGGAAGACCCCGGACGCGCCAGGCACTCCGCAGCCACAAGCCTCGGCTGTCGGCGGTGATGCGCCAGCTCAGAGCGGTGGCGGCCGAACTGATGAGTCCGACGAGAAGGCCGACCGCGATCACCCACTGCCAGGAGAAGCCCTCTGAGAACATGCCCCATATGGCGGCGGCCTCGAGTGCGAGGAGGGCGATCGCCACCACACGTGACGTCTGGTCGGCCGACTGGACCAGTGGCGACCCCTTGGTGGCCGTCAGTGGACCACAGGCCGGCGTGGGATGGATCGCCGCGACGATGCACTTCGTGAGGGTTTCGCCCTCCGCTCGTGCGGTGACGAGGGTGAGTTTCGAGCCGCCTGTGTGCGGGGTGCCGAACAGCAGAGCCTCGCTCAGCGGGCGATCCGGGTACTCGTCCCGCTCCTCGTCCCGCTCCTCTTCGTCCTCGTGCAGCGCGTCGACGTACAGCACCGGCCTTGCGCCCGCCCGGTCGTCCGCCGCGTACACCCAGGTCCGGTGGTCGTCCCGGTCCCCGCGGACCAGAACCCTCAGAACCGGCAGCGGCCCGGAGCGCAGGACCGCCGCGCCGTTGGCGAGAAGGGCCAGGCCGGGCACCGTGGTGACCAGGGCGAGGAGCTCCCAACCGAACGTGTCGTACGGCTCGGCCGCCAGCCGCACCCAGTCGTCGTCCATCAGCACGTCCACACGTGAGCCGGTCTCGTACTGCTCGGGGAACAGCACGTCGAAGGTGTGGGTACCGTCGTCCTCGAAGCGCACCTTGAGGGTGAGTTCGTCTTCGTCGGCCTCCACGACTACAGCGCTGGCCGGCTCCGCCGGCGCGGCCCGCTCGTCGTGGTTGATGGCGACCCGCAGGCCCTGCCACACGGCCAAGGCCGACACTGCGAGCAGCAGCGCGGCCGCCAGGACGGAGGAGAACGGGTGCCTGGAAGCCGCGGTCAGCGGCGTGCTCGCCACGCCGGCCGGCCCCGCCGCCTTCAGGGCCAGCGAGCGCTGTCGCCGCACGGCGCCCACGCGGTGGATCAGGGTGGCCGTGGCATAGAAGACGGCGAGCAGCAGAGCCGTGTTCGGCACGGAGGGTTCCATGAGGGTGCCGTGCACGAGCAGGGACACCATCGACCCGGTCAGGGTGAGCAGCGCGAGACCGGGCCGCCGCCAGAGCCAGACCAGAGTGAGGACCTGGACCACCGCACCCGCCAGCCCCGGCCAGTCCGAGGCACAGGGCGTGGCCGTGGAACACACCGGGTAGGGCGCGTCCACGAGCGCCCAGACCGCCGTGGCCAGCAGGGCGAGGAACGCCCACAGCGGGTCGGCCCAGGGCCGCGGCGCGGCCTCGCGCCAGCGTTCGGCGTCCCCCGAGTGCCATGCTGCGGTGCCCGGCGGTATCGCGTCGGCAGCCAGGGGGAGGGGGCCCGGAGAGGGAGAGTCGCTCACCCGCGCATTATGGATGCCGCCGGGAGCTGACTGTCCGGGAGGGCGGACTCAGCGTCCCCCTGAGGTGAGCGATCGCACAGAGAGAGTGGACGGGGCTTGTTCGGCCGTTCATGGTGCAAGGCGCCAGGCACGCCTGGGTGGGCATCATCGAGTCCGGAGCAGAGCCACGGCCGCCCACCTCACCAGGCGGTCGAGTCGAGCGGCCAACGCCACGCTTGGACCGCTCATTGGCCGCGGCCAGGCCACCGCCCGCCGTGTCGCTCGGCACGCGCGCGTCGGAATCGTCCAGGCCCTCGTCCGGCCCCGCTCTTCCTGCTCTCTGCGTAGCGACCGGGCCACCGCCCCCGGACGATGTCTTCGACCCGCCCCCCTACGCGGCCCGCGCCTCGACTGCGAATCCGCCCACCCTTCTGACGAGGCGCGACGGCATGGTCCGGACGAGCCATCGTCCGGACCATGCCGTCGCGCCTAGGGGCGCTCCTGATCACGCCGGGGCGCGGAGCCGCGCCGCTCGACGGATCCTCACACCGAGCCGCGCCAAGCGCCTGTCTCCTGGCCGCCGCGCTCTTCGATGAACGACTTGAACCGCTTGAGATCGCCCGTGACCTTCCGCTTGACGAATCCGAGCTTGTCGCCGACCTGTTCCGTCAACCCCTCGGGGGCGAAGTCCATCTGGAGCATGACCTTCGTCCGGGTGTCGTCAAGACGGTGGAAGGTGACGACACCGGCCTGGCGCGCCTCGCCCTCGACGGTCGTCCAGGCGACGCGCTCGTCCGGGATCTGTTCGGTGATGACGGCGTCGAACTCGCGGCGCACTCCACCGATCTCGGTGACCCAGTGAGTGAGCGTGTCCGTACGCTGTTCGATCCGCTCCACGCCGTCCATGAAACGCGGGAACGTCTCGAACTGGGTCCACTGGTCATACGCGGCGCGGACCGGGACCTCGACCTCGACGGACTCCTCGACCTTCGACATGGGGAATTTCCTTCTGGTTGGGGACGGGTTACTGGGATCCGCGTAACCCGCACGCGCGAACTCACACCTCTTCAAGACCTGCGACATGCCGTACTTCTGCGCCAGCGCCCGTCGACCCGCCGTGTTGAGGAGAATTCCGCATCGGCCCGCGCCCGGCCATCTCAGAGCGGTAGAGGTGATCCCCTGCCGCCCGCGAAGGCCCCTTACCTTGTTCGATGACCCCGCCGGTCGCGGTCAGTCCGAGCTGGACTCCCTCGCGGACCCCGTGGCGCAGGGACTCCTCTTGGAAGTCACCTTCATCGTTCCCGAGCTGACCATGGCCCCGACCGTTCCCGCCATGGCCGACCTGGTCCCGCTCGTCGAGGCGTCCCGCGCGGAAGCCCTGGCGGCCGCCGAGTCCCACGCCAAGGAACTGGTGATGTGTCTGGCCGCATAGCCGCACGGCGTCCCGCGCACCCTCCAGCCGTAGCGGCAGCCGCGGCGTCCGGTGCCGTGGGCTCGGGCCGTGAGGGGGCTACGGGGAATCCCACCCGCGTCCGGCCGCCCAGGCCAGCACGTACCCCGTGCTGTTCAGCGCGCAATGCAGTGCCATGGGCGGAATCAGGCTCCCCGATCGGCGGCGGAGTTCGCAGAGCAGAACCCCGGCAAGGGCCGTGCCGCCGACAGCCGTCACCACCGACAGGGCCACGCCGGCGGGGCCGGCGCCGAAGACGGCCTCGGCCGCCGCGTTGGCGTGAGTCAACCCGCGTGACGGCAGGACGTGCCAGAGGCCGAAGAGGAAGGAGGAGAGGGCCGTGGCCCAGAGGTGACCCCACCGTCGTTCCAGCATGGCCCACAGCACACCACGGAAGGCGATCTCCTCCAGCAGCACCGTGCCGAGCGGCACGCGGATCAGGACGCGGTACACCAGCTCGCCGACTGCCAGACCTGCGGCACGCTGGTCCTGGAAGACATCGCGGGTGAACGGCACGGCGAACCCCGCCAGATACACCGTGACCACGGCCGAGGCCAGGATCAGCCCCCATCGCAGTCCACGGCGGACCGAGTCCCTGCCGAGCCCCAGATCGTCCGCCGTCAGTCCGGAGAGCCGCGCGGCCAGCGCGAGCAGGGCCGCCGTGGTGACGGAGACCGGCACGTAGAGGCCGGGCGCCAACCGGTTGTTGACCGCGTTTACGGCGGCGAGTACCAAGACGACCGAGAGCAGCGTCCGCATGGTTCCCCAGAATCGCCGAAGGGTCCCGGCACAGGCCCCGCAACGCGCCCTGCCCCGCGGGGTCTTCCGGGCCTGTTGTTTCAGGTGGAGACGCCACCTGTATGCCCAGCCCACGCCGAGCGTGGCGGGGTCTCAGCGCCAGTCGTCGATCACGTAGGCGTCGGGGTGGCTGTAGCCCGGTTCGTTGGGTCTGTGCATGGCCACGCCTTGCAACCAGGTGCGGAAACCGCGGTCGATCATTCGACGGTAGGCATCCGGACGACCCAGGTTCATCCCGGCGTCCAGTTGCCCCAGTCCGCGCTCGGCGGCCAGCTGCTCACAGGCGTCAAGCAGTCGTTCGAACCGGTTGGCGGCCTCCTGGCCAGGGCGTACGGCTCCGAACTTGACGAAGCACACGTCCTCGCCGGCCTCCGACCCGGCTCCGCAATGGCAGACGGCCAAGCCATCGAGCTCGGAGCCGGCACCCTGGAGCAGAATGGTGTCACCGAGCCCCTGCGCATGCGTGGCCACGATCTCGCGTTCCAGGCTCAGGCCCTCGTACACGGCCCCGGTCAGGGCGCGACAAAGGCTCAGGGCATGGGGCTGCTCGGCGGAGGGCAGTTGGCCGTACAGCACTCGGCCGGGGGCTGCGGCACTGCCTGCCACCTGCTTCTTCATGATGGCTGTGAGGAATCGGGGCCAGAAGCCGTAACGCCGGTAGAGCTCAAGGTGCTTGGGACTGTGCGAGAAGGTGAACAGGCCCAGGTGGCGGTTCTCCCAGGTGTCGAAACAGTCCATGACCGGCTCCATGAGACGCCTGCCGACGCCCTGGTCCCACAGGTCCGGACGCACGGTCAGCGGACCGAAGTACCCGACGCTGCCCCAGTTGACGGCGAAGTTCGATGCAACGACTTCGCCGTCGACCGTCGCTGCGAAGGCCGCGTGTGGATCGGTCGCCCAGCGAGTGCGGACGTAGTCGGCGGTCCCGAAGAACGTCTTCGGCTCGGGAGCGCCGAGGAACGTCCCGAAGGCGATCCTGAAGATCTCGTCGGCCCGATCCAGGTCCGCCTCACTCAGCGGGCGGACCGACACCGGACCCGTGCCACTCCTGCGCTCCCCTGCCGGTGGGATCATCGCTCTCTCCTTCCCGACCCCCTTTTCATCGCACCACGTGCCTGCGCCGCAGGCGAGGCGAGAGGTCCACCGATACACAGGGACGGAGGACCCGGCCGGTCTGCGCTGTGTGCCCGCCGGGCACTGGAGCTGCCGGTGCCAGGGCACGCGAGCCCGGCATGATCCGAACGAGAGGCCCTAGGCCGGCGTCCTCGCGCCGACTGCTGAAGGTCGCGCGACGGCCGGACCTCCAGGAGTCGGATTCTGGCTACGGGACCCTCCGGGTTTCGGGACTTCCTCCCGGCGCCGTCGGCCACGGCCCGGAGGCGAGTCCAGGGGTGAGGAGTCGAGGCAAGGACCAGCGCCGAAATCGTCGCGCCCAAGGCGTCCCCGGCATCACCACTGGAATCACCGCGCGGTCGTTGTGGCGACAACCGGTCGCCTGCGGGTGGCACCCGGAAGTGATGCTCGTCGAGGCGGAGGGGGCGGTGGGCGGCAACCCGGTGAATGACCGCTGAGCCTCAGTTGCCCGGTGGGGATGAGCGCGCGCGTCGTCGGCTGTAGGACTCGCGTCGTCTTCCACCGCCAGTAGTGGTCGGTGCAGACGAAGAACGGGTCGTTTGAAAGTCCCGCCCCCGTGATCGATTCGCCAGAGGAACGTACGCGTGTGCGGCAGCTCGCCTACAGAGGTGAACGACCATTGAACGACCAGGAACAGCGGGATCAGGCTGGTGGGAAGCGGCCGGTGTATGCAACGCTGCCAGGACAGCCGGCCTGGTCTGGTGGGAGACCCCGCGCCGCCCTTGGAAGGTCATCACGGTGGCCGGGGCGCGGTACGGGTTGGTCTCGCTCGGCTGTGCGTGGCCCCATGCCGCGCGCTTGACGACCCCGGCTCTGCCGGGGCGTGATGGGCTCGACCCCTGGATGAGGGGAGCACCATGAACGCCTTCACCGTAACCGTCGAACAACAACCCCAGCGCACCGTGGTCAGCGTGGCCGGGGAACTCGACCTGCACACGCTTCCCACTCTCGAAGAAGCGACCTTCGTGATCCCGCTCGGCGGAAAAACGCTGCACCTGGAGCTGTCCGGCGTGTCCTTCATGGACTCAAGCGGCCTGAGCCACCTGCTGTGGCTGCGTCGGCGTCTCCTCGCCGAAGGCGGCCGACTCGTCGTCACCGACCTCCAGAACCAACCGGCCAGCCTGCTCCACCTGACCGAGACCTATGAACTGCTCACCAGCCGTGACGTCAGTACGACGAGCCACTCGACGCGGCAGACACCGGCCCGCAGGTAAGGGCCTGTCACCGAACCGAACCGTCCCCACCGACAGGGGGGAGCCCCAGGGGTTTCGGGGCATCAGCGGCAGTGTCAACGGTGATGAACAAGGCAGGGCTGCCCCGCGAGCGGGCCGCCGCTGGAGGAGGTGCTGGACGGCGCCGCCGCCCGCCGCAGCGGCCCGGTCGACGTTGGGAACAGAACCCGCGGGCCTCGATGAAGCGCGACTCGACATCGGTCATGTCGCCCGTCATGAGGCCCTGCGGGATGCTGCGGTGTTCCCTTGCCGGTCAGTCGGTGTAGTACCCGGCGACGTCGGCGATGAGGTCGACGGAGCCGTTCTTGTTGTAGAAGGTGATCTTGCCGTCGTTGACGGGGACGACGACCAGGTTCGGCACGGTCTGGCCGGCGGTGAAGTTGAGGTTGGACGCGGCCGTACGGGTCGTTCCGTACGGGTAGACGGACACGAAGCTCGACTCGGTGGCGTTGGTGGCCGTCACGTTCAGGACGAGGGCCTTGTACTTCGTGCCGACGGTGAGGGACACCGTCCTGCCCTCGCCGACCTTGGCCTTCGGCACGCCGGTGCCGTCACGAGTGTCCATGAGGCGCTTGGGCTGCATGCCGGTGAAGACCGAGCCGGTGCTGTCCTTGAAGTACCCGGCGACGTCGGCGATGAGGTCGACGGAGCCGTTCTTGTTGTAGAAGGTGATCTTGCCGTCCTTGACGGGGACGATGACCACGTTCGGCACGGTCTGGCCGGCGGTGAAGTTGAGGTTGGACGCGGCCGTACGGGTCGTCCCGTACGGGTAGACGGACACGAAGCTCGACGAGGTCGCGTTTGTCGCGGTCACGTTCATGGCGACGGCGGTGACGCCCGGCTCCCTGATGGTCAGCGTCACCGTCTTGCCGGCACCGACCTTGGCCTTCGGCACGCCGGTGCCGGTGCGGGTGTCCATGAGACGGCTCGGCGTGACGGGCTGGTACTCGGCGCCGGAGGTGCCCTCGGTGTAGTACCCGGCGACGTCGGCGAGCAGGTCGACCGTGCCGCTGCGGTTGTAGAACTCGACCCAGCCGTTGACCACGGGGACGGTGACGAGGTTCGGGACGGTCTGCCCGGCCTTGAAGTTGAGGTTCGAGGCGGAGGTGCGCTGCGTCCCGTAGGGGTAGACGGAGACGAAGCTCGTCGCGGTGGGGTTGGTCGCGGTCACGTTGAGGACGACGGCGGTGAGGTTCTCGGCGGGGACGCCGGCGACGCCGCCGACCTTCAGCTTCACCGTGCTGCCCGGAGTGACCTTCGCCTTAGGGACGCCGAGGCCCTCACGCGTGTCCATGAGACGCGCCGGGGTCACCGGCGTGTAGGTGCCGGGGACCGTGGTCAGCGTGCTGCCCTTGATCCAGAAGTTTCCGTAGGGCGTCTGCGTGGAGCCCGCCCCGTCCTGCGGGCGGGCGATCAGCTCCCAGCGGTAACTGCCGGATTCGAGAGTGCGGCCCCGTGCGTCCTTGCCGTCCCAGTTCACGCGAACGGCGGCGCCGGTGCCCTGGGTTCCCTCGAAGACGCGCACGGCCTCGCCGTCGGACTTCAGCAGGGACAGCTTCCAGGAGCCCACAGGCTTGGAGAACCGCCACGACGGGGACCAGGTGGCCGTCGGCTCCATGGCGGAGCCCTCGAAGGTCACCGGCGGGACGGACTCACCCAGCGCCTGGAACGGCTGGCGGGCGATGCCGACCTGCTTGACGCGGATGTCGTGCTTGGCGTCGACGTACGCCACACCGCCACCGAAGCGGTCCACGGTCCAGGTCGAGCGGCGGCCCGAACCGGAGGCCGAGGCGGGCAGGTCGGCGAAGTCGGTGGTCCGGCCGCTGGCCGCGTCGGTCAGCCGCAGCTTGTCGCCCTCGTGCCGGACGACGAAACCGTCGCCGAGCAGAGCCTCACCGGTGGGAACGGGGACGCTCTTCTTCAGCGAGTGGTCGTAGACGCCGGCCTTGTCGGCGCCGCAGGCCCAGTACAGCCAGTTGCCGACGGCCTGGAGTTCGGTGGGCTCGCAGCCGGAGCCGAGGTCGACGGCGGGGGACGGTTCCGTCCCCCGGATGCTGACCGAGTTCACCTTGCCGGTGGTGTCGGCGGGCTTCCAGACCCGGTCCTTCCAGAGGGCGGCGGCGGAGTTCCGCAGCGTGAGCCTCACACCCGGCTGGTCCTGGGCGGTGCCCTCCAGGTCGACGGCGTACGTGGTGTCGCCGGCGGCCACCAGGGCGGAGCCGCCCGAGGTGTCCAGGATGCGGTGGCCGGAGGCGCTCGCGGGAACGTCGGCCGAGCGGTACGTGCCCGTGCCGGTCGTCGTCCGCAGCCGGCTCCCGGTCGAGTACACCGACTCGCCGTCGCCGAGCGACGCGAGGCCGGCGGGCGCCGTGCCCGTGTCGTGGCGCAGGGTCGCCTCACTCGCCGTGGGCGTGCCCGACACGCTGGTGTCGACGTCGTAGAGGCCCGAGGTGTTGGCGGGAAGCGAGGCGCCGCGGAAGCTGAGCCGTCCGCCGCCGAGCGCGAGGCCCGTGAAGGCGGCGGGGACCTGCGGGACCGCGCGCACCTTGCTGACCTGGAGGTCGCCGTCGGGGCCGACGGCGACGCGCTGGACGGACCAGTCCTTCGCATCGCTGCCGCCGGTGACGAGGAGGCTGCCGTCGGGGGCGGCGGCGAAGTGCGCCGTGGCGTGGGGGAGGAGGTCCTTGACCGCCGTGGTGCCCTTGCGCACGGCCTGGAGCTTGCCGCCGAAACCGTCAACGGTGCGCTTGGTGAAGACGACCCAGTCGCCGACGACCGTGTACGCGGTGCCTTCCTCGTACTTCGGCGCGGGCAGGTCGACATCCGCCATGGGGTCGGTGCGCGGCGCCATGGACAGCGTCTTGTCCCAGTGGCTGGAGACGAGGACCTGCTCCGAGCCCATGGTGAGTCCGATGCCCTCGCCACCCGACACGTGCTTGAACGAGCCGGTCCGGAAGTCGAGCAGGTAGTCGCTGTTCGACTGCCCCGGTTCGCGGTTGAAGCGCAGGTGGGCACCCTTGCTGTCCTGGGCGAGGACGATCACCTCGGCGAACATCTCGGGCATCTTCACCGCCGCCCGCTCGACCGGCTTGCCGTCCACGACCCCGTACAGCTGGATCGCGTCGAGATAGAGGCCGTCGGCGCGCCGGGTCGATGAGACGACCGTGTCGGCGTTGTAGGCGCCGGTCCACGACCGTCCCTGCGGCAGCGTCACCTGGAGGCTCGGCTGCCCGGTGGCGAGGTCGGTGACCGAGACGCGGTCCAGGTCCGCCACGACGGGGTCGGCGTCGGAGAAAGCGTGCAGGCCGGAGTGACCCTTGGCCTGCTCCTCGGTGATCGGCTTGGTCGCGCCGGTGGCCGCGTCCGTCCAGAGGTAGCCGGTCGTGCCCTCCTGCTTGTGGGCGTAGCCCGTGGCGCCCGCCTGGAAGAGCTCCTCGCCCCGTGGCTGGAAGCGGCCGGGGTTCGGGACGACGACCTCGTCGTCGGCGGTGGCCCCGGCCGGTACGGCGGCGGCCGGGTTGGTGATGGCGGCGCAGAGGCCGATCGCGATGCCAAGGGCGGTCGTGGCGGCGACCGCGTTGCGGGCGTGTACGCGTGCGTGGCGTTGCATGGGGTTCCCCTCCCAAAGGTCGAGAGCGGGCGTGTCGAGGGTGACCGGCGCGGCCTTGAGAGGCCGCCCCCTGCCGGGCCCTCCGCCCGGAGCGGTGATCGTAACAGGCGTTTTCGAACCTGTTCAATTTGTACCGCTCCTGGAGTTCTCCTCGACCGGCGGGCGCGTGCGCCGTCCTAGGGAAGTCCTCAGCGAGGACGCCGGGCCGGGCTCGTTCGGTTCCACGAACAGCCGGGCATTTTTCTGCGGGACTCAGCCCCGGCCCAGCCGCATGACGTACGCGGCGTCCGGCACCTCGGAGCGAATCTGCTCGCGGTGGGTGATGTCGGCGTAGTCGCCGGTCCGTTGCGAGCTCGCGTAGCCGATCGATGACGGTGCGGACCTTGTCTCGCTCGCTGAGGACGGCGTGGCGGAAGGCGAGTTCGAGGAAACCTTCAGCTGCGGTGACGCCGGCTCGCGGATCTCGGCCCGCAGCGCGGGCGGCGGCGTACGGCACGGTCCAGCTCCGTGTGGGGGTCCGCCCCGGTGACGTGCGGCTGCCCGGCCGGAGAGGGCGAGGAGGCGTTCATTCGACGCCGAGGACATCGCCACCGTCGCCGTCACCGCCGTGACCGAGGACGGGCACGCGGGACAGGCGTACGAGCTCAGCGGCCAGTCAGGCTGCCTGTGTGACCTGGGGCCACGGAATTGACACCGGCGGCGCCTTCAGGGCGGAGCCGGCGGGGGCGATCTACGACCCGCGTCCGGCCCTCCCGCGCTGTTTCGACCGGTCCGCCACCCCCGGCCGGGAAGCCGACTCGCCGACAGCCCTGCCGGCAGCACGCCGGGAGTCGTGACGAGGGCGCCGATCGCTGCCCACCAGGTGACCGTGTCCTGCGGGACGGGCCAGGGCGGCCCATGTGCCCCTGCCGCCACGAGCACTCCCCGTGTTTACTGTGCGCTATATGGGAAACGCTGAGTAGTCGTCAGATGAAAGGGTCAAGGCGAAAGGCGGGACTCATGTCCGTGAGTATCGGAATCATCCTCGTCATGGTGGTAGCGGTCATCGCTGCGATCGCGCTCGCACCGGCCGTGACGGGCTCCGCGGAATCCGACCGACCCGCAGTCCGGTCCGGTGATGAAGGCGCGCGCAGGACCGGCCCGACCAGGCGTCCCTCCCGTCGGCTGCACCGCGTCCCACCACAGTCGACCGGGGACCGCAGGCGAAGCTTCGGCTGAATGACCGCAGGCCGGTGCGGGCGGGGTACTCATCGACAGTGGAAGACGCCGCTCCGCCGGAAGTGGCCTTCAGTCGCCTCCTGCCCGCGCCGCGGCCAAGTGGCCGACTCTGTCCACAGCCCTGCTCGGGATGCGGAGACCTGCCCCTGGGGTGCGGACCAAGCACGCCTGGCCTGGGTCCGGCCTATGTGTCTGAGGCTCGGCGGCATGCTTGCCGGTCAGGGGCCCTGTCCGGCTCAGCGTTCCGGAGAGGGGTGAGCGGGGAAGCGAACGGCGATGGCGAGGGTGTCGTCCTTGTGGAGGACGTCGGTGAGCATGTCGCGGGCGATGGCGGCGGGAATTTCATCAGTGGGCCGCCCTCGGTGAAGGCGAGTGGCTTGGAGGAGGCGCTGCTCGCCCTCGTAGGAGTCTCTGCGGCTTTCCGTGAGGCCGTCGGTGTAGAGGATGAGCAGGTCTTCGGGATCAAGCGTGGCGGTGATGATGCGTTCGCTGCCGGGCAGGGGGTAGCCGATGCCGCGGCCGCGAGCCTCGAGGTAGGTGGCGGTGCCGTCAGCGCGTACGAGGAGCGCCGGTGGGTGGCTTCCGTTGGCGAGGCTGACTTCGCCGGTCGAGGGGTTCACCCGGGTCAGCAGGAGCGTGGCCATGACGCTGTGGTCCAGGGGCGCGAGGATGCGGTCGGTGCGGGCCACGATGCTGTCAAGGGGGTGGCCTTCGAGAGCAAGGGTGCGTACCGCGTGTGTGACGGCGAGGGCGGTGCGGGTGCTGGTGATCCCGTGCCCGAGGGCGTCGACGATGGTGACGTGGATGGTGCCGTCGGGGAGCGTGAACCAGTCGTAGAGGTCTCCGCCGGTCGGGTCGTGCTGACCGGCGGGAGCGTAGTGCACGGCCAGTTCGAGCCCGTCCACGTGGAGAGGGCGGGGGCGCAGGGCGTCTTCCAGGGCGCGCAGGGTGCGACCGTGTGCTTGGCGTAGCTCTTCGTCCCGTTCTTCGAGTTGTACATAGAGGGCCAGGACCCCGCTGTTCGTCTCGGCCAGTTCGTGTTTGAGCATGCGGTGTTCGACGGCGAGGCGATCGGCTTTGGCGAGTGCCGCGCGCAGTTCCTCTTCGATGAGGACGGTGTCGGTGTCGCCGTTCGTCAGGCACCCGGTGGGTGCCGGCGACGGCCTTGGCAGATGGTCGCCCCGGGAGGGAGGCCGGCCGGGAGAAACCGCAAGGGCAGGGGTCGGCACACGCCAGAGCATGTTGCCGTCGGACGTGGTCTCGGCCGGCAGCGGAAGGTGGTTCATCGACTCGGCAGGGGCCCGACCCTGGTAGGGCAGGCGAAGGGTGAGGGTGAGCCGGCCGTAGCCCTCGTCCGCTGCTGCCTCGTGGGTGTGCATCAGGGTGACGAAGTATCCGGCGCTCAGCTGGGGGGTGGCCGCTTCGCTCACCGAGAGGACGAGGCGGGCTCTGTCGTCGGCGGGCAGCCCGTGGGTGAGCGCGATGCTTCGGACGGTGCGCCGCAGGGCGGCCAGGGTGCGGAAGGTGTCACTGGTCATGTGATCCCCAGGGTGCGCCGAGGACAAGGATCGTGGCGTCGTCCCGGCTTCGGCGGCGTGTGTGGGCCAGTGAGGCTGCGAGCAAGGTGGGGGGCAGGCTCAGCTGGGCGGGGGAGGGAGTGTGTGTCCACCGGTGGTCGATGCCGTCGGTGTACAGGGCCACGGAGGTGTGGGGGGTCAGCTCGAGGGGCCGGTTCTGCGGCGGGGGATGGTGATATCCGACGATGCCGGCCTGTCCGGCGAGCTGCTGGTGGACGCCCTGGGGTGAGAGGACCGCAGCGCGGATGTTGCCGACGCAGCAGTACTCGGAGCGTCCTGCTCCCGTCCTGACGGCTGCCGCTGCGGCGCCTCTGGTGTGCCGCAGCGCTTTGTGGAGGGCGCTGATGATGACTGGAAGAGGGGCGTCGGAGTACGACGTGAACGTCCGCAGGGCGCGCTGGGTGGCCGCTGCCGCGTCCGGTCCGTGACCCAGTCCGTCGACGACAAGTGCTGTCCACTCCTCACCGTGGCGGGCGAGTGCGTACCCGTCGCCGCAGATGGACTGGCCCTCGGCGGGCAGACACAGGGCGCCGATGTCGAGTGCCGGCTGCGTGCTGTGGGGAAATCCGAGTCGGGCGTGCGCGAGGGTGCCGTGGCGGGGGTGTGAGCGGATGGCGAAGCCGCTGGCGATGCGGCGTACTGCCCCCAGACCGGCTCCTAGTGTCTTGGTCGTGCTGTAGCCGTCGGTGAGGCTGAGGCTGATGTCGTCGATGCCGGGGCCGTGGTCCACCGCGATGACGTCCAGGCCGGCCCCCAGTGGTGCCGGCTGGAGGAAGATCGCTCCGTTGTACGCGTGCTTGCTGATGTTGCTGGCGAGTTCGCTTGCGAGGACGGCTGCCTGGTCGGGTTGCGCTCCCGGCATGCGGATGTGCCGGGCGAGGGCGCGGGCCTGGTCGGCGGCTGCCTGGACGGCGCTGTGGTGGTCGATGCGGACGTGGAGCGTCCCTGGACGGGTGCTGTCGCTCATGGGCGGTCGGTCCAGCGCAGCGCGGTCACCGTCGTGCCCTGGCCCGGGACGGTGTTGATGTGGAATTCGTCCATGAGGCGGCGGGCCCCGCCGAGGCCGTGGCCCAGGCCGGCACCGGTGGTGTAGCCGTCGACGAACGCGGTTTCGACGTCGGCGATGCCGGGTCCCTGGTCCGTGATGGACAGCTTCAGCCCTTGACGCCCCGGCTGGTGGACGATTTCGACGGTGAGCGTGCCGCCGCCTCCGTGGACGTAGGCGTTGCGGGCCAGCTCACTGGCGGCCGTCACGATACGTGTCTGGTCCACCAGTCCGAAGCCGACGCGCAAGGTGGCCTCGCGTACGGCATGGCGAGCGGTGAGCAAGTCCTCCTCAGCACGGATCTCGTGCGTCACCCTCCCGTCGTCGCCCGCGTCGCCCGTGTCCCAGGCGGTGGATGCGCGGGGGGAGACGAGGTGTGTCGTGCGGGACTCACCGTAGAGCGACATCGGGCGCCCCCTTTGGGGGATACGGGGCTTGCCGCCATCCGAGTGCGATGAGCCCTTGCTCTGCGTTCAGGGTGGTCTCGACACCGGGGAGGCGCAGACCGAGTTCCACCAGGGTGATGGCCACCGCCGGGCGCATGCCGGCCACCACGACCCGCGCGCCCAGGAGCCGGGCTGTCGTGGCCAGTTCCATCAGGGTACGTGCCACGAAAGAGTCGACGAGTTGGAGGCGTGAGACGTCGATGAGCACCCCTCGCGCTCGGTCGGCGACGATGCGCTCGGTGAGTTCTTCGGTGAAGGCGATGGCACTCTTGTCGTCGAGTTCGTCGAGAAGGCCGGTGACCAGCACATCGCCCAGGCGCAGGATCGGTACACCTCCGCTGGGTGAGCCCGTCACAGGGCGGCCGCGTAGGTGGACTGTGGGGTCGGCCGGTTGGTCATGGGGATGGCCGCGGCCAGGGCGTCGGCAAGCGTCGCGCGGGTCAGGATGGCGGACAGGTCGATGCCGAGCTGGGCGATGATCTGGGCGATCGGTGGCCGGATGCCGCTGATCACGCAGTCCGCGCCCATGAGCCGGACGGCGTTGACCGTCTGCATCAGGTGATGCGCGACAGCGGTGTCCACGGTGGGCACTCCGGTGATGTCGATGATGGCCACCTGTGCTTCGTCCCGTTGGATGGCCTCCAGCAGGTTCTCCATGACGACCTGGGTGCGCGCGGTGTCGAGTGTTCCGATCAGGGGAACGGCCAACACCCTGTCCCAGAGGCGGACCACCGGAGTGGAGATCTCCAGGAGCTGTCGGCTCTGACGCCGGATGATCTCCTCGCGGCCCTCGACGTATGTGGAGAAGGACAGGGCTCCCGCTGCGTCGAGCAGCTTGTTGACCAACAGCGCCACCTCGAACAAGGTGGTGCCATCGCGGGTTTCCCGTTGCACCGCTTCGAGCAGCGCCTCTTTCAGGGTGAGGACGGCCAGCGAGGTGGATGTGGGGTTCGCTCCGCCGCGAGCACGGCGCAGGGAGAGGTCGGTGATCGCTTGACGCAGCCCCGCGTGCGTGCTGACGACGCGCTCCGCAGGCTGGTCGCTCTCCAGCGCGGCATGCAGCGCTTCGACGAGCAGGTCCGCTTCTTCACGCAGTTCGGCCTCGGTGATGCCGGTTCCCAGGACTGCCTGTTCCAGCTGCAGTTGCACCCACCGGTCGGCCACCTCTTCGCTCCGCTTGCGCAGAGCCTCACCTACTCGGAGCCGGCCCTCAAGTTCTGGGGTGTTCATCGCTACCCGCCTTCGCAATTGTTGTTGCGCGACAAATGTTAGCCGAGCGGTGGTGTTCGCGGAAAGGCCGCCGGGCGTCGGGGCCTGCCGTCGGCCCCGGCGTGGACGGAGTGGTCCGTCCTCACCGCCACTGGCGACAGAGCGCCTGGGTCACGCCGCCCGTCGGCCCCAAGGGCGGGCTCTGTGCGAGGAAGTGAGCGGCAGGCGCAGCCCTGCCGGCGGCTGAGTCCTCGCTCACCTCGCAAGCTTCTGCCCTGATCTGCGTGGAGCATCCGCCCGACGCCGCGGGCGAACACGGCCGGGGCGGCGCGGGGTTCGCGCATGACAAAGATCATTCCCGCGGCCGGTGGAAGAGGGAGGCCGCGCGGGCATGCTCCCCCGCCGAACGGGCACGAGAGCAGAGATGCTGGCAGCCCCTCCCGAACGGTCATGAATGACAGCGCGGCCCCCACTCGAGCCGGTGGACTCGACCCCGCGGCTTCGAGCCGAGCCATGTCCGCCGCAGCGGCGGCCCTGGTGGCGCTGGGGGAGGACGCCGCTGTGCATACGCCGGCATCGTCGGCGCCTCGCGCCGCGCGCGCACTGACCGCACTGGCCACGAGGGCGCCACTTTCGGTCGGCGAACTCTCGCGGGTCCTGGGCATCACGCCGGCTTCGATGAGTCACGTGTGCGGCCGCCTTGAGCAGGCGGGCCTACTCGCCCGCGCTTGCGACGTCGCAGATCATCGCAGGACTCTCCTGGCTCTGACCCTCGCCGGAGACAGGGCCGCCCGATGTCTGCGGGACCGGCATACGCAAGCCCTTGCGGCAGCGCTGCCCCTTCCCTGGGGAAGCGAAGATTTCCGGCACGCCTTGGAGACTGTGCGCGATCACCTGCGCCGCGCTACGGCGACCCGCGGCGCTGGGCACCCTCCGCCACGAGGCCTTGAGACTCGTTGACCGGGATCCGGGCGGCGTAGAGATCCAGTAACCTTGCCCCACGGCAATATTTTCCGTCAGAAAGTGTGGAGCTCCGGGGCAATCCGCCTATGAGCAGGACGTACACCGCGCGGACGGGCGCGAAGAGTGAGAGGGCAGGAGTACGGTGATCCGCTCGACGCGTCAGGCCGCACAGGGGCTCAGGCCGATTCCACAGCACTGTCCCCAGGCTCTTCGCTCGTCGGCTGGGTACCCCCAGCGGCCCGGCTGAAGCCGGCCAGCCCCCTCGCGAGAGCGGCCCGTTCCTCAGCCGTCATGTCGGTGATGATCTCAAGAAGCGCGCGTTCCCGGCGAGCCCTCAGGTCCCTGAGGTACCTTTCGCCCCGGCTCGACAAGCGCAGCTCGAGCTCGCGGCGACTGGCAGAGCTCAGGGACCGCTTGATGAACCCCAGGGCATGCAAGCGATCACACATCCGGCTCACCGACGAAGGCGTCGAGCTGAGTGCCTCTCCCAGCGTGCGCAGATTGATCCCATGATGACGGTCCAACGTGTACAGCACCCGGAGCTGCGAAGGCGACACCGGGGCCGTCGGCGTCATGTCCCGGCCTTGGCTCCAGAGCACTTCCAGCAGCTCGATGACCTCGCGAGTCGCCTGCGCGGCAGCATCCCGATCGCCGCCCGGGGAAGGTGTGGAATGCATGCCCCCAACTGTGACACTTCGAAATGGCCCTGTCAGTCGCTGAAGCATGAAAGACCATCCGCTCCTTTTCCCGCAATTCCGAACAGGTGGTAACCGAACGGTGGACAGATACGCAGCCGTGGAACGCTCCCTCCGCAGAGCCGCGCCTCACGCCCTCCTCGAAGCGGTACAGGACGCGCTCACTGCGCACTACGCCGCCGAATCCGTCGACCTGCTCATGGCCGACTACGCGATGACCATACTGCAACCCGTCAGCGCCCTCCCCTACACCGCCGAGCCGATCCCCGTCCACACCAGCGCGCCCGGACGAGCCTTCGGTGCCCAGGAACCATACGTGGAGGCCGTCAAAGGCACCGACCGGGTCACCGCGTACCTGCCCGTCAGCGTCCGAGGCGACCGCATCGGCATCCTCAGCGTCCGGCTTCCGGCCGACTCCTACGACCCGGAAACCGCCCAGGAACTGGAGGACGTCGCGGAAGTACTCGGCTACGGGATCGTCGTCGCCGAGCGGGACACCGACCTCTACCTCCAAGCCCGCCGCGCGGACCGACTCACCCTCGCCGCCGAGATGCAGTGGCAACTTCTTCCCGGTCGCTCCTGCTCTCGCCCCGAATACGAACTCGGGGCGCAGCTCGAACCGGCCTACGCGATCTACGGTGACAATTTCGACTGGTCGACCTCTGCCGACCACCTGACCCTCACCGTGACCAACGGCATGGGCGAAGGCATCGAGGCCGCCCTGCTCACGAACCTCGCCATCAACGCTCTGCGCAACGCCCGCCGCGCCGGCCTGTCCCTCGCAGACCAGGTGTGCCTGGCCGATCAGGCGGTCTACGGTCACTATCACGGGGCTGCGCACCTGTCCGTACTCCACCTGCGCTTCGACCTGGAAACCGGAGAAACGGAAATCATCGACGCCGGATCTCCCAAGATGTGGCGTCTGAGGCAGGGCAAGGCAGAGCCGATCGAACTCGAAGCTCAACTTCCGCTGGGCATGTTCGAGGACAGCATCTACACGGTGCAGCGCTTCCGGACGGAGCCGGGAGACCGACTGCTCTTCGTGAGCGACGGCGTCTACAACGTGGCCTCCCCGGCAGGAGAGCGGTACAGCGAACGGGCTTTGATCCGTGCCATGGCCAACACCCGTCTCCTCCCGCCGTCCCAGGTACCCCGCGCGGTGCTGCAGGAGCTTTCCGGCCATCGCGGACCCATCGACGCGGACGACGACGCCATGGTGGTCTGCCTCGACTGGCACGGCCGCTCCTGACGATCGCTTTCGGCCTGCACATGCGGGCTCTGCGGCACCTGTCCAACCAGATGCTCGGCCGGCTCCACCACTGCCTCCTGGCGCGCATTCCATTCGATGGAGAGATCGCCTTCCCCGCAGAGCTCCAGCCAGGAGAGGACAGCTACCGCGTGAAGGGGATGGGGCGGCTTGTTCAGGGCGTCAGGGGAGACGATCATTCGGTCATGAGACCCGAAGTGCGGACGTTCGTCGCCGACGGACCGCTTCCCGACTGGGACGCGAACGAGGAGGAGATCGACCGGCGTGAACGCCGGCTGATGGCGATCTCCCGCCCGGTCACCCGCGAAGAGGCCGCTGCCCTGGCCACCTGCTTCGGCCCGGACGACTGCTACGGCGTCGCCTGGACGCTCGTGCACGTGATCGAGACGGCTCCCGGCCCGGTGCCACAGCTGGAGGATCCGGGTCCGGAGGCCGGCGACTGGGCCGAGGTTCTGAGGGCGCGGTGGGGCGGCGAGCCCCCCACGATTTCCTAGCGGGTACCGCGAGCCCCCTGAGGCCTGTACTTGGTGTGCGACGACATGGTGGACACGAAGAGCCGCGCCGCGGCTGAGGCTATTTCCGGTGGGGCCCATCGCTTGACGATGCGCGGTGCGGAGAACGGAGCGGGCCAGGTCTGTCGGACCTCCTCGGTCGCCACGAGCTGCTCGACTCGAGCCGGCGGACGGCAGCGGCGAGGTTCCGTCGAGAGGCTCGGACTCGGGTCCAGCCTGCCGGACGTCGAATCGTGCCGCGCCGTCGAGGTGGTCGGTGCAGCCCATTTCCGTCGCACTTCGCGAGCGAGTTGGTCTAGGGCGACGGCGGCTGGTACGCGCTTCGTGTGGGTCCGGCACGCCTGGCCGCCGACCACTCCGGCTCGTTCGCGGCCGCAGAGGCGCATGGCGGTGCCCACCCTGGCTCGTCAGTGGTGCCGGGGCGTCGGATGCCCGCGTACACCCGCGCCCGCACCCCGGCCTCGCCCGGCGTACGCAAGACCGAGGTGATGCCGGAAGTGGCCCACAGCTGCTGCACGCCCTCCCACACCGTCCGGATCGTGTCCTGGTCGGCTGCGGTGACGTCCAGCACCACCACCCCCGATTCGGCGATGTGCCGCTCATCGATGCGCATGCCTGGGGCGACGCCCCGGACAGGAGCCAGCGCCGGGGCCGAACTCGCGGAGGGAGGGTGGCTCCTTGAGGCAGCGGCGTAGGACCGGTCGTGAGCCAGAGGCCGAAGACGGCGCCCACGTCGCGCAGGGGGTAGTGCCGGTGCGGCCGACCGGCGCCCGCCTGCCCCGGGGTGGGTAGCCCCGGCTGCTCGAGACGTCACGCGCGCTCGCTGTACTCGGCGAACTCCCAGTCTGTGACGTGTTCCTGGAATTTCTGGTACTCGTGACGCTTGCTGGCGATGTAGATGCCGGTGAACTTCTTACCGAGGAGATCCGTGAGTTCGCTGTCGGCCTCCAGCGCGTCGAGCGCCGCTGCGAGGTCCCTGGGCAGCGGCAGGAACGTGTTGGCGTCAGGATCCGAGGCTTGTCCGGGTGGCGGCGGTTCCTCTTCGGCCTCGATGCCCAGGCGCAGGGCGGCGACCAGGCCGGCTATGGCCAGGTAGGGGTTGGCCGAGGCGTCTCCCAGTCGCAGTTCCAGGCGGCTGGCGTCTCCGCGGCTCGGGGGAACGCGGATCATGGCGTCGCGTCGGTCCAGCCCCCAGTCGGCGGCGCGGGGTGCGGTCGGGTCCTGCCCCAGGCGTCGGTAGGAGTTGACCGTGGGGTTCAGCAGGGCCGTGAGGGCGGGCGCGTGCCGCAGGAGTCCTGTCACCGCGTAGCGGGCTCCGGCCGACAGTCCGTAGGGGCCCTGGGGGTCGTCGAAGAGATTGCGGCCGGCCGCGTCGGTGCAGGAGACGTGCAGATGGAAGCCGGAGGTTCCACCGTCGTTGAAGGGCTTGGCCATGAAGGTGGCGAGCCGGCCTTCCTTGCGGGCCAGTTCTCGTACCGCCACCTTGAACAGATAGGCGCGGTCCGCCGATCGAAGGGCCTCGTCGTGGTGCAGATTGATCTCGAACTGTCCTTCGTCGGCCTCCTGATTGCCGGCCGTGACACCGAGGCCCATGTGGTGCAGGTGGCGCATGGTGGTCAGAAGGTGGCAGTCCGGGTCTCCTCTGCGCCCGCTGCTGTAGACGTTTCCTCTCGCGCCGCCGTAGCGCCGCCATCCCCCTGGCGTTTCGGGAGCGGGATCGAGCAGGAAGTATTCGAACTCTGGGCCGACCACGGTCCGCACCCCGGCCCGGGCGTCCGGCGCGATCACTCGGCGAAGGACCTCGCGCGGCGATTCCGGCAGCGGGGCGCCGCCCTCTACGGGCTCGCGGGGATCGCCCAGGCACCACGCGACCCCGGGCTCCCACGGCAGAGGGACCAGAGTGTCCAGATCGGGATGGACGTGCATGTCGGGCCAGCCGGCCAACGAGTCACCGGGAACATCCACGACCGCACCCTCGGAGGTGGCCCGGTAGATGGCGCGGCTGAAGGTCAGCCCCCGCGCGCAGGCCGCTTCGAGGTGACCTACGAGAATGTCCCGACCGCGATCGGTGGACCGCAGATCGGGGTAGGAAACGCGAACGGTGTCGATGCCCTGGGCAGTGAGCCGGTCGATGTGGGCGCGTACGTCCGCCCGACCTGGTGGCTTTGCTTGCGTCAAGCCGAACTCCGCTCCGCCGCAGCCACGCCCGTGCCTTGCCCCGAACCGACAGCGGCACCCGCCTGTGCCATCCTGCAATAACGCCGTTATATCCCAATAAACCCATAACGGCGTTTTCTGGCGAGGCGTAAAGAGAGTGGGAGAGGGCGAAAGGCATGCCAGAGCTGAGCGGTACCCACGCGCTGACCATCGGCGAGCAACCCTCGCCCGGCGGTCACGCCGAGAACGTCCTCCTCTCCCTCACAGAACAGCTTCGCCGAACCTCGACCCGCTTCCTCGGGTATCCCGCCAACCTGGATTTCGATCACACCGCCTGCGGCCCCCTGCTGTCGGTCCTCATCAACAACGCGGGCGACCCGCGCGGCGGGGACCCGGCAGGCCTTCACGCCAAGTCGTTCGAGAACGCGGTCATCGCCTGGTTCACCCAATTGGCGGAAGGCGACCCCGCCAACACGTACGGGTACGTGACCAGCGGAGGCAGCGAAGGGCTGCTCTTCGGCCTGCGCCTAGGACGCCATCGACTCCCCAGCGCCCCCGTCTACGCCTCGGACCAGGCCCACTACAGCGTCCGCAAAGCCGCCGGGCTGCTGCGGATGGAACTCGTCGTGGTACCCAGCGACGCCGACGGCGCCATGGACCCCGACTCCCTGCGCGTGGCCTGCGAGGAACGAAGGGCACACGACGCACGAGCCGGCCGTCCCCCGAGCGGAGCAGTGGTCGTGGCCACCGTGGGCACCACCATGACCGGAGCCTTCGACGACGTAGCCGCACTACGTCGCGCGGCCCGCGCTGCGGGCGACACCCACGTGCACTCCGACGCCGCCTTGGGCGGCCTCCTCGCCGCGTTCGCCCCAGTCGAGCTTCCCTGGAATCTGCGGCACGGCGCCGACTCCGTCTCCGTCAGCGGTCACAAATTCATCGGCTGCCCCGTGCCCTGCGGCGTCGTGATCACCCCCCGGCACCTCCTGCCCCCTCTCAGCGCGGACGAGTACTTGGGCTCCAGCGACCACACGCTCGACTGCTCACGCAGCGGTCTGGCCGCCGTGCTGCTGTGGAAACGCCTGCACGAACTGGGCACCGCAGGCCTCCGGAGTCAGGCCCACCGATGTCGCGACACCGCCGCACACGCCGTCGACGCCTTGGCGCGCGTCGGCGCCAACCCCCGGCACGTGCCGCACTCGATCACCGTCACCTTCGACCGGCCCCCGATCGAAGTGTGCAGTCGCTGGCACCTCGCCACCCAGGACCACCGCGCCCACCTGCTCGCCATGCCCCACGTGACGCCCGAAACCATCGACACCATGTGCGCCGAACTGGCGCACCACCGCGGACCGCTGCCGAGCCACCCATTTCCCGCATCATGGAATGTCTGACATGCCAGGCGATCATGAGGTGCGAGACCGCGCTGATCACCGTATCCGTGCCGGGCGCCGCGGGCGGGAGCACAAGACTGGGCGACCAGCTCTGACCGCCCGCCGGCCGCAGCGTGGAGCGGTCCACAGCGCCAGCGGGAACCCCCTCCGACGACCGGTCCTGGCATGCCGGCCGCGGGCCTACTTTGGGCCGCGGCAGGAAGCGGCCGCGGCCGTGGTCATGGGGGAGAGGTGGTGCTGCGGGACGTGTCGAGCGCAGCCCATACGGTGTCGGGGCGCAGGGGCAGGGCGGTGTAGCGGATGCCGGTGGCGTCGCGTAGGGCGTTGGCCAGTGCGGCGGCTACGGGGGTGAAGGGGAGTTCGCTCATGGGTTTCGGGGCCGGGTTCCCGTTCGGGTGGGCGAAGTGGACCTCGGTGGCGGGCAGGTCTCCGTAGTGGGGGACGCAGTAGGTCCTCAGGTCCGCCGTGGTGATGCGGCCGTCGGAATCCATGAGCAGCGCCTCCCACAGGGCGGTGCCGACTCCCTGGGTGACGGCGCCCTCGATCTGGCCGCGGCACTGGGTTTCGTCGAGGACGACGCCGGCATCGGCGGCGTGCACGCTGTCCAGGATGCGCACCAGTCCCGTCTCGGGGTCGACGCTGAGACGGAACCACTGGGCGCTGATGGCAAGGGAAGGCGGTTCTTCTCCGGAGCGGGCGCGTCCGGTGGCCGTCAGGTGCTGTCCGCCCGCCCGGGCGTATGCGCGCGAGACCGAGAGGGCAGCGTCCGGGCCGGTGGACTCGGCGTGCGGCGGGTCGGTTCCCGGGCGGACTGCTGGCGGTGCGGTGTCGCCGTGGGCGGCGGCCAGTTCCCTCATCTGCCCGAGCAGTGCCTGGCAGGCCCGGCTGACGGCCCGCCCGGTGATACGGACACCTGTGGAGGCGAATCCGCCGCTGTCGTGGTCGAGCAGGTCGGTGTCGCCCTGCCGCAGGTGGATGCGGTCGGCGTCGGTGCCCAGTGCGTCCGCGGCCATGCGGCGCAGGACGGCGCCGGCGCCGCTGCCGAACTCGGGGGCGCCCACCGCGAGGTCGTAGTGGCCGTCCGCCCGCAGCGTGACGCGCGCGTGGGCGATGTGTCCGTCCATGGGTTCGGTGTGCAGCGCGGTGACGGCCAGGCCCTCTCCGATCAGGTGGCCGGGCTCCGCCGGTGAGGGGCGGCGACGCAGGCGGTGGGCACGCGCCGTGCGCAGCGCGTCCAGGCACTGGTCGAGGCCGGTGTCCATGACGGGGTGCTGTCCGCCGACACCGGGGAACACCGTGGGCTCGCCCGGGCGCAGACAGGCCGTGCGGCGCAGGGCCGGCGGCTCGATGCCGAGGGCGCGGGCGAGTTCGTCCAGGGCGGATTCCATGGCGAACGCGGCCTGGCCGGCGCCGTAGCCGCGGAAGGCTCCGGCGGGCACGTTGTTGGTGCGGACACTGTAGCCGTCGACGGTGATGTTCGGGCAGCGGTAGAGGCCGGCCCCCGCTGTGCAGGCTTCTTTCAAAACGCCGGGGCCGTGATTGCCGTAGGCGCCGGTGTCCGCGAGGAGGTTGAGCCGGATGGCGGTCAGGGTGCCGTCGCGCCGGGCGCCCAGGGTGACACGCACCCGGAAGGGGTGGCGGGTGGTGGTTGCGGTGAGCTCCTCGGCGCGGGTGTACTCCAGTTGCACCGGGCGGCCGGTGCGCAGCGCTGCCAGGACGGTGATGTCTTCGGTCAGCAGTTCCTGCTTGCCGCCGAAGGCGCCACCCAGACGAGCGGCGGTCACCTGTACACGTTCGGCAGGCAGGCCGAAGACGGCACACAGGTGGCGGCGCGCCAGGTGGGGGGCCTGGGTGGCGGTGTGTACGTGCAGGCGCCCGTCGTCGGTGGTCCAGGCGCGGCTGGCGTGGCATTCGAGAGCGGTGTGGTGCACTCGGTGGGTGTGGAAGGTGGCCTCGTAGACGGTGTCCGCCTCGGCCAGGCCTTGGTCGAGGTCACCGGTACGCAGGTGGACCTCCTCCACCAGGTTGCCGTCGGGATGCACACGCACGGCTTCTTCGCGCAGTGCCTGTTCCGGGTCGGTGACAGCCGGCAGGACTTCATAGCTGACTTGGATCATCCGGCGGGCCCGCTCGGCGATGGCAGGGCTGTCGGCGACGACGGCAGCGACGCGCTGGCCGACATGGCGTACCACGTCGTCCAAGACGCGCGCGTCGGCCGGGGACTGCTGTGCGGGTTCGCTCAGAGCGGTGGAGAACCGCGTCAGCGGGGCGTCGTGGTGGGTCAGGACGGCGTGCACTCCGGGCACTGCCCGGGCGGCGGCCGTGTCGATGTCCAGGATGCGGGCGTGACGGTGGGGCGAGCGCAGGAGGGCGATGTGCAGCATCCCCGGGGGCGGCTGCTCGTCCAAGGTGAATCCGACGGTACCGGTGACCACCTCACGAGCGAATTCATCCCCGGTGGCCGGGGCGGCTTCGCGGGGGTCGGCTCCCGACGAGGGCGGATCGGACAGGTGGTCAGCAGAGAGGTGGCCCTGGCCGCGATGCGTGTCCTGGATCGCTTCGCCGATGCTGCGGTAGCCGGTGCACCGGCAGAGGTTCCCTTTCAGTGCCTCCGGCAGGTCGGCCAGAGACTCCTCGTCCAGGGCCGCGGTGGTCATCACGAATCCCGGGGTGCAGTATCCGCACTGAAAGGCCCGGGCACGCAGGAAGGCCTCCTGAGCGGGGTGCAGTCGGCCGTCGGCGGCCAGCCCCTCCACGGTGGTCACGGTACGTCCGTCGGCGCGGTGGGCCGGATACAGGCAGCTGTGCACCGGCAGACCGTCGACGTGCACGGTGCAGGCACCGCAGTCTCCCGTGTCACACCCCTTCTTCACTCCCGTCCAGCCCCGCGCACGCAGGTACGTACGCAAGCACTGCCCGGGCAGCGGCGGCTCGTCACTGTCCCGGCCGTTGATACGAGTTTTGAAGGGCATCGGCTATTCCCGCATCAGGTCGTGGTGTACCGCTTCGGACAGACGCTGGGTCACATGGCGGCGCCACACCGGGTGACCGTGCACGTCATCGACCATAAGGGCGGGATCCAGCAGTTCGCGGAGCCTCGCACGCAGAAGGGTCGCCGATGGCGGCTGCGCGAAGCGCACGGTCAGCGGGCGGGTGGTGGCTGCCGTCACCCCGAGGTCCAGGCGGCCCCTGTGGGAGTCGTAGGTACCCGTCACCAGGGCGGCGCTGCGGCCTCGTGGGCGCAGGCACAGCCGGCGTAGGGCCGTGCGCTTCGTCAGCGCGTCGGCCGGCAGGGTGATGGAGCGCAACACCTCGCCCGGCAGCAGCACCGTGCGCCCCACTCCGGTCACGAACTCGGCCGCCGGCAGCAGGCGTTCTCGCCCGTCTTCTGCCAGCACCCGGCATACGCCCTCCAGCGCCACGGCCATGGAGATCATCGGGCCGGCCGGGAGCGCCAGACACAGATTGCCCCCGACCGTGGCGGTGTTCCACACCTTGAACGACGAGGAGAACGCTCGGCAGCAGGCGGCAATCAACGCGCGGGCCTGCGGCCACCGCCCTTCCGAAGCCTGCGCGAAGGCCAGCAGCTCTGCCACCGTGCAGGTCGCCGCGATCACCAGGCCGTCGTCCGTGATCTCCCACGGCGGCCAGCCCATCGCCGCCAGATCCCGCAGCCGCGTCACCTCCGGCCGCGGCTCGGCGAACAGGGCGGTGCCTCCGGCCAGCCAGGCATCCCCCGGCTGCCACGGAACAGCACACCGGGCATCAACCACCTCGCGCACCGACGTCAGATCCACAGGACCCTCCCTCGCCATGGTCCCGACCTGGCCAATGCTGTCAGGCAACACCGGAGGCCTTCACCGATGACGCGCGGGGTGATGCCACCCTCGCTCGATACGGGCGCCGAAGTCGGGCGAACGGCGTAGCATCCCGCGTCACGCCGGGGCCATTGCTCTGCAAGAGGATCACCCGCAGCCCCCTTGACGCTGATCCCAGCGGTCACGCAGGCGAGCAGGTCCATTTCATTCGCGCCTTCCACCCTCCCGGCCGCTGCCTCAGGCCGGTGGCCTGAGCTGGATCCAGGGCTTGTTGCACTTGATGTCGTTGCCGGTGGTGTCGCAGGTCGTCTCATACACCGCGCCGCCACGCGTGACTTGTGGCCGCGCTCACCACTCGACGATGGGCCAGATGTCGTTCGAGGCGCTCCAGCGACGAGCCGTCTCCGACGGCCGGACCGCCGTGCGGCTCGCCCAGGAGATGCCGGCGCACCTCATCGCCTTCGACTTCCCCCAGCTCGACGGCCAGGAGCGCTGCGCGTCCCGCCCGGCGAGCGGCGCGCGCAAGCTGGAGCAGATGTTCACCGGCCGCGGGTGAGCGCCGCGCAGACGCTCGTGTCGGGCCGCCTCGATGAGGACGAAGTGCTCCGTCCGGTCGGGCGTCGTACGCCGCTGCGGCCGGACACGGCGCGCGACCTGGCCGGGCGGCTGACGGCGGCAGGGCCCCGGCACCCATGGGAGGACGGTCTCCGCGGGGACGGTCGCGGACGCCGCTCGACGTCGTGCTGGTCGAACCGGAGCTGGTCGCCGAGATCATGGTGCACACGGCGCTGGAGCTCGGATCATGGCGGCACCCGGTGCGCTTCGCCCGGCTCCGGCTGGACGTCGCGTCACGGACGTACCGCCCTTCGGCGTGGGCGCCGAGCCCGCCGGCGGCTGATGGCCCGTGCCGGCGAGCATCAAGGCGGGGGTAGCGACGCCGGCGAGCGGGACCTGATCGTGTCGGTGTCCGCGGCGAGAGGTTCCACGCCTGAGCTTCCGGGCCGGCCGTGACGGGGCCTTCCTACGGCGGCGGTAGTCGTGGCGGGCTCTCGTGCCGCTCCTCCTCGCCACCCGTGTGGCCCATCACCTCATAAAACGGTGCGCACGCCGCCTGTTGATGCCGGGACAGGTGTGCGCACCGTGGTACGGGATAGCAGGAGCCAATTCGGGCCATGATCGCGAAGGGTGCCGCCTGTGTCTCAGGAGCAACGCAAACGGGGCCAAAGGTTGCGGCTGCCGGTGAAGGCGGCCCTGCCCGGCCGCCATCCGCACGAGGACCAGCCACCTGTCACAGACCGGGTGGTCTTCGGGGTGACGGCCGTGCTGACCTTGGGTTTCGTGATCTGGGGTGCCACGGCCACCGGCGCCCTGGAGCGCGTCTCCGACACCCTGCTGAACGCCCTGATGCACAACGGCGGCTGGGCGTTCGTCCTGGCCGCCTCCGCATTCGTCGTCTTCGCGCTCTGGCTCGCCATCAGCCGGTACGGACGGATCGAGCTGGGCCAGGAGCACGAGAAGCCGGAGTTCAGCACCGTCTCCTGGGTCGCCATGATGTTCAGCGCCGGCATGGGCATCGGCCTGATGTTCTACGGCGTCAGCGAACCCCTCGCGCACTACACCACTCCGCCGCCGGGCACCGACCCCGCCGACTCGGCGGAGGCCATGCAGACGGCGCTCGCCACCACGCTCTTCCACTGGACGCTGCACCCGTGGGCCATCTACGCGGTGGTCGGCCTGGCCATCGCGTACAGCACGTTCCGGCGCCGCAGGCGACAGACGATCAGCGCCGTCTTCGTCCCGCTGATCGGGAGGAAGCGCGCCGAGGGGGCACCCGGCCGGGTGATCGACATCCTGGCGATCTTCGCCACGCTGTTCGGCTCCGCGACGTCCCTGGGGCTCGGCGCGCTCCAGATCGGCAGCGGCATGAATGAGGTGGGCTGGCTGAGCAAGGCCGGGACGGGGCTGCTCGTCGCCGTCATCGGCGTGCTGACGGTCTGCTTCGTCTTCTCCGCCGTCTCCGGCGTGGAGAAGGGCATCCAGTGGCTCTCCAACACCAACATGGTGCTGGCCGTGATCCTCGCCGCCTTCGTGTTCATCGTCGGCCCCACCATTCTGGTCCTCGACCTGATCCCCACCTCCCTCGCCGCGTACTTCGACGAGCTGCCGCAGCTGATCGGCCGCACCGAGGCGTCCACCGGCGGCGGTGACGTGGCCGACTGGCTGAGCAGCTGGACGGTCTTCTACTGGGCCTGGTGGATCTCCTGGACGCCGTTCGTCGGCATGTTCATCGCCCGCATCAGCCGGGGGCGCACGATCCGCCAGTTCGTCGGCGGCGTCATCCTGGTGCCCAGCACCGTAAGCCTGGTCTGGTTCGCCGTCTTCGGCGGTACGGCCATGCGCCTGAAGGAACAGGGAAGTCTCGGCGGGGCGACCACGCCCGAGGCGCAGCTCTTCGGCGTGCTCCAGGAATTCCCGATCGCCGGCGTGATGAGCCTGCTCGTGATGATTCTGGTCGGCATCTTCTTCGTCTCCGGCGCCGACGCGGCGTCGATCGTGATGGGCACGCTCTCCCAGAAGGGCACTTTCGAACCCGCCCGGTTCATCGTCGTCTTCTGGGGCGTGGTGACCGGTGGCGTGGCGGCCGTGATGCTGCTCGTCGGCGAGGGCAAGGGCGACGCCCTCGCGGGCCTGCAACACTTGACGATCCTCGTCGCGGCCCCGTTCGTCCTGGTGATGATCGGCATGTGCTGGGCCCTCTTGCGGGACCTCCGCCAGGACCCGCTGATCGTCCGCCACGAACTCGCCGAAGAGGCAGTGGAGGAAGCCGTGATCGCGGGCCACGAGAAGTACGCGGGCGACTTCGAGATCCGCATCGGCCCGGCGCAGGACGAGGCCCCTCCAGGGGGAACGCAGGACGGCCGCGACCACAAAGACCCGGGACCCCCGCCTCCGGCCTCCTGACGGAGAGGTCTCCCTCGCCTTCACCGGCGGCAACGGCGGCGCGGGCGGCTTCGTCGACACGTACCTCCGGGGCGATCGTGCCAGCACCCCGCACACGGGCGAGTCACGCTGTTGCGCGGCCGGGGGACTGGGACGCGACCAGCGACGAGGGCCGGCGCCCCGGCCAGACCAAAAGTCAGCGCCACCATCATGCTGACCAGAAAGAACATGGGCATGTGCATCCCTTGACGGCCCGGCAGAGAGATCCCGGCCGCTCCACCTCCACGGGGTGCGTGACGGGCGTCGCGGCGGCGCTCAGAGGCAGCCGTCCAGGAACTCCCGTACCTCGGCGGTGGTCATGGGCCCCGTACCGTGGGCCACCGCCTCTCCCTCCTTCAGCAGGACGTAGGACGGGGCTGCGGTGACCCCGTATCGCTCGGTTGTGGCCGGACAGCGCGTGATGTCGGTGCGGACGACCGTAAGGCGGCCCGTGTACTCGTCGGCGATGCCGCCCACGATGAGGTCCATCGCCCGGCAGGGCTCGATCGCCTTGGGCCATGTCCCGGTGAAGTATGCGAGAACCGGGACTCCGCTCATCCCGAGGATGAAATCGAACTCCGCGTCCTCACGGGGTTGATGAATCCGCTTCGCCATCGAAGCTCCTGACCTTGCGTTCCGTCATTCCATCCTCATCATCCCCCGCGCCCGGTGACACCGGCCTCCCTCCCTACGGGTGCGGCGAGCAGTCGGCGCGCTTCGACGGTGGTCCTGCGTCACCCTGGGCGGCGAGGGCCAGAACGAGGAGGAGTGGTTCCGCTACCACCTGGGCTTCGAGACGCTGCGTGGCTGCACCGATCGTGCAGTCCGGTCAGCCATCGACTCTTTCGCGGCGCAGCGCTCCAGCACCCAGGCGCCCCCCATCGCGACCATGAGCGCACTGGTCCGGCGACTGCATCGCGAAGGGTTCTCCGACACCTGAAGTGCCGCGCAGCGCATCGCCGGCCAGGCGGCATTCCGACGACCGTCTACGACTAACCGGAGGGACGGTAAGGAGGCTCGTCCGCCAGAACCGGCGGCCCTTCGACCGCTGCTAGGGTGTCGTGCGCTCGTCAAGGAGCCACTTGTACTACCACTTACAACGGGGATTGAAACATGAACCTGCGTCACGTCCGCGCGATCGCTGTCTTCGGCATCGCTGTCATCGCCCTGACCGGTGCGCGCGGCTCGGGTGGCGGCGGCTGCGACAACAACAGCAGCAGCGGCAGCTCCAGCAGCAACAACCACGGCAGCGACAACGACAGCACCTCCGGCGGCACGTCCGGCGGCTCCCTGCCCGGCGGCTCCAGCAGCGCCGACAAGGCAGCCCGCGACGTGACCATCAACGAGTGCAAGTACGACCCGGCGAACAAGAACCTCGTCGCCCGGGTTACCGTCAAGAACGACAGCGCGACGGACTACGACTACAACGTCACCATGAAGTTCACCGGCGCCGCTGGCGGCAGTGTCGTCCCGGCGACCGCCATCAAGACCGCCATCGCCGTGGCGCCGGGTGCGTCCGTCAAGGCCGAGCTGACCACCCCGTATCCCGGGACCGGCGACGGCTCCGAGTACACCAAGTGCGAGGTCTCACGAGCCTCCCGCTTCTGACGGTCCGACGGCCCCGGGGGCATCCCCGGGGCTTCGCCGAGCCGGGCGAGCGCGCCACCGTCCGCTCGGCGAAGAGCTCCACGAGTCGCGGTAGTGGTCGACCAGCCGGAACGCTCTGCGGCGTTCATCGACAGGGGTGAGGCCGGCGATCCTCCCAAGTTGCTGGTGTCACCCCCGGCCAGGCGCGCCGGTCTCGTCAGCCACAGCGGCCGAGTACCTGCGCGCTCTGTGCGAGACCCTGGTGCGCCACACCCCCGCCACCGTCGTGGCCGACCCCGTGCCGTTGCCCAGGAACTGCTGCGCTTCGCTTCGGAGTGCCGATGGCTGCGGTTCGTCCGCTCCCGCCTGGGCGTGATGCTTCCGTACGTACCGAAGTAGCCGGCTGGAACAAGCGGCTGCGGGCCGCGCTCCCGCTGATCAAGCAGGCGATACGGTTCCTCGCGACGGACGCGGTTTCGTCATCGGCACGGTCGCGCGGGGGACGGCTGCACCGGCTTGCTGAGGCGCAGCGCTTCCGGGATGGGCTGAGGCCACTGTCTGACGATCACTCCACATTGCTACGTCCATGCTGGCGTGTTGCAGCGTCATCACGGCTTGCACCACGGCGGTGATGCGCTCGGTGCTGCACCGCAGCTTCCACGGGAGCCGCCTGGTCTTCAACGTGGCGATGGCGCGTTCGCGCACGTGCTTTGACGCTCCATCAGTTGTTCGTGCTTCATTGGGCACCTCCGGCCCGACAGCACCCCTGGGCCCCCGCTTCGGAAGGCGAGGATCGTTGGTCTTAGGGTCGGAGCGTGGCGCATGAGCGCCACGGGGGACCACCAGGAGGTCGAACTATGCGCATTTCTCAGAAGGCGCTGATCGCTGTGGGGATCGCGGCATTCTTTCCGATGCTGAATCCCTCCGTCGCGTCCGCAGCCTACTACGGAGACGAAACGGACTATACGGTCAACTACGTTCCGGAAGACAAGGGCTGGGAACCGGCATTGGCTCTCGCAGGTGTTAAGGCCAGCTTCGCGCCGAACGGCGACTATTTCAGGGTGGCTGACACCAAGAGCGATGGAAGGGCGGCGGCTGTCCAATGGTACGACGGCGCCTCGGGTAGAACGGGTACCTGTGTAAACAAGTTGGGTGCGGGATCGGACGGAAGTTGCAACAAGAACTTCCCCGAGGGGCACCATATACAGTTTCGGGCCGCGCTTTATGATGCTGGAGAATTGGTTGCTGTTACCTATGATTGGACAAGCGCTTGGTCGTAATGTCCAATGAGCCTCTTCCGGCCTGGCGGTATTGATCGCTAGTTGGACACACCTGCGCAACGATGAAACTCCTGGTGGACGGGTTCACGACCAAGATCACCCATGTCCGCCAGGAGCTTCGCATGCTTGTCCACCCGTCCTCGATCGATCTGTCGAGCCGAACCTTGCGGTTCCCGGCCGGACAACTGTCGGTCCGGCAGGCGGAGATCGGGAGGCCGTGGCGGGGCGCCTGTCAGCGGGTCGCCAGCTCTCCTCGCACTGGCTCACCTGCGGTGCGGTGACACCTATGCCCAGCTCGCGGCCGGGTTCAGCATCGGGATAGCGACCGCGTTTCCGCTCCATACGCGAAGCCGTCGGCATCCTGGCCGCTCTCGCTCCGTCCCTGGCCGAGACGGTGATGACGATCAAGGAGAAGGCGTTCGTCGTCCTCGACGGCACCCCTGCTGCCGATCGACCGCATCGCTGCCGACACCCGTACTACTCCGCCAAGCGCATACGTCACGGCATGAACGTCCAGGTCCTCACCGATCCGGCCGGCCGGCTGCTCTGGGCCTTCACCAGCCCTGCCCGGATCGACTGACGACCTCACCGCGGCGCGTCAGCACGGGATCATCGCAGGACCCACCGACGCGGACCTCATGCTGGGGGACAAGGCGTATCAAGGAGCCGACGGGCCGGTCCGGGTGCCCTTTCGGGGGCCGCCGCCTCAAGCGATGGAAGCGCCGCCACAACAGCACCCATGCCAAGTCCGTTGCCTCGGCGAACAGAGCCATGGCCACGCTGAAGAGCTGGCGGCTCCTCCGGAAGCTCCGCTGCAGCACGAACCGCAACACCGACTTCGTGAAGGCCGTCCTCGTCCTTCATCACGCATCAATGTGAGGTTGGAAAAGACTCAGTGGGATGAACGCCTCGGTGGTCAGGGCTGAATTCGATTCGAGCCCACCGGGTTAGAGTGCTGAGTGCTTGGCCGTCGTCGATGGTCGCGGCCTTGTATCCGCGCGTCCAAGGCTTTGATCTGCGGGATCCAGAGCTGGACGACGTGTTCGTCCAGCAGGAGCCACGCCTCGTGCAGCCGGTTTCGGCAGTAGAGGTCGTTGGCGTACTCGTAGAGGTCGTCGCCGTAGCCACGCGCTGCCGGCCATGCTCGGGTCTCCTGTTCACTGGCCCTGATGGCATGCTTCAGCGCGTGATTGAGGACTCGGACGGGCATCAGCCCGGTGATCCCTCCTGCGGCCGCCTCCTGGCACGTGGTCACGGGTTCGGCGTAGTCGGCGAAGAAGCCGTCCAGCTGCCGGTGGCGGTATCGGCACGACCGAAATGCGCGTACATGTCGAGCGGATCACTCGGGGTCAGGTGCAGGATGGCTGAACCGTGTAGTAACGGGGGCCCGGCCCCGCAGGCCGGGCCGTCCACATGAAGGCAAAGAACCGAGAAGAGGGAAGGGAACACGTGATGATCGACGAGGCTCTGATCCGCGAGCTGCTGGACGCGGCAGACGACGACTCCGCCCTGGTCCTACTGGAGGGCCGTGCCCGGGTGGCCGGACGGGACGCCCTCGACAGCGACGACCTCCGTGGCGCGGCGGTGGTGCTGACACGGGCGGAACTCGTGGATCGGTTGGGCACCACGGACCCCGCCCCGCAGGAGGTGACCCTCGTGGCGGCCTCGCTGAACGATGCGGTCGGCAAGCTCGGTGGCTGAGGCACCCGGCCGTGGGAGGGCCGGGCGCCTCAACTGGGCGGTCACCCCCGCCTCCTGGCGCGGGAACCCCGCAGGTCGGGGTTGTACGGGCGGAGCTGGCCCGCCGACGCGCGGTGCCGGAACGACGTACCTCGGCGTACACCCGCGCCCTCACGCCGGGCTCACCCGGCGTACGCCACACCGGCGTGATGCCGGAGGGCGCCACTGCTTCTGAAGGACCTCCATCACCGCGCGGATGGTGTCCTCGTCCGCAGCGGCGATGTCGAGGACCACGAGCCGGGGCTCGGCGTTGCGCTCATCATGAACGCTGGTCGGGTCGTTGACGTCGACGATGTCCTCTTCAACACCATCGGGGCGCTTGTCGGGATGCTCGTGGCCGGAGCGTCATCGCGCTGGGTGATAAGGGCCTGGAGGGCGGCCGGCCTCGAGTCGATGCCTCCGAGGGCGTTGTCGCTCGCGGGTAGGACAGATGGGTGCACCCGCGGGGCTGGTAAGAACAACCCGATCATGCCGGGGCCGGCCACGGCGGCGCTCAGCAGGCCCACCGAGAACGACGGGTCGTCGACCGAGGCCATCGCGCAGAACGCCGCGAAGGCGGCGACGAACACGAGCGACACGACGATCCGCCGCTCCCGCAGCGGGAACGAGTCTGTGCCGCCACGGCTCCCACCACGTCCAGCCCGCCATCACGCAGGACAGGATGGCCGCCGGCGGCACCAGACCGGGCCTCATGCTCACAGCCGCCGGCTTCCCGGTGCCCACGACCGTGCGGGACCTGTCCGAGCCCTACCTGACACGGGGCCTGGCACGCCGCGAGGAGACAACGGACGGCCCCGGCACTCTGCCAGCCGCTCCAGGATCCGCAGCCGTCCAAGGCCGCCCGCCAGGTCGAGCATGGCCCGCTCACGAGGGGCGAGCGAGGCGGGGGCCGGGTGCCGCAGCGGTGGGGTTCTTCTGGAGCGCCGGGGCAGGGGCAGCGCAGGCCGGACAGGGAGCATTTCCCCGGGCCGAATCTGTGGCAGGTCGCTCCGGCAGATGGCGCACTTCCCGAGGAACTCCGGCGGGCGCGTCTACGGCGGAAAGTCGCGGGGGACGGGGGCGGGGCTGGTCATGTGCGTGGTCCTTCTCGGCAGCGGGGGCCGGGCCGCGTCAGGGCAGGACTCGCGCGCACCGGTGCGGACGGCACTGGATCTCGCATCCGGCCCCCTATCGGTTCGGGTTGCGGAAGAGGGCGAGCGTCTTCGTGAAAGTCCTCAGCGGTGAGCTGCCCTGCTCGTCCGCAGCCGGAGAGGGCGCCCGGGACGCGCCGTCACCGGTGGTCGCCTCGGCGAGCGCGGCGAGCGCCGACTCGGCCGCCTCGCGGTACAGGTCACAGGATGCCGTCATGGCCTCGAGCGCCTTGGCGTACTTGGTGACCATGGCCCGTGCGTGGACAAGCTCCTCGTCCGGGGTGAGCAGGTGCCAGCTTTGGCGCAGTCGTGCCAGGACCTGTTCGGCGTCGGCCGGCAGCGGTCGGGGCAGTGAGGCGAACTCCGCGATCTTCTGGAGGAGTTCGGTCGGTTCCGTGGCGTCCAGGAAGACATCGCGTACGGTGAAGCGCTCCACTTCGTAGCCGGGGACCTGCGGCGTCGGGGGCAGGACGACGGCCCCGCCGCGCGGTAGCCCCACGCCCAGCTCACGCTTCATCGCGAAGTCGGCGATCAGCGCCTGCTCCGGCGTAGCCCGGTGCTCGACCACCCGGTGCCGCAGGCTCGGTGGCAGGAACGCCGTGATCGGTCGCCGCCCCCGCGCGTCCGGTGTCATCGCCTCGTGCACCACGACATGGATGAACCAGCTCTGCCGGGTGCAGCTCCGCAGCAGGCGCCGCAGCTCGCCGTCGTCCTTCGGCAGGTGGTTCGCCGTCCGCAGACGCACGCCCGGCACCCCCTCGTGATCCCAGGCGACCTGGTCGCTGTCGGGCCAGAACACGGTGGCAGGTGAGGGCCAGCTCGCTTCCCATGCCCGCTCCGCCTCGGCGGCGAGCACCCATGTGACGCCCTCGCTCTCGACCCGGCGGGACTCCGGCCCGTACGTGGTCAGTTGAGCGCGCACTGTGACACCGTCGGCCACGCGCCAGCGTGCCTCGAAGAGTCGGCGGGCAGACGGGCCGGCGTCGGCGGACTCATCCCGAGGGAACAGATCGGTCGAGCGGGCCGCCTCGATCGGGTCGAGCTCCAGGGAGTCGTCGATCACCCCGGCCGCCTCGAGGGCGATCAAGTTGCGCCGGACGTCCTGCTCGGCCTCGGGACCGAGGTGACGCCCACGCCCGAGCCACACGGTGTCGGGGACAGTGGTCGATGAAGAGCTGCTCTTGGCCATGGAACCGTCCAGTGGGGTGATCAGGGCCCGACCAGTATGGTCCGTGGTCGAGCGGCGCAAATCGCGGCACTGGACAGCTATGTGCGCACGCTCACCTCCGGAAGGGCAGCACCATACGTTGGCCCGCAGTCGGCAGGTCGTGAGGAAACCGCAGGTACGAGCCGTGCACTCGTGTTGACCACTGCCCGCAGCCCGGGCAGGACGCCCCGCCCGTCGTGGATTGGGCATCCAGCCGGATGCCTTCCTCAGTCACGCCGACCGCCACCAGGTCGATGCCCTCAACCGCTGCGAGCAGCACCTCTTCGAGCAGCACCTCTTCGAGCTGGATCACTACTTCGTCCACGCGAAGCACCGTCGATCAACCCTGATCCACCACAGGCGATTTGCGGGCGACATCGCGCGCCATCAATCGGAGATCAACAGTCACACTGCGTGCGCGACCACAGTGAAGTGGATCAGAGTCCGCTGTCACCTACGCAGCCGGCCCACTGCTGGCGATCAGGTAGTTGTGTTCATGGCACCCACGGGGGAAGAGGAAGGCTGTATCGGTGGGCACTCGCTAACGACGGGACTGCTTGCGCAGCGTGCTGACCCGGCGGGTCCTCGTGGCGAGTGAGGGTTGTCCTGGACCGGTAGGTGCCGTGGACGGTGTACCACGAGGGCGGGAGGATCGAGCCTTGTTCGAGGGCTTTGAGACCAGGCGGGTTCAGGTCGATGAAGCATCGATTTTCGTTCGCTACGGCGGGGAAGGGCCGCCGGTGGTGCTGCTGCACGGCCACCCCCGGACATCTGCGACCTGGCATCGTGTCGCCCCGCTCCTGGTCAGGAGCGGTTTCACCGTGGTTTGTCCCGATCTCCGGGGTTACGGCCGGTCCACCGGCCCCGCGCCTACCGCAGACCACGCGGGATACTCCAAGCGGGCCGTCGCTGCTGACGTGGTCGAGGTGATGCGCTCCCTCGGTCATGCCCGGTTCGCGCTCGCCGGGCACGACCGAGGAGGCAGTGTCGCGCTGCGTCTCGCGCTCGATCATCCCCACGCGGTCTTGCGGGTGGCGCTGATCGACTGTCTGCCCCTCAGCGAGCACCTGTCCCGCATCACGACCGAATTCGCCACGCAGTGGTGGCACTGGTTCTTCTTCGCCCAGCCGGACATCCCCGAGCGGGTTATCAACGCCGATCCGGACAGCTGGTACCGCGGCGATCCCCAGAGCATGGGGCAGGAGAACTACGACGAGTGGCGTTCGGCCATGAGAAATCCGGAGGTGGTGCGGGCGATGTTGGAGGACTACCGGGCGGGCCTCACCGTCGACCGGCGACACGAGGAGGACGACCGCGCCGCCGGGACACGGATCCAGTGCCCGGCGCTGATCCTCTGGTCACTCCGAGACGACCTCGAGGAGCTGTACGGGGACCCGGTGAAGATCTGGCGTCAGTGGGCCCCGAACGTACGCGGCCACGGCATCGATGCCGGGCATCACGTGGCCGAAGAGGCTCCAGAAGCGCTCGCGTCTTCCCTTGCGGGCTTCTTCGCCGGGCGCCATGAGTAGGGAGTTTCTGGGCTGCCACGCGTCGGACGAACGGGATCCGCGGACTGGATCGAGCTCGCGATCTTCCCGACAAGATGCCCCGAGCACGCCATGTGCTACGTCGCCACCGTACGCCGCACCGCCTGTGCCGTGAGGCCGGGGCCGGTGTGCGTCGGGGATCAAACGAACCGTGGCATCAGAAGATTGATCACGACCTCTGAAGGCTGGTTCAGAGAGGCTGGCCGTGTCCTTCCGATCATCGTCTCCATGGGTGGGGCGACGAGTGCACCGGTCTTTGGCTCCACGTCGAGCCGGTGCAGTCCGCGGCCCCGATTCCGCGCTCTGGCGTCGGGGCCGCGTCAGTATTTCCCCAGGGCATACGAAGGCGATCTCCCCGAGCGACGCAGTTGGTCAATCCGGGCCTGGTTGCTTCACCCCGTTGCTGTACGGCGGGGCGAAGCGCTGTCAGGGTTTCGTTCCCATCCTCAGCGGCCACGGCCCCCGGGCAGCGCGGCCCAGGCCGCCGAAAGGCGGCCGATCAGTTCTGTCGAGTCTGTCGAGTCTGTCGAGGTCTTCCGGGGCGAAGCGGTAAGCCTGCGCATGCCCACCACCGGCCTGAGCCCCAAAGCCCGCGCTGCCGGAGGCGGGCGTTGCTTGTTCAGGTGCCGACGGCGGTGACCCCGAACATCAGGGTTCGCCGGCTCACGTCGTAGTTGCAGGTCGCTGTGTTGCGCAGGAGCCCTGGAGGACGTCGGCGTCGTCGAGGAAGACATGCTTGGGCCTCGCCGAGCTTGTTCCCGTCGGAGTCGTAGACCGGGTGGTCGAGTACAGAGGGAATCTGGACCTGGGGTGATCATGCTCACTCCCGTTGAGCAGATATCTTCCCTTTGGCCTCTTTTTGCCTGTGAGTCGCACGCAACCGGCCCATTCCGCTGACTGTGGCGGTGCATGGGGCGGGCGTGATGGGAAAGCCGCCGGATATGACACGTACACCGAAACCCGAGCACGCTGACGATCGCGAGCCCCCTGCAGGTGGGTCCGGGAGCGTGGGTCCCGATGAGCAAGTCGAGGAGCGGGCTCCGGATCAGCTCTCGGAGATGCCGAAACGGTCGTGGATGGCGGTGCTGCGCGGAACGCTGAAGGAGTTCAAGGACGACGAGCTCACCGACCGGGCCGCGGCTCTCACCTACTACGGCGTGCTGGCCCTCTTCCCCGCCCTGCTGGTCCTGGTGTCGCTGCTCGGCATCGCGGGCGAGTCGGCGACGAAACAGGTGCTGGACAACCTGCGGAAAATGACACCCGGCGCGGCCCGCGACGTGATCAGCGACGCGGTCCAGCAACTCCAGGGCAACGCGGGCATCGGCTCGCTCCTGGCGATCGTGGGCCTCGCCGTCGCGATCTGGTCGGCCTCCGGATACGTCGCGGCGTTCATCCGGACCTCGAATGCCGTCTACGACATGCCGGAGGGACGTCCGGTGTGGAAGGTGCTGCCGCTGAGGCTGGCACTGACGGTCACGTTGATGATCCTGGCTGTGGTCAGCGCGCTGATCGTCGTCTTCACCGGCGGGCTGGCTCGGCAGGCGGGCGCTGCACTCGGCGTCGGCGATACGGCGCTGACGGTGTGGTCGATCGCGAAGTGGCCGGTCCTCGTCCTGCTCGTGACGATCATGATCGCGATCCTGTACTGGGCCGCCCCGAACGCCAAGGGCCGCGGGTTCAAGTGGGTGACGCCGGGGAGTTTCCTGGCGCTGGTGATCTGGATGCTGGCCTCGGCCGGCTTCGCGTTCTACGTCGCGAACTTCGGCTCGTACAACAAGACGTACGGCACCCTCGCCGGAGTGATCATCTTCCTGGTGTGGTTGTGGATCACGAATCTGGCCATCCTCCTCGGCCTGGAGTTCGACGCCGAGATGGCCCGCCAGCGTGCGGTCGCCGGCGGCCACCCGGAGAACGAGGAGCCCTACGTCGAGCCCCGCGACACCCGTAAGTGGAGTGATGAAGATCGGCGCCGCCTGGGGTGATCACTGTGTGGAGGCGCCGCGGGCGGGCAAGGGTCACGGCATGGGAATCCTGATGGCGGTGCGCGACGGCGATCATCGGCTGACCCGGCGGATGGCTGCCTGGGACTCGGACTGGGCCCGCCGGGTCCTGCCTCCGGTCGGGGAAGCAGCCGAGCACACGAAGCTGTGGTGGGCTGCCGCCGTGGCCATGGCGGCCGGCGGCGGGTGGAAGGGCCGCAAAGCCGCGGCCGCCGGAATCATGAGCATGGCAGCAGCGGAACTGCTCTCCAACGGGGTCGCGAAGCAGTTGGTGGAGCGGCGTCGGCCGCCGAAGGAGTGGATTCCGCACGACGACGTCGAGGACCGGCCCGACAGCTCCTCCTTCCCCTCCGGACACACCGCCGCTGCCGTCGCGTTCACGGCGGCCGTCGCGCCGTCATGGCCGTGGGCTGCTGCCGTCTGCGCCGTCCCGACGGCTCTGGTGGCGATCGAGCGGGTCCACAGCGGCGCGCACTACCCCTCCGACGTCGCAGCCGGCGCCGCCATCGGTCTGACGGCGGCCGCCCTCGTCCGGACAACGCCCCGCATCCTGATCCGCCCTGGGGGATGGCCACGAAGCGCAGGCGGGTGACCGGTTCTTTGCGGGGTAAGCGCGCCGTGACAGCAGCGTGCACATTTCAATCAGGGAGGGACGGTCATGGTGGCTCGCTTCCAAGTCCGGCACCAGCCGGCCAAGGGCTGTCACCGCGTTTTGATGGCAACGAACAGGCAGGCCAACGCGACCAGCGAGCGCTCCGAGCGCCATCGCGCCTGCCTGGACGGCATCGACTCCGTCAAGCGCAATACCGAGGCCCCCATCCAGGACACCACCGGTACCAACTCGGGCCGCTGACCGGCCCGGAACGCACAGGCGACACGAATGGCGGCCTTCGTGCAGCCATCGCGCCGTAAAAGCACCGAGCATGCGGAGAAGGTGAGAGTAGATGAGTGCCATTGGGCGGCACCCTGGCCAGAGCAGCTCAGAGGAATCGGTGAGCGACCTCTTTTCACGGGCGTCGCAGCAGATTTCGGAGCTGGTTCGCGAAGAGATGCGGTTGGCCGTGGCGGAGATGACCCAGAAGGGCAAACGCTTCGGTATGGGCGGCGGCCTGTTCGGTGGGGCCGGCCTGGTCGGTTTCCTGGCCGCGCAGGCGCTGGTCGCCGGTGTGATCGCAGCCCTCGCCCTGCTCCTCCCGGTCTGGGCCTCGGCTCTGATCATCGCCGCCCTGCTGGCGGCCGTCGCAGCCGGGATGGCCGCGGCAGGGAAGAAGCAGATCACCAGGGCCGGCACCCCCGCACCCGAGCAAGCCATCGCCGGCGTCAAGGCCGACGTGGCCGAGATCAAGGAGGCAGCACACCGATGAGTACCCCTTCCCAGGGCGACAAGGACGCCGCACCCACACCCGAGGAGCTGCGCGAGCAGGTCGAGCACACCCGCGAGGAGCTCGGCATGACCGTGGAGGCGCTGGCGGCCAAGGCCGACGTCAAGGAGCAGGCCAAGGAGAAGGCGGCCGAGTTCAAGGAGCAGGCCGCCGAGAAGGCAGCCGAGCTCAAGGAGCAGGCGGCCGAGAAGGCCACCCTGGTCGGCGACCAGCTCCGGGAGAAGGCAGCGCACGCCGCTCAGTTGGTCAAGGACAAGACCCCCGATCCGGTCCTGGACAAGGCCGCACACGCAGCGTCCCAGGTACGCGACACCGCGACCCACGCCGGACAGCTCGCCGCCGAGAAGACCCCGGACCCGGTCCGCGAGAAGGCTGAGTCGGCCGCGACCATGGCAAAGGCCAACCGCACGCCCCTGATCGCCGCGGCCGTCGCGTTCGTCGTCTTCCTGCTCCTGCGTAGCAGCCGGAGGTGCCGATGAAAGCGTCCAAGATCGCCTACAAGCCGATCGGCCTGGCGCTCGGCGCCGCGAGCGGCATGATCGCCGGCGCGGCGTTCAAGCAGGCCTGGAAGATGATCGGCCACGACGACGACGCCCCCGACGCCACCGACGAGCACCGCACCTGGCAGGAAGTCCTGGTCGCGGCAGCCCTGCAAGGCGCTATCTTCGCGGTGGTCAAGGCCGCTGTCGACCGGTCCGGAGCCGCCACCATCCGTCGCCTCACCGGAACGTGGCCCGGCTGAAATCATCCAAGGGCGGCGCCGGCCTCGCCCTGAGGACCGGCGCCGCCAGACCAGAAAACATGGAGGAAGTCGTGGCCGCGCACCCCGGGCCGCACACCCTCGCAGTCGCCGCTCTCACCACCGCCGCTCTCACCACCGCCGTGCTGCTCACCCGCTGGTGGGCGACCCGCGCGGCCCGCGACGCACACGGTGCCAGCGCCGCCAAGGCGCCCTGGCGACACTCAGCGCCCTCCCCGGCGGGCGAGGACTCTGCCCCCGACCGCGTCGCCGAGCTGCATGCCTCGTTCCTGGATCCAGCCCTGCGGGAAACCGACACCCACCTCGAGCAGTACTGGAACAACCTCACGTCCCTATACCCGCACCGCGACGGCGAGTGCGGGCACAGGTAGGGCGCCCCAGCCCGTCACCGGGTCGCACCGGCCGGCACACCTGACCGCGTCGCGGACCGGCCACGAGCAGCGTACTGACATCCGGGGCGGGTATCGCTCGCTGCTCCGGGCACACGAAGCCCATGCACGGACAACATGCGCGTCCCACGAGCACTCTGTTCGGACCGACCCCCACAGCCCAGAACCCGCCGCCTGGCCAAGCCGGAGCCAAGCACTCACGGCGCGGCCGGATCACCGGCCGCCTGCGCCGCCGGATCCTCGCATACCGGGCGATCGACTTCCTATCCACGCATATTCCGGACCACTCCGGGCCAGGCGAGGAATGCCTCCTCCTCATTCACATCCGCCAGGTCGTCGGCCAGGTCCAGTACCGGATCTGCTCCGACTGCGCCCAGGGTGTCATCACCGGCATCGCTATCGACGAGCGTTTCCACAGCACCGGGCTGGGCACCCGGGCGCTTTCCCACCTGCGGTCCCGCCACCCGGGTCTTGCGTGGCGCAGCACGCTGCACATGCGCACCACACGTGATCTCCTGCGCCGGATGCGCATTCCCACTGTCACCGATGACCCGCGCTGTCCCCACGCGTCGGCCGCCGTCTCACGCGACGCTCGTCAGCGCTGACAGGATCCTCGCCGCCCGTAGACGTCGAAATCCTCAAGGAGTGAGAAGGTGAACGGCTTCCGCAGCTTCATTCTGCGAGGCAACGTGGTCGACTTGGCCGTCGGCATCGTCATCGGGGCGGCGTTCACCGCGGTGGTGAACGGCTTCGTCGGCGCTTTCCTGACCCCGCTGGTCGGGCTGGCAACCGGCGTCACCGGAGACATGAGCCGCAAGACCTTCACCGTGGGTGCCACCGAGTTCCCGTATGGCGCCTTCATCAACGCGGCGATCAGTTTCCTCCTCCTCGCCTCCGCCCTGTACTTCCTGGTCGTGCTCCCGATCAACAAATTGCACGAGCGGCTCGCCCCGCACCACGACGTCCAGGCCCCCAAGCGGGACTGCCCCGAATGCCTCAGCCCCGTCCCCGCCCAGGCCCGACGCTGCGCTTCCTGCACTGTCCCCCTGCCCGCTGTACCCGCCCAGGCGGGGGAGACCACCCAGCGCGCCGGGTGACAGGCCTCCACTGATCGCCCGCCGAGGGGCGGACCGCAGGGGTGAAGACCTGAAAGGTCCACCATCGGTTCACCTACGCTCACGCGGAGAGCGTGCGGTGCGGCGCCCTCCCGGCGCGGCGGAGGGGGCAGGTGGATTCCGGTTCCGTCCGGGGGAGCCGCAGCCCGAAGGCTTCGCTCCTCTCCGTGGGCATCGCCGCGCTGGCAGCAGGAGTGATCGGCGTGGGGGCCACGTTGGCGGTGCCCGGTCAGACCGCCGATCGGCTCTCCCCAGTGGGCTTCTCTCACCCCCCTGCGTGTTCGCCACGCGCACTGTTCCGGCGCCGCAGGGCAGCGCGCCTGGACCGGCGCCGACGGGGAGCGGTCCGGATGGGCGGGAGCAGCTTCGTACGCGCCGGATGACGGTCCCCGTATGGTCGCCCGGCCCTCTGCCCGTCTCTGCGGATGTCCAACCCCGTGCCCACGACCGCCGAGTCGGCGGTGGCTCCGCTGCTCGCCCTCGTCCCGGACACCGTGAAGACGTCACGGTACGAGGGGTACAACACGGGCGGCCGCGTGCAGGCCCGGTTGACCCTCGATGACGGCCATGGCCCGGCGAGCGTCGTCGTCAACGTCGCCCCAGCCCGCCCTGGTACAGCGCCGCAGCATTGGGCCGGCCTCTCCCCGATGACATCGATCCGAGTCATCACCCGGCCGACCACCCGCTCCCGGGTGGCGGCTGGGCCCACATCACTTCCCTCTACTTCACCGGCAACGGCGCCGATCCCAATGACCCTGACAAGAGCCAGAATGCGGTCAGCATCCTGCGCCCGGACGGCGTGCGGATCCGAGCGGTCGCCTGCAACGGCCCCGGCGGGGCACTGGGCCCCGCCAGCCCCCTCACCGCCCCTCACGACCCGTCAGCTCTACACGATCGCGAGGGACCCGCGGTGGAGCTCCCACATGGATAAGGGCTTCGTCGACGACGCGGCATCCATCTCAGTCCAGGGCACGGGCTCCTCCTGAAGCCTCACCACCGCGCTGTGCGGGCGGCCCTGACGCCGGCCCGACTGCCTCTGTCGTGCCGCTCATGACCAGGCCCTTTAAGTGACGAGCTAACCGCGTTGTCCGCCTGAACCGTCTCCTGAAGCCTTCGTACACCCATCGCGGCCAAGCGCGGTGGACACCGGCCATATCCGTAGGCCGGTGGGAACGAAGAGGACTTCACATGGTCAGACGTCACAGATTCCAACGCGGCGCCGCACTGGTGGCGTTGTTCGCGTCCACTGCCGTGCTCGCCCTGGGCACGGCCGGCTCCGCACAGGCGAGCGGCGGTTCCTGCTGGCAGGGGCCGACGGTCACCGACTTCCTGGGCGGGCGGTTTCCCACTTCGGTCTGCCCGACGTGGATCACCTCGCACGTCCGTCAGGACCCCAACGGCGGCACGGCGAGCGCCGGCGTCCTGTACGCCGGTCACAACTGGGTCGTCTGCCAGCGCCCGGGCGCGACGAATCCGAAGAACGGCACGGGCGTCAACAACTACTGGCTGTACACGCAAGCCGATGTCGGCTTCGTCAACAAGGGGTGGGGATGGCTCCCCGCCAACGCGGTGAGTTACGGCGGCGACTGGGAGCCGATACCCGGCGTTCCGATGTGCGGCATCGGGATCGGCGGCCGATGACGGCCCTACGCGTAACACCTGGCCGGGCGCGTCCGCACACGGCGCGGACCTGCCCCATGTCCCATGCCCCGAAGAACTCACGCGACAGGAAATGGTTCGTGCGCACCGCACCGCTCGTGAAGACCAGGCGAAGACCGCTGTCCCTCATCCCGCTGCTCATGGCCCTCGTCATCGCGCTGCTGGGCCTCGGGTCCATGCCCGCCTCCGCGCTTTCGACTCCGGAGGAGCCAGGTGCGGTCGTCGGAGGCGCGATATCACGCAGCGAGGTCATCACCCGTGCTCATGCCTGGTACCAGCTGAGAGAGCGCATTCCCTACAGCCAGAACGACTGTTACCTGACTGGAGTCGGCAGCGTCGGCGTCAGGTGGAGCGCCATCACGGGCGGCTGCTTCCCCTCCTACTACCGCATGGACTGTGCGGGCTTCGTCTCCATGGCACTCAACGCCACGAACAGCTTCTCCGCCCTGCCCCCGGGCGAGGGCCTCACCCGGTCCGACGTCTCCCGCAAGATCAGCAAGAGCGAGCTGAAGCCGGGAGATGTCCTCATGCACTTCAGCGACGTTCATGCCGAACGGCACACCCAGCTGTTCGACCGGTGGGTCGACGCCGGCAAGACCACCTACTGGGCCTACGACTTCGGCGCATACCCCGTCAAGCATCGAAAGGAGACCTGGACAGGCTGGTACACCCCCTATCGCTACCTCAAGACCGTCGACGACCCGGGGGACAACACCGTCTTCTACCAGGAGCCCAACACCGCTCTCCCCGTCGGCGTCAGCGCCTCCATGGTCAGGAACACCGATTACCGGCTGCCGCTCGTCGAGATCAGCGGCGGAAGCGACAACGACGGGTTCTTCACCACATGGGGCGACGTTCTCAACGTCCGCCCGGGGCCCTCGACCAGTGGCGCACCGGTCACCACCATCCGTGGCGGAACCCGCGTACGGGTCAGCTGCCAAGCCCATGGCCAGCGGATCACCGCGGACGGCATCACCAACGATGCCTGGTCCTACCTCCCGGACTACGGGGGGTGGATCACCAACATCTACCTCCAGGGCCCCGCCTGGATGCCAGGCGTCCCCACCTGCTCCGGCACACAACCCGGCTCAGGGGCCACGTTCACCACATGGGGCGACGTGATCAACGTTCGCCAGAACACCACCACCGCAAGCTCCGTGGTCACCACCGTCAGGGGCGGGACGCAGGTACGAGTGAGCTGCCAAGCCCATGGCCAGCGGATCACCGCGGACGGCATCACCAACGATGCCTGGTCCTACCTCCCGGACTACGGGGGGTGGATCACCAACATCTACCTCCAGGGCCCCGCCTGGATGCCAGGCGTCCCCACCTGCATCTGAACCCCTCCACATTCCTCCGCTCAGAAAGGTCCCACCCATGCGCCACAGCATCCGGCCCGCGCCGGCGATACCGCTCCGCGTCACCTTCACCACGGTCCTGTCCTGTCTCGCGCTGGCGTCCGGAGCCCTGGTCCTGACCACCGCGCCGCCGGCGGCCGCCTCACCCGCCGATTGCCAGAACTGGCGCGCCGCAGATGCCGCCACCGATAAGTGGACGGTCACCAGCACCCCGCTCACCACCGGCTACACCCTCCCGTACAACCGACGTCAGGTCGACCTGCGTGCCGGCAACATCAATGGCGTCCAGCACGGTTGGACCAGGATCGTCGGCTACACCAAGGCGGGCGACAAGTACTGGATGGACGTGAGCCGTGACGGCGGCCGCAGCTGGATCCAGTGCGGCCCGTTCACACTGACCCGGGACGGGGAGAGCCCCTGGACGCCGGCTCACGCGGCGAGCCCGGACCCGAACCTCCGCTTCAGGGCGTGCGGGCGTGCCGCTGACGAGGGGCAGAGCGCCTGCGGGCCGTGGTGGTGAGCAGTTCGGTGCCCAGCTCCGTGATGGTGTGCAGGACGCCGGGACCGTGCCGGCTCGTGGTGATCAGCCCCGAGTTCCGTAGCACGCCGGTGTGCTGGCTCGCCGCGGCGGCCGAGATGTCGAGGCGCCTGGCGAGTTCCGTGGTACTGCACGCGCCGTCAGCCACGATCTTCAGGGCTGCGGCTCGGGTACGGCCCACGAGCGCCACCAAAGAGGCGTGACTCCCCGCCTCCTGGCCGGCCCACAGTGCGGCCCCGGTCACCGGGTCCCGCACTGTGGGCACGCTGAGCACCGGCGCCGTTGCCTCGTCCAGGGGGTTCCAGTACAGGATCGGACGGCGCCAGAGGAACACGGTCGGCGCGATGACGAGACCGCGCCCGGCGAGGTGGACATCGGCGTCGCGCGGGGACCTGATCGTCAGGACGGGGGGCGTCCAGGTGCTCTCCGGAGGCGCGCAGACAGCCTCCATGAGTCGCTGGACCCCACCCTCGAGCACGGCGCGTGCGTAACCGGCGCGTATCCCGTCCAGGTGCGCCCGGATACGACTCGTATGCGAGACGACCGCCACGCGATGGCAGGCGGTCAAGGCGTCGACCAGGTACTGCTTCGCCGCCAGGTCTCCGTCGGCGAGCTTCCTCATCCACACGGCGGATGGCGCCGATGGCGACAGGAGGTCCTCCAGCTCTCCGCGCATCTGTGCGCGTGAAGTGGACATGAGGGTGTCGGCCCCTTGCTCCACATTTGTCGAGCTTCCGGCGAGTGTGTACAGATCCAGTCTCGGACCACCCGCCGCGGCAAGCGCGCGCAGGGGCCCCAAGGCCGCGTCGACCCCGCCCGGAACCGCGTTCCGCCAGCCGCGGAAGGGCAGCGCCCCGCGGTTCTGCTGGGCAAGCACGGCACAACCGTACGTCTCCGCCATCACGCCTACGCCGTCTGCAACACGGACGCGGACCAAGTCCTCAGCGGTGAAGTGAATACGCAGCATGTCGGCCCCCGTCCGGAGCGGCAGAGTGGTCAGGCGCGAACGCCCCGAGTGATCGTCTGCGTGAGCATGCCGCAGCGCCTCTTCCTACGTCCACCTTCGCCTCGACTTCGCCGCTGGCCTCGCCCGTGGATCATCGCCTGCTCCGGGGCCATCGGTCCCGGGCCAGGCACGTGATCAGCCGGGCTGAGGTGCGGTCCCGGCCGCCGAGGTCGCATCCCGCTGGCCCGTCGCGGTCAACCTGCTGGCCGGCAGCCTGCTGGGCGCCTGGGCCGGAGCGAGCTGGGCAGTCCGCATGCGCAGCACCACCCTCTACAAGGTGCTGGCGGCCCTGATGGTCCCCATGGCGGCCGCCCTCGTCCTCACCCTCACCACCACCCTGGGCACGCTCGACCTGCCGCTCTGGGCCCAGATCCCTGCCGGAGTCGTTGCCGGGTTCGGCATCGGCGTCGTCGCCGTGATCCTGCTCGTCTCCGCCGTCAAGCTCGCCCGGCACAACTGACCCTGCCAACACCCCCGGACCTGACGTGGTGCAGAGACCTTGCGGGCCTTTCCTGTCCAACTCCCGTCCGGTGTCCGCTGCTGGACCGTGGTGGACGACGACCTGGCCGTGGTGCCCGAGGCCGACGCGTTCTTGCGGCACGTGAGGTTCGGTAGGGACCAGGCCGAGCTGACGACCCGTACGTACGCCGGGCACATCGCGCTGTACCTGCGCTGGTGCATACGGACGGGCCGGGACTGGCGGGCGGCGGCCGAGGAACTGGGGCTGTTCATCGTCTGATCGAAGTTCGGCTCGAAGCAGATCACGGGCATCGAGCGCCCGTCGGGGACCGGGCTGGTCTACCCGGGCCCGGGAGCTGAGGCCGTACGCGAGCCGGTTCGCATCCAGAACGTCCTCACAGGGGTACGGCAGTTCCCGCTGAACGGCATCACGACGGAGGCGGTGTCCTCATCCGTGATGGCGCGGCTGCCTTGCGCTCGTAGCGACGGTGCAGGCGGCGGCACCCGGACAGCCATGCCACGGTGCGCTCTACGGTCCTACGGTGCTGGCCAAGGCGCTGGGAGGATTCGACGCCCCGGCGCGCGACAGGTCTTCCACCTTCAGGCACAGCCCTTCGTCGGCCCGTGCGGTGAACTCGTAGAGCATCTTCCACTCCGTCTTCTCCGGAGTCCGACGTCCAGGCGTGTTCAGGGCGGCGATCTGATCTTCCGCCAGGGCTCGGTGCGGTCCGGCCGCGCCGGCCGCCGCTCGATACCGATCGTCGGATCGCCTTCGATCCAGCCCTGGCGCTGCCACCAGCCGATCCTTGCGCGCGATGGACAGTTCGCGGTTGACGGTGCCGGCGTCCATCTCGTCCGCCCGTGCCCCCGCCAGTTCGGCCAGCACCTCCGGCAGCGCCGGGTCGTCGATCGCGGCGACGGGCAAGACGGGTGGCCTCGCGCCCCGGTGAGCAGGTCCGGTCGGCGGGGATCGCCGGTGAGCATCCAGCCCCATGTCGTCAGCCAGATCCGGTAGATCGGCGCGGCCGGGTCGGTGACCTCCTGCTCGTATGAGTACGACAGCCACTCGCCCTCGGAGATCTTGCAGCCGACCGCGACGCCCGGCGCGTCGGTCGCCTCGGCGAGGAGGGCCTCGGCGCGGAATTTGCAGCCGTCAGCCGGATCGAGTCAGGGCGCGCCGTCGGCGGTACGAAGAACGGGTGCTCCTCGCCCGATCTGATCCGCCGTTGGCGCGCCCGGGGACGTCAGAGGCGGGATCCTCGCCTGCGGCCTCCCTCAGCGCTCAGATGAGGAACTCGGTGTCGTCGACCGCGAGGAGGCCCTTGCTCACGTCGACACTGACCATGCCGACGAACGAGGCCGCGAACTCGAGGATCGCCCGCTCGCTGCTGGAGCACTTTCGATCGTGCCGTCTCCTGACGCTGCGGTGGCCGCCTGTGCCCAGCGGCCACCGCGAAGGGGTTAGGCGGTGGCCGTGTCCTGGCTGCGGGTGTGTGCGGCTAGGGCGTCGGCGGTGGTGGGGTGGGCTGGCAGCAGGGCATCGAGCCCGGTGAGCTTCAGCAGACGCTCCAGCCGGTCGGGGACGGCGGACAAGGTCACGCTGCCGTCGGCTGCCTTGGCGCAGCGGAAGATGCCGACCAGGGCGTTGAAGCCGGAGGAGTCGCAGAAGGTGACCTCCTCCAGGTCCAGGATCAGGTGGCGGTGGCCCTGCTCGATCAGGGCGAGAGCCTGCGCGCGCAGGTCGGGGGCAGTCGATATGTCCAGATTCCCAGCGACACCTGCCAGGGCAAGGTCGCCGTCGGTGTGCTGTGCGGTGAGACGGAAGTCGGTCACGGTCGGCTCTCCGGCATCTCGCCGGCGGGGGCGATGGTGTGGGCGGTGGACGTGGCGGTGTGGCCGTCCGCCGCAGCGTCGGCGCAGGGGACGGACAGGGCCAGCAGGGCGACGTCGTCATCTGCGCCCTCGGGCAGGGATTCGATGAGGGCGACGGTGTCCTCGATGACCGCCGTCGCGCTGACGTGCGCGGTGCGTGCGGCGAGGAAACCGGCCAGGCCCTCTTCCCCGATCATCTTCCCATCACCGGTGCGCGCCTCGGTCAGCCCGTCGGTGTACAGCAGCAGTCCTTCGCCCGGGGCGAGGTGCAAGGTGTGGGAGGCGAAGCGCGCCTCGGCGAGGGCACCGATGAGCATGCCGCCCTTGGGGCGCACCGCTTCCACTGCGGCCTGACCTCGCAGGTGGTAGACCGGAGGGTGCCCGCCGGTGGCCACCGTGACGGTGAACCCCCCTTTCTCGTGCGACTCAAAGACGCCGAAAACGGCCGTGCAGAACCGGGTACCGATGGCCGGGTCGAGCAGCAGCGCCGTATTCAGCGAGGTGAGCACGATGTCGGGGTCCGGGTCGATGAGGGCAGCGGCGCGCAGGGTGTAGCGGGTCAGGGAGGTGACGGCGGCGGCTTCGGGTCCCTTGCCGCAGACATCGCCGAGGAAGAACGCCCACTTCCCCCCACCGAGCGGGAAGACATCGTAGAAGTCGCCGCCCACATCCTGCGGTGAGGCGGTGGCGTAGTGGCAGGCCAGCTCCAGACCCGGCACCACCGGCAGCGCCGGCGGCAGCAGGGTGCGCTGGAGGGTGGAGGCGAAAGCCTGGATGGCACTCTTGTCCCGCTCCGCGCGCTGCCGACCCTCCTCCTGCTCATGACGCCGTTGCTGCTCCACGCGCAGGGCGTTCAGAGCCGACAGGCGCATCTCCATCTCATCGAGCACGATCGAGGCCAGGTCCGCGAGGGTAGCGGTGTCGTCCTCGGTGATCAGGCGAGGCTCGGTGTCGAGGATGTTGACGGTGCCAAGCCGGTGCCCGTCGTGCGTGATGATCGGGGCGGCAGCGTAGAAACGGACCGCCATCGGTCCAGTGACCAGACCGTTGGAGCAGGCGACCGGGTCGGTGAGAGTGTCGGGGATCACCAAGGTCTCGTCCGACAGAATTGCCGAGCCGCACAGACCGGGCTCCCGGCTGATTTCGCTCACGCCCTCCAGGCCGTGGGCGGCCTTGAACCAGATCCGGTCCTCGTCCACGATCGTCACACTCGCGACCGGCACCCTGAACAGCCGGGCGGCCATCGCCGCGACGCGGTCGAAGGCGCCGTCCGGCGGTGTGTCGAGGATGTCGTAGCGGCGCACCGCGTCCATCCGGACCGCTTCTTCCACCGCGCTGAGCGCCCGCCGTCCCGGCTCCCCGGCCGAAGAAGCGGCGTGTCCCGCTTGCGGCATGTCTACCTCTCCTTGACCCCGACCCGGACGGCCGGTGACTGCGGCAGCTTAGACCAGTCCCTCAACAAGAGTCCTGGCGTCCCCAGCACCTCCCCAAAACTGCGGCCTGTGCGGCCGCTGGGAGCGACCCGTTCTGCATCGACACCGAGACCGACGCGCCCTGCCCGACGCCGCCGCGTGACCGCGGCCGCCGGCGAGGCGCTGTTGTTGGCAAATCGGTGCACCGCAGGTGGCCGTCGGGGCTGTTTCTCTCCGGCAGGGAACCGATGGGACGGTGATGCCGGAATCAGCCGGCGCACCGGGAGAGGAACCGCACGATGGGACAGTCAGAGCCGGAGAGCAAGGTCCAGAAGCTGGAGACGGGCCTGGCCGTCCAGGAAGCTCCATGGCCGGAGCGCAGGCCACGCACGCGGCGGCACGGGCGGGGATGACCTCGACGTTCGCCGCCACGCAGACCGGGACGTGGGCGGTCACGGCCACCGGCAGTGTCGCACTACTGGTCGGGATCTTCCTCGGCATGGCCACCAAGGACTGACTGTCGGCCCCGCCCTACCCGGAGCCGTCAGTGTGACTCTGCCGCCCCTCGTCTGGCCTGTGCTCCGGCGGGGGCGGCCCGCTGAGAGTGAACATTCCGTAGGAGCGTCACGGCTCTCTGTCTGGCGTGCTCCAGTGTCGGTGCGGTTCCAGGGGTCTGCGTGACGCCATGAATCAGCGTGGCCTGGTCGTCATCGACGGCTTCGGACACGGCGTCGCGACCCCCTGCAGCCGCTCGAAGAGTGAGGATCACCTGCTGCACGGCCGTACCCCGTCCGGCGAGGCGGTCTGCCCGGACGGCGATCACACACCCTTCCGCTGACCGGCGCCTGCTCCGCGGCTGCACCCGCGCCGGGCAGCAGCCGCAGGGTCGGCTCGCCTCCCCGCCCAGGCGATCATGAGCCCCGCTCAGGAGGGTTTCACGGCCGAGATCGCAGTCGCGGTGACCTTGTTGTCGCACTCGGCGATGCGGCCGTCCGTGAGAGCGACTCGATGCGTCCCCGACCGCGGCAGACCGATCACAAGCGCCGGGTACACGGAAGGCTCCGCGCCGGACAGGCAGTAGCCGGGGCCCTCGCCCTGCACCTGCACGAAGGTCAGCTTCACCCACGCCTTGGCACGCGGCGCGAGCCGCACGGTCGAGGGCGAGCCCGTACGAGTCACCTTCAACGCGGTGCGCTGGGCGGATCCGGTGCCGGCCCCGGCCACCGACGGATGGCCGCGCACGATGCACGGCTGTTCGGAGACGTTGGTGAACTCGACGACCACCGCTCCGGTACCCGTGCCGGCGGGACGACGGGCAGCCTGGTAGGCCCTCAGCTCCAGAGCCGCCTCAGCACACTCCGCCCCCGTGCCCGCAGCCGGCCCGGTGGGCGAAGCAGGTGCGGCGGCCTCGGCCCGGGAGGACGGCTGGGTCACCACATCGGCACCGCCCGACTGACACGCTGCCAGTGGCACCGCGGCCACGCTCACCGACGCGAAGACGCGCGCAATGTATGCGTACTGCATAAGTCGCTCCCCATGGTCCAAGTGCGCGGGGTGACCGGCTGGCGGACCGGTGCTTGCCGCGTAAGACAGAGCCACCCATGGAAGCGGCCGTCACGGGCTCGGCAGCGTCCTGCTGAGCAGGCTGCTACGAACGCTAGTGGCCCCAGCCCGGCTGTACCCGCCCGGATCGACCGTACGGGTATCGACGCGGCACCGGATGCTTGCGCGCATCGCCCGCTTGGGCATCGAGTCCTCACAGCGGCTTGGCCGTCACCGCTGGGTGGGGCGCCCGCCCCGACGGCCTGCCCGCCTCCATGGCCCACTACCTCAGGCAATGGCTCCCGGTGTGGGTCGACATCTGGCTGGAGGTTGGCCAGTACGACCTCGTCGGTGAACTCCTCGCCGTCGATGCCTGCATCGGCGACCCGGTCTATGGCCCCGAGCCCTGGCAGCAGCTAGCGGCCGTACAGCACCCGACGGGCTCACCCCCCCCCCCCCGCGACAGCGACCCCATCCCGGCCGACGAGCACACGGCGTTCAAGGACAACCATCACCCTGGCCCGCACGCTCGGCGCAGGCATCGCTGCATGACCGCTTCCGACCTCACGAGCCTGGTCGAGGCCGCTCCCAGCGCGAGCGCGGTCACCCTCGCCGTGGCCCGCGCTGGACGGCGGCGGTGACGTGGTGGCCTGGCGGCCCAGGTCGTCGGCCACCGCCGCGGACGGCCCTGCCGCCGTGGCACATGCCCGGACTGCCCGCCGCCGGTGCGCTGCGTTCCACCGGCAACGACCTCCTGCGCTACCTCGGCGCCCACCTGCAACCGGCCGGTCCACCCCGACGTCGACCTCTCCGATCCTGCCTGGAACAAGTCGAAGCAAAGCCGGCACCGGCTTTACCACCCTGGGATCCCGACAACGTCTTCCGCCACCAGCAGTCCATCCGCCTGCCCGCACCCCGTAGGCCCGCCCATCCACTGAGACTTCGACGAAGGCACCCTTGCGCCATCCGTGTCACTGACCAACGATGACTCCATGCCTACGATCAATGAACGATCTGTAGTCACAACGGAGTTGAGCGTTCGAGCGCTCCCCGCATCGGCCGCTCCCGTACCCTTCTGCTCGCTTCTGGGGTGTTTCCGCACGGACGGGGACAGTTGAGTGGAGCCGGACCAGGAGCGAGGACCCAAACCACCGAGTGCCCCGATGGTCACCCCACTGGCGACGGTAGGGCTGCTCGTCGACGGGCAGCCGCGGACGCTGCTGCTGAAGCTGGAGTCGCGGGGCGAACACGGCTCGGTGAAGGGCCGGACCGCACAGGCGCTGTGGGCGGACGTTGCCGACCGCGTGACCCCGGGAGTGGGGGTGATCGAGTCGACGTCCGGCAATCTCGGGGTAGCGCTGGCCGCTGTCACCGCGTCGCACCGCGTGCCCTTCACCGCGGTCATGGACATTCGCAGCAGCGCTGTGCTCGTCGAGGCCATCCGTGCGTACGGCGCCGATGTGGTGATGATCGACAAGCCGGACGGAGCGGGGGGCTACCTGCTGAGCCGGCTTTCGTACGTCGAGCAGCGATTGCTCGCCGAGCCGCGGTTGGTCTGGCCCGACCAGTACCGCAATCCGGCCAGTCCCCGGATGCACCGGGAGACGACCGCTCCCGAGCTGTGGGAACAGTCGTCGCGGCGAGCGATGAGCGTGGTCGTGGCGGTGTCCACGGGCGGGACACTCGCCGGATTCCGGGACTTCGCCCGGTCGGCACGGCCGGACTGGGAGCTGGTCGCCATAGACGTGGTGGGATCCGCGGCACTGGGCGGTGCGGTCAGCGAACGTGTCCTGCCCGGGATCGGGGCGAGCCGGCCGTCGGGATTCCTGCCGCGCGGTCACCGCCCCGCCCTGCGGGTCTCCCCGTCGGAAGCCGTCCACGCCTGTCTCTGGTTGCAGGCGACCACCGGGCTGGGCGTGGGCGCCAGCTCCGGTGCCGCCATAGCCGCGGCCATGCGGCTCTTCCGCGCCGTGCCGGCCCGCGAGACGGTCGCCTGCCTGTGCCCCGACGGTGCGGACCGGTACCAGGGCACGGTCTACGAACCGCGCTGGCGCGGGCGGCAGGCCATCGGGGGGCCGGATCCGTGCGAGGGAACCGAGGTCGTGGACGTCAGCTGCCCGCCGACCGGTGTGGAGGTACAGAATTGACGAGCGCGACGGGACTGGGAGACGACTGGTACGAGTCGGCCGGGGTGCGAGCGGGGCCGCGGCGTCTCCTGCGAGAGGAGGTGCACAGCGGGCTGCTCTTCTTCCCGCCCCATCTGGTGCCGTACTGGGACCATCCGTTGGTCGGTGCGCTCCCCCCGCACCGCAAAGACGAACTACTGGCACGTCACCTCTACCAGTACCTGGAGTTCACCTCTCGCTTCGAGACGCGCGTGGTCAACCGTGCGACCGAGCAGATCGCCGAGGGACACAGCGGCGTGGACGCGGCACGGTCCGTACGCCTGCAGGCCTACCGGATCTACTGCGACGAGGCGTACCACTCCCTCTACAGCCTGGACGTGGTGGACCAGATCGCCACGGCCTGCGGTACCGCGCCGTTGCCGTACGACTTCCAGCCGTTCCTGCGTCGACTCGACGCGGCAGGTGAACAGCTGATGCCACAGGAGCCCGGCCTGGCCCAGATGTTGCAGGTCGTCGTCTTCGAGACCCTGGTCACCGCGCTGCTGAAGGACATCCCCCGGGACGGCCGCGTACTGAGCCTCGTCCGCGACACCGTGCGCGATCACGCCAAGGACGAGGGCAGGCACCACGTGTTCTTCTCGCACTTCTTCGGCGAGCTGTGGAAACAGCAGGACACCACGGTGCGCGTACGCGCCGCCCGGTGCCTGCCGGAACTGGTCCGTCGCAGCCTGCTGCCCTACCTCGAACCGCTACGCCGTTCGCTCGTGGCGGCGGGCCTCACAGCCACCCAGGCGCAGGAGGTGCTGTACGACAGCTACCCGGACGACCGTGTGGACGCCGGGATCCGGGACACGGCCAGGCACAGTCTCCGGCTCTTCGAGGACAACGGGGTCCTCGACGTACCGGGCGCCAGGGACGCCTTCGCGGCCGCGCGACTTGTGGACTGAAGGCCCTGGCCGCCGCGTGCGGCGACAACGCCGCGCGCGTGTCCGCGCCGGGGCTCGGCGGCGTGAGTCCCGCGTGCCGCCGGGAGACCGAATGCCCCTATGAGTGCTGTGAGGAGATGGACGATGAGGGAAGAACTCCTGTTCCTCGACCGGCATGCCGTACGGGAGTGCGCCGCGCGGGTGGACCTGTGCGCCGTGACGGAGGAGATCCTGCGGCGGCACGCCGAAGGCCGAACCACCCTGCCCTCGGAGGGCTACCTGCCCTGGACCAACACCGAGGGCGCGTACTGCCGGTCGCTCGCCATGCTCGGATCGATCGACGCCCAGGACGGCCGCCCCGCGGCGTACGGGGTCAAGCTCATCAACGCGGCGACCAGCAACCCGGCGCACGGGCTGGAGCGGGCGGCCGGAGTCAGCATGGTGTTCGACCCGGAGACCGCGCGCCCCACGGTGCTGGCGGAGGCCGGCTGGCTGAGCGCGGCGCGCACCGCGGCCTACACCATGGTGAGTCTGCGACACCTGGGGCCGGCGGACTGGGACGCCCTGACGGTGATCGGATGCGGAACCCTGGCGCGGGCCCACCTGGACCTCCTGGCAGCGGCCTTCCCCGGGGTCGACCAGGTACACCTCCACGACCTGGACCGCACCCGGGCCCTGGCCCTGGCCGGGTGGGCACGCGAGCACCACCCGCGGCTACGCGTGCGGGTGCACGAGGAGACCGAGAAGGCGGTGCGTGCCGCGCCGGTGCTGCTGACGACCACGACGACCGACAGGGGGTACATCCCGGCGCATTGGCTGGCCTCCGGCACGTTCGTGGCCCACGTCTCCCTCGACGACCTCCTGCCCGATGTCTTTTCCACCGCGCAGGCCCTCTACGTCGACGATGTCTCACTCGTGGCCGAGAACCCACGCCGCGTCCTGGGCCGCCTGATGGGGGAGGGGTACGTCCTGCCTCCCTCGCACGGCCCGTCATCAGGTGAGGGGCGGCCGCTGGAAGGCACGCTGGGCCAGGTGCTCACGGGTGCCGTGCCGGCGGTACGGCCGTCGACGGGCCACGTGGTCAGCAACCCTTTCGGCATGTCGGTGCTCGACGTGGGCCTGCTGGCCCAGGTGCGTCAGGTTGCCGAGCGTGAGGGCCTGGGTCAGCGGCTGTCGCTCTTCTGAGTATTCCGTCCCGCGACTGGAGTGAACGCATGAAGGACTACCACGCACCGCCCCCACCCCGTAGGGAGCACGGACTGTTCTCCCTGTCCGAGCTCACGGACGGGGAGGTGGCGTCCTTGACGGCCCGCTCCGTGGAATTGTTCCACGACCCGCGTGCCCACGAGCGGCCCCTGGAGGGCAGCGCGGTGGGTGTGCTGTTCACCAAGACCTCCACCAGGACACGGACGGCCTTCACGGTGGGCGCGATCCGCCTGGGCGGAACACCGATCGCCTACGGTCCGCACGACCTCCAGTTGAACACCGGGGAGTCGGTGCACGACACGGGCCGTGTCCTGGGATCCATGCTCGACCTGCTCGCCGCCCGCACGGCCGCCCCGGTGGAGGAGATGAAAGACCTCTCCCGCTACGGCGGCATCCCGGTCGTCAACGCCATGAGCGCCCAGGAGCACCCCACCCAAGGTCTCTGCGACCTGGCGACCGCCCTGCTCGCGCACGGTGACCTCAGGGGCGTCAAAGTGCTCTACGTGGGAGAGGGCAACAACACCGCCGTGGCCCTGGCCCACGCACTGGCCACGGTGCCGGGCGCACGCCTGTTGTGCGCCACGCCGCGCGGTTACCAGGTGCCGGAGAACGAACTGAAGGTCGCCGCGGCGCGGGCCGCCGCGGTCGGGGCGGTCATCGAGCAGGTCGACGACCCGGCGCTGGCCCCGCCCGACATCGACATCGTCTACACCACGCGCTGGCAGACCACCGGCACCAGCAAACCCGATCCGGACTGGCGCGAGACGTTCCGGCCCTTCCACGTCGACGACGCGCTGATGCGCCGCTTCCCGCAGGCGTCGTTCCTGCACGATCTGCCGGCCCACCGGGGCGACGAAGTGTCCGGCAGCGTCCTCGACGGCCCTCGTTCACTGGCCTGGACACAGGCGGCCATGAAGCTACCCAGTGCCATGGCGGTTCTCGAATGGGCGATCGGCCGCACCCCCTGAGCACCCACCCCTTCCCACACCACGGAAAACCCACCGCATCGGAAAGGCCCTCATGCCGAACCTGACGCGCGTCAGCGGCTACACCCATCTCGCCGACGCCGACCTCATCCCACCCCCGTCGGAGAAGATCTTCTTCGAACCCGCCGACACCGAGACCGGGGCCTGGGTCGGACACGACCTCATCACGCCCGGCTGCGGGCTCCTCGACCTGGGCTCGGGCAGCGGCGCGGCAGCTGCGGCGATGTCCCGTTCCGGGGCCGGGCACGTCCACGGCATCGACGCGAGCGCCGACAGCGTCGCATGGGCGAACAAGCACCACGCGGCCGAGCGGCCCGGCGCCCGCGTCACCTTCGCCCGGGCCGACTTCTCGCTCCTGGACTCCCGACAGCTACTGGCCACTGCACCGCAACCCCCACCCCGGCCGCTGGTCGTCACCAGCAATCCTCCCTACGTGCCGATGGCCGAGGAGGCCGAGGACAAGCGGTCCATCACCGCAGGCCCCGACGGCCTCAGGTGGGCGCCCGCGATCATCGCGCACGCCCGCGCTCTCCGCTGCGACCTGGGGCTCACCATCGGCAGCTACTCCAGTCCGGCCGCAGCCGTAAGACTGCTGCGCGATGCGGGATACCGAATCCGGACCGTCACGCTGTGCCCCCTCGACCTGGGGGACTTCACGGTGCGGCACATGGAGCGCACGGCAACGCTCGAAGAGCGAGGAGAGGCCGTGCTATGGCGCCGTGAGGACGAACACCCCGCCTACTTCATCACCGGACTGGCCTGCCGTTGGACCGGATCAGGCCGCGCGTCGCGGACCACCGAGACCCCGGACGAACTCACGGGCGAGGGGCTGATGGACCTCCTGCGTACGGCGGCACGCTCGTCCACCACCCGGCTGGAAGCCCTCGACGACGCGAGAGCAGACCTCTGGCCGGGGGCGGTGCGGGTGGTGGACCTGCCCGCCGCGGATCACCGCAACCACTGGTGAGAGCACACCCCACCGGGCCCCAGCGGATCGGTCCCGCGCGGGGGGCCGACCCGCTGCCGTACTCCGAAGGTCAGCAGCGGGTACCGGCCGTCAGCAGAGCGGACAGCGCCGAAGTACCACCCCGCTCCCAGGCGGCCCGCTGCCGTACGGCGCCCGTCCCCTCCGAAAGCAGACGCGCGACCGCCCCGGCCACCCGGTCCAGATCTCCGGCATCCTTCAGCGCCGGAGCGACGTACTCGAGAAACGTCGTGACGACGTCGGCGGCCGGTGCCGAGCGCAGACGCACCGGATCGAGCAGGCTCCCCGCCAGACCGTCGCGCGCCCCGTGCCACACGGCCACCGACACCAGCTCCTGGGGCACCGGCACCAGAGCCAGCCCCTGCCGCACGTGCCCCACGAGGGTCGTCACCAACGCCCTGAGCAGGCCCGCGAACATCACCGCCTCCTCCGCCCCCAACTGAGTGTCCATGGCACGGACCTCGACCGTCGGGTAGCGATCGGAGAGCCGCGCCTGCCAGTACAGCTGGCCGCGGCCGCGGATCATCCCCGCCTCGATCAACCCCGCCGTCCGCGCCCGGTAATCCCCGGCGTCGGAGAACAACGGCGGCGGACCACCGACGGGCCACCGCCCGTACGCGATGGTGCGCCAGCTGGAGAATCCGGTGTCCCGCTCGTCCCACAGCGGCGAGTTGGCAGCCATGGCCGTCAACACCGGCAGCCACGGGCGCAACCGGTTGAGCACCTCGACCCCCATCTCTCGGTCCTCGATGCCGACGTGGACATGCATGCCGTTGATCATGTGCTCATGGATCAACGGTGGCGTGTCATTGGCCAGGTCCTCATACGGTTGCCCCTCCGTCACCAGGACCGGGCCCGGCCCTCGACACGGCCCCGCTCCGGTCGCCGCCACCCGGCATCCGGCGGTCGCCGCCGCTTCACCCACCAGACGGCGCATCCGTCCCAGATGCTCAGCCACCTCGTCGAGTTCCCGGCACACCGGAGTGCCGATCTCGATCTGCGCGCGCAACAGTTCGGGCGACAGATCTCCCGGACCGCTCCCCAGAAGAGCCCGGGCCTCGGACAGCACCCGGCCGTTCTGCGGCACCGGACGGAGGCTGTCCGGCTCGATCAACAGGTACTCCTCCTCGACACCGAAAGTGGTCATCCGGCGCCCGGCCGAGGAGTCGATCGCGGTCGAGCCGCCTGCCAGCACTCGCCTCCACGATGTCGACCGTCCTGAACCTGGAGAGGTCTCCACCTCATGTCTGGCCTCCCACGCCCGTTGTCGTCGAGCCCATTCCTGCCCACCGGGCACTGGGCTATTCCACGCGGCTATTCCACGCGCGACCATACGGCGGCACCCGGTCAGGCGGCCGGCAGCCAGGGCCCATCCCATCCTCTTCGACGGCCTCCCGACCGACAACCGGAAAAGGAACGGCTCCGTTCCGGTTCGTGTCCCGATTGGAGAGCGTTTAAGGGCTTCCAGGGAATCAAGGTGTTGCTTCCCCTCTGAAGCTCGTTGGTGCGGTATGCGCATCCCGGACGAGACTCGTGCCAACTCTCTGTGAAATTCGGGGTGTTGTTTCCGCAGCTGGACGAGCGGCAGGGTCGGCCGTTGATGGCTGCCGAGGCCCGTGTCCTGGGGCATGGCGGCGTTCGGGCCGTCGCACTGGCGGCCGCGGTGAGCGAGACGACGGTCCGCAAGGGCGTGCTCGAGCTGGAGGCCGGCGAGGAGCCCCTGGGCCGGGTGGGGCGTCCGGGCGGGCTGCAAGCGGGTCGCGGAACGCGATCCGGGGTTGCGCCGACTCTGCCGGCGCTGGTCGAGCGGCCGCCGAGCCCAAGACCCGTCCCGAGCGGCCGGCGACCCTGCCGAACGGCGGCTTCCCGCCGTTCGATCGGGGCCTGCCGCCGGGGACCGCCGCGGGGGAGGGGTGGGGGCAACGCGAGCAGGCACTCACCGAACGACGGGACGCCTCTACCTGATGGAGCTGCGCGAGCAGGACCGGCTCGACCGCGCGCTGGAAGCGTTGCGGAAGATCTCGCCGCAGCAGGCGCAGTGCTGGGAGATGCACAAGCTCCTCGGCGAGGCCTACAGCGGCATCGCCGAGCACCTCGGCATCAGCTACGGCACGGCCAGGAGGAGCGCCTTCCGAGGGCAGCGGAAGCTCAAGGCACTGCTGGCCGAACTCATGGACACGGAGAAAGGGGACTCCTGATGCTGGAAGACCTTCTCAACAAGCAGGTGAAGTACCTGTGAGAACAGGCGGACCGGCACCACACCGACGACTTCATGGACCGGCTGGCCGAACGCATCGCCAGGGACGCGCGGTGCCCGGCCGCAGCGGGACCGTCATGCTCGGCATGCCCCGCCTACGCCATCCCCTGCCCGAGGTATGCCCACCAAGGAAACTGCCGTGAGCACACCGATGAACGACGGCCGCCAGGCCGGCACCGACCGACGCCGTCGGCGAGTGCAGGATGCCACCGCCGCCACTGTCCGTGACGGAGCCCCCTGACCGCCTCGGCCATCGCCCGGGCGGCCCGCGTCGACCGCACTTGCCTCTACCGGGACCTGCTGGAGAACCTGCACACGGCTGGCAGCCGTCGGCAACCGGGCCACCTGGGTCCTCGTCGGCTGTCACAACGCAATCGCTGCAGGCGGACCTCGCCAACGCGAAAGCCGCACCGCCCGCCTGACCGCCAGGTCCAGCAGTTGGAGGGCCCGACATCTTGGCGACGGGGCATGGCATGAGTCCGGCTTCGGCGGCCCGGCCGACATCGTCGAACTGCAGTCCGCCCTCACCCGCCTCGAACAGCACAACGCCGAGCTGACGCGGCAGCTGAAGGACCGGCAGGCCGACGTGGACGCGGCCAGAACCGCCAATCGGGAGCTGACCCGAGCTCTCAACCAGCGCGGATAGCCCTCGGCGCGCCACGAGGCTGCTTCAGCGGGCGCGACGCCTGACGAGGCGATGGACGAGCCGGGGAACGAACAGGGCTGCCGCAAGGGTGGCGAACGGGGCAATAACGTCCGCCCAGGGGTCCGGGTGGGCTTGTACGTACGGGTCCGTATCGGTCAAGGGTGGTTGACCCGTTCGACGCTGCGGCAGTACGGCAGGCCGTCCAGAGGTCGGTCTGCGTAGAACCGGCAGGCGAGGTCTGCGGTTTCGTCCGTGCGTTCCAGGTGCACCAGGTGGTCGGCGTTGGCCATCTGCACGAACCAGCTGTCGGAGCAGGCAGCTGCCATGTTCCGGCACAGTGCGGGGGTCGTGAATGTGTCCAGCTCCCCTGTGGCCACGAGCACGGGTACGGCCGGCGGGCGACTGGTATCCACCATCTCTTGGACCAGCAGACGCTGAGTGTTGGCGTAGGTCTGGGCAGCCTCGAGCTCGGTCAGCTGACTCATGCGCTTGATGAGGTTCTCCCTCACCCGGGCACTGCGCATGACGCGTGCCGGTTCCTTGGTGTTCATCAGCAGGTCGGCTGATGACTCCGCGAACTTGTGCATGCGGCGCGCCCGGAGGTGGTCCATCACCTGGCGCATCCAGTCGCGGGCATGCGCGGGAATGCTGTCCATGGTGCCGACCAGTACCACCTTCCGCAGCACTTGCGGGTGCCGCTGGGCCATCCGGTAGGCGATGGCGGTGCCGTACGAGCCGCTGGCGACGTTGACGCGTCCCAGCCCGGTCTCCCGCACCATGTGTGCCAGAGCGTCGGCCAGGAAGTCCGCGCCGTACCGTTCGGGCAGGACCCCGCCCGCGCCCCAGCCGGGCGGGTCGACGGTCAGTACGTCGCCGTGAGCCAGGATCCCGCGTTCGAAACGGCCCCACCCTTCCTTGGTCTGGAAGGCGCCGCCGAGGAGCAGTACAGGGGCGATTGCCGGATCAGCGGTGCGTACCCATCGTGACTCGCAGGCGAAGCCCTCCCACTGGTGGGTCTGCACCGTCACCGTGGTTGCGGGTTCGCTCGTGGGGGGCGTGGACGACACGTCCTGGTGCATGGGCTGTCTCGCTTCTCACGGTCCGGCTGTCTCTCGTAGAGGAGCCTTTCCCCGCTCACCACGCAACAACTAGAAATCACCCACATAGTGGTGAATGAAGTCGAATGGTCTCCTGGGTCGTCCCGGTGAGGACAGGCCGACGATCCCTCGGAATCGGCACCGCCGTACCCGGCCCTCATCGCCTCCATCTCCGACCACGCCCACCCCGCCTGGCGCGCCGCCCTCAGCACCTACAGGCTCCGGCCGGGACATCGGCACACCGCCGGCGCCCTCGTCGTCGGCATCCTCGCCGTCACCCTCGGCCTCAACGCCACCGTCCTCACCGCGGCATCCGGGCTCCTTGTCGCCCGCTGGATCACCGAGCACACCAAGGCACGCTAAGGAGTGGAGACGGCGCGCGTAATGGCGAGGCCCATCACCTTTCCGAGGGATGGCACCACAGCTGTTGCACTAGTGACCTGAGTCGGAGATTCGTCGGCAGTAGGCGGCGACTTTGTCGAGGATCTCGTCGGCTGTCTTCGTCCAGATGAAGGGTCTGGGGTGGTCGTTCCAGTCGGCGAGCCAGCTGCGGATGTCGCGTTCGAGGGCCTGGACGGAGCGGTGGACTCCGCGTTTGAGCTTCTTCTGCGTGAGCTCGGCGTACCACCGCTCGACCAGGTTCAGCCAGGACGCGCTCGTGGGCGTGAAGTGCAGGTGGAACCGTGGATGGGCCAGCAGCCACTTCTTGATGTCGGGTGTCTTGTGGGTCGCGTAGTTGTCCAGGATCAGGTGCACGTCCAAGCCGTCCGGCACTTCTTTGTCGAGCTTGGTCAGGAACTTCTTGAACTCAGCTGCCCGGTGCCGGCGGTGCAGGGAACCGATCACCTTGCCAGTGGCGACCTCGAGTGCGGCGAACAGGGTGGTGGTCCCGGACCGGACGTAGTCGTGACTTCGCCGTTCGGGCACACCGGGCATCATCGGCAGGACCGGCTGGGACCGGTCCAGAGCCTGGATCTGCGACTTCTCGTCCACGCAGAGGACGAGTGCCTTCTCCGGCGG
>NZ_JBSFTU010000031.1:0-75593 GCF_053591435.1 Streptomyces sp. NPDC003027
GGGGGTGGTCCCCCCCCCAGGGGTCCGCACCACCCCGCCTTTCGCGTCGGCACGCCCTCGGCGCGGCGCCGCCGGGACGGAGTCGCGCAACGAATCGCCGTGACGCTCGACGATCACGCAACGGTTCGACGGTTGGTCCGCAACGGTCGCGCCTTGTCCCCGGCCCGTGCGGAACCGTACGGTTTTGACGTCTTCCTTCCACCCTTTTTCACGCGAGGTCTGCCGATGCCGCCGCTGCGCACCGCCCTGCTCCAGAGCTCCGGACAGCCTGGTGACGTGGCCGCCAATCTCGCCGTCCTCGACGCGGCCGCCGCCCGCGCCGCGGCCACCGGCGCCCGTCTGCTGATCGCCCCCGAGCTCTTCCTCACCGGGTACGCGATCGGGGAGGACGTTCCCCGGCTCGCCGAGCCCGCCGACGGCCCCTCCGCGCAGGCGATCGTCGCGCTCGCCGTCCGCCACGGACTGGCGATCGCGTACGGCTACCCGGAGCGCGACACCGAGCGGCACGGGGTCCTGTACAACAGCGCCCAGGTCATCGGCGCCGACGGCAGCCGCCTGGCGAACTACCGGAAGACCCACCTCTTCGGCTGCTTCGAGCAGAAGTGGTTCACCCCCGGCGAGCACACCGTCACGCAGGCGGAGCTCGACGGCGTCCGGCTCGGCATCATGATCTGCTACGACGTCGAGTTCCCGGAGAACGTCCGCTCGCACGCCCTGGCCGGTACCGACCTCCTCGTCGTCCCGACCGCGCAGATGCACCCCTTCCAGTTCGTCGCCGAGTCCGTCGTCCCGGTGCGCGCCTTCGAGAACCAGATGTACGTGGCGTACGTGAACCGGACGGGCCCCGAGGGCGAGTTCGAGTTCGTCGGCCTCTCCACGCTCGCCGGCCCCGACGGCACCGCCCGGGCCCGCGCCGGCCGGGGCGAGGACCTGGTGGTCGGCGACGTCGACCCCGACTTCCTGGCGGCCTCCCGCGAGAACAACCCGTACCTGCGCGACCGCCGCCCCGGCCTCTACGGCTCCCTCGTCTGAGCCGTCCCCCTCTCCACCCCTCCCCAGTCTTTTCCGTGCAAGGAGTCCGTACCCCATGACGTCCACGGTGCCCACCGCCGTCCAGCACACCGACGCGCAGCCGCCGATCACCATGTTCGGTCCGGACTTCCCGTACGCCTACGACGACTACCTGGCCCACCCGGCCGGGCTCGGCCAGATACCCGCGACCGAGCACGGCACCGAGGTCGCCGTCATCGGCGGCGGGCTCTCCGGCATCATCGCCGCCTACGAGCTGATGAAGATGGGCCTCAAGCCCGTCGTGTACGAGGCCGACCAGATCGGCGGCCGGCTGCGGACCGTCGGCTTCGAGGGCACCGGCACCGACGGGCTGACCGCCGAGATGGGCGCGATGCGCTTCCCGCCGTCCTCCACCGCGTTCCAGCACTACATCGACCTGGTGGGCCTGGAGACGCGGCCGTTCCCGAACCCGCTCGCCGAGTCGACCCCGTCGACCGTCGTCGACCTCAAGGGCGAGTCGCACTACGCCGAGACCGTCGACGACCTCCCGCAGGTCTACCGCGACGTCGCCGCGGCCTGGAACAAGTGCCTGGAAGAGGGTGCCGACTTCTCCGACATGAACCAGGCCATGCGCGAGCGCGACGTCCCGCGCATCCGCGAGATCTGGGCCAAGCTCGTCGAGAAGCTCGACAACCAGACCTTCTACGGCTTCCTGTGCGAGTCGGAGGCGTTCAAGTCCTTCCGGCACCGCGAGATCTTCGGCCAGGTCGGCTTCGGCACCGGCGGCTGGGACACCGACTTCCCCAACTCCATCCTGGAGATCCTCCGGGTCGTCTACACCGAGGCCGACGACCACCACCGCGGCATCGTGGGCGGCTCCCAGCAGCTGCCGCTGCGCCTGTGGGAGCGCGAGCCGGAGAAGATCGTCCACTGGGCGCAGGGCACCTCGCTCTCCTCGCTCCACGGCGGCGCCCCGAAGCCGGCCGTGACCCGGCTGAACCGCACGGCGGGCAACCGGATCACCGTCACGGACGCCTCCGGCGACATCCGTACGTACCCGGCGGCGATCTTCACCGCGCAGTCCTGGATGCTGCTGTCCAAGATCGCCTGTGACGACTCGCTCTTCCCGATCGACCACTGGACGGCGATCGAGCGCACCCACTACATGGAGTCCTCGAAGCTCTTCGTGCCGGTGGACCGGCCGTTCTGGCTGGACAAGGCCGTCGACGACAGGGGAAATCCGACCGGCCGTGACGTCATGTCGATGACGCTGACCGACCGGATGACCCGGGGGACGTACCTCCTGGACGACGGCCCGGACAAGCCGGCCGTCATCTGCCTCTCGTACACGTGGTGCGACGACAGCCTGAAGTGGCTGCCGCTGTCCGCGAACGAGCGGATGGAGGTCATGCTGAAGTCGCTCGGCGAGATCTACCCGAAGGTCGACATCCGGAAGCACATCATCGGCAACCCGGTGACGGTCTCCTGGGAGAACGAGCCCTACTTCATGGGCGCCTTCAAGGCGAACCTGCCGGGCCACTACCGCTACCAGCGCCGTCTGTTCACGCACTTCATGCAGGACCGGCTGCCGGAGGACAAGCGGGGCATCTTCCTCGCGGGTGACGACATCTCCTGGACGGCCGGCTGGGCCGAGGGCGCCGTCCAGACCGCCCTCAACGCGGTGTGGGGCGTGATGCACCACTTCGGAGGCGCCACCGACGCCACCAACCCGGGCCCCGGCGACGTCTACGACGAGATCGCGCCGGTGGAACTTCCGGAGGACTGACGCCGTTGGGGGAGTGGGGCGGACAGCATCGGTGCGCGAGCGGCCGCGAGAGCGGTCAGCCGCACGGTGCGAGCGGCGTCAGCAGCATCCGCCCCACCAGACCCACCGACCGGTCGAGGCGTTCGGAGAACTCCTCGGCCAGGTCGGGCAGCCCCCGCAGCTGCCACAGCGAGCGGGCGGCGAGCCAGGCCCCGTCGCGGGCCCGGTCCAGGCTCCAGCAGCCGAGCAGATGCGTGAGCGGGTCCGTGACCTCCAGGAGGTCCGGGCCCGGCATCAGTTCCTCGCGGATGCGCTCCTCCAGCAGGACGAGAATGTCGCCGACGCGGTCGAACTCGTCCTCCAGCTCCTTCGGCGCGCAGTCCAGCGCCTGGCACGTGTCGACCACGGCGAGCGCCAGGTCGTGGCCGATGTGCGCGTTGATGCCGGCCAGCGCGAACTGGAGCGGCCGTACGCCGGGATGCCGCCGGTAGCTGAAGAGCGGCCGCCAGCAGGCCGGGGCCGGCCTTCCCCCGGCGACGGCGTCGACCACCGAGAGATAGCGCTCGGCGAAGCGGACGTCGAGGGTCGCGGCGGCCCGCCGGTCCGCGAAGGTGCCCGCCTCGATGGCGTGGCCGATCTCCTCCGTCACCGTCAGATAGACACGGTTGAAGACCGCGACACCGTCGGTGGGATGCCAGGCCGACCGGATGGCCCGCATCCGGTCCACCACCGGGTCGACCGCCGTGAAGGGCCCGATCCCTTCGGTCCCGATCTGTTCGTCACCGATCCGCTCGCCGTCGAGCCGGTGGATGCCGATCTGCTGGGTCTGCGCCATGAGGGCAGCGTTCCAGCAGCCGGGCCCGGTGGGAACTCCCCGGACCCGGCTTCCCCAGAACGGGCGAACGCGGCTGGGCGAGGCGCCGGGGCTCGCGAGCCCGGCATGATCGGGACGAGAGGCCCTACGCCTTGGTGGCGGGCTCTTCGTCGGACGTGCTCTCGTACGAGCTGGTGCCGGAGTCCAGCAGGGGCTCCCGGCCCTTCATGTGCGCCGGGGCGAAGGCCCGCAGCACGTGGTAGCCGGTGATCACGACGAGGGTGCCGAGGGCGATCCCGCCGAGCTCGAAGGTGTCGGTGAAGGTGAGCTTCACCCCGCCGACCCCGATGATGATGCCCGCCGCGGCCGGCACCAGGTTGAGTGGGTTGCGCAGATCGACGTCGGCGTTGATCCAGATCTGGGCGCCGAGCAGGCCGATCATGCCGTAGAGGATCACCGTGATGCCGCCGAGCACACCGCCCGGGATCGCCGCGACGACCGCTCCGAACTTGGGGCAGAGGCCGAAGAGCAGCGCGAAGCCGGCCGCGGCCCAGTAGGCGGCGGTGGAGTAGACGCGGGTGGCGGCCATGACGCCGATGTTCTCGGAGTACGTGGTGTTGGGCGGGCCGCCCACGGCGGTGGAGAGCACCGAGGCGGCGCCGTCCGCGGCGATCGCGGTGCCGAGCTTGTCGTCCAGCGGGTCGCCGGTCATCTCGCCGACGGCTTTGACATGGCCGGCGTTCTCGGCGATCAGGGCGATCACGACGGGCAGCGCGACCAGGATCGCCGACCATTCGAAGCTGGGGCCGTGGAACGACGGCAGGCCGATCCAGTCGGCCTTGGCGACACCGGAGAGGTCGAGCCGCCAGTGATCGGTGACCTGGCCGCCCGGGGACATCGAGTGGATCTTGCCGAAGACCAGGTCGAAGACCCAGGAGACGGCGTAGCCGAAGATCAGGCCGAGGAAGATCGCGACGCGCGACCAGAAACCGCGCAGGCAGACGACGGCGAGCCCGGTGAACACCATCACGAGCAGCGCCGTCCACTGGTCCTGCGGCCAGTAGGTGGCGGCGGTGACCGGGGCGAGATTGAAGCCGATCAGCATGACGACGGCGCCGGTGACGATCGGGGGCATCGCCGCGTGGATGATCCGCGCGCCGAACCTCCGTACGGCCAGACCCGCCAGGAACAGCGCCGCGCCGACGACGAGGACCGCGCCGGTGACGGTGGCGCTGCTGCCTCCGGAGGCCCGGATGGCGGCGGCGACGCCGACGAAGGAGAGCGAGCAGCCGAGGTAGCTGGGGACCGTGCCCCGAGTGGCGAGCAGGAAGATCACCGTCGCCACGCCGGACATCATGATCGCGAGGTTCGGATCGAGTCCCATGAGGACCGGGGCGACGAAGGACGCGCCGAACATGGCCACCACGTGCTGGGCGCCGAGTCCGGCCGTACGGGGCCAGGAGAGGCGCTCGTCCGGCCGGACCACGGCTCCCGGAGCGGGTGTCCTGCCGTCGCCGTGCAGGGTCCATCGCACGCCGAGGTTCATGGGGTCGCTCCAGTTCTCCGGTGACGGTGGCCGGTTCGCCGCGCGAGACATCAGCCGAAAAAGATCAGCCACATGGTAATGCGCCGCTGGTCACCGGGGTCCGGCGAGAGGTCTACGAGACCTTCCCCGAGCTCGCCGCCGGGCTGTCGCTCGTGGCCGGGGCGGTCGCGGCCCGGGCCCCCGGCCGGAGCACCCCGGCGCCGAGCACCAGGCCGAAGGCCAGCAGTGTGACCAGGCCGAAGGAGAACATCAGCGAGGTCGCGTCGGCGATCCCGCCGATCGCCGAAGGGGCGATCAGGCCCGAGGTGTACGTGATGGTGGCGACGCCCGCGATGGCCTGGCTGGGGTTGGGACCGCTGCGCCCGGCCGCGGCGAAGGCGAGCGGGACGACGACCGCGACACCGAGGCCGATGAGACCGAAACCGGCCATGGCGAGGGCGGCGTGCGGGGCGAACACCACGAGCAGCCCGCCGAGCGTGGCCGCGACGCCGCCGACCCGTACCGTCCGTACGGCGCCGAACCGGTCCACCACCCGGTCGCCGACCAGCCGGGCGACGGCCATGGTCAGCGCGAACGCGGTGGTCGAGGCGGCCGCGACACCGGCCGACGAGCCCAGCTCGTCCTTCAGATAGACCGCCGACCAGTCCAGGCTGGCGCCCTCGGCGAAGACCCCGCAGAACCCGATCGCTCCGATGACCAGCGCGGACTTCGACGGCAGGGAGAAGCGCGGCGGCGGTTCCTGGTCGGGAGTGCTCCGCAGATCGGGCACGCCCTGGCAGAGGGCGAGACCGAGGGCGGTCAGAACGAGGGCGGCGATCAGATGGTGGAGCCGGGCGTCCCCGCCGAGATGGGCGGCGACGGTGCCCGCGGCCGAGCCGATGAGCGCGCCCGCGCTCCACATGCCGTGCAGACTGGACATGATCGACTTGCCGAGCCGGTTCTCGACCTCGACACCGAGGGCGTTCATCGCCACGTCGGACATGCCGGCCGTGGCGCCGAAGACGAAGAGCGCCGCGCACAGCCCGTAGATGTTCGGGGCGAGCGAGGGCAGGGTCAGGGAGAGCGTCCACAGGGCGAGCAGTCCGCGCAGCGCGGGGCGGGCGCCGAAGCGGTGGCTGATCGCGCCGGCCACGGGCATCGCGAGCGAGGCGCCGATGGCGGGGAAGGCGAGGGCGAGGCCGAGCTGACCGGCGCCGACGCCCGCGTGGTCCTGGATCCAGGGGATGCGGGTGGCGAAACTGCCGGTGACGGCGCCATGGACGCAGAAGACGGCGGCGACGGCGAAACGGGCCCGCCGCAGGCGCTCGGTACTGAAGACGGTCTCGCCCGCCATGGGCCCTCCCCGGCTGTCACTCTCGCTACGCTGCTGGTGCCGCCGTAAACTATCAGGAACCCTGCCTGATAAATAGTGGGCGCCACCTGAAGTCTGAGAGGATCCCGGCATGCCCGCATCTCCGAGCACCGCCCGGGCCATCAACGACCGGCTCGCCCTGCGACTGCTCCAGGACGAGGGGCCGCTGACGGCGACTCAGCTCAAGACGCTGACCGGACTCTCCCGGCCGACCGTCGCCGACCTCGTCGAACGGCTCCAGGGTGCCGGTCTCGTCCGGGTCGTGGGGGAGTCAGGAGCGCAGCGGCGCGGCCCGAACGCCAAGCTGTACGGGATCGTCGCCGACCGCGCCCATCTCGCCGCCCTCGACGTGCGGACCCGGTCCGTCTCCGTCGTCGTCGCCGACCTGCTCGGCACCACGCTGGCCGAGGCGACCCTGCCGATCGGGGAGGGCACGGGTACGGAGCCCGCCGTCGAGCGGGCGGTCGCCCTCCTCGAACGCACGGCGAAGGAGGCGGGCGTCGGCGCGCTGCACAGCGTCGGCATCGGCGCGCCCGGCCTCATCGACCCGGCGACCGGGGAACTGCACGACTCCTCCGGGCTGCCGGCCTGGCACCGGCGGCTCGTCCCGGCGCTCCAGGAACGGCTTCCCGCGACCGTGCTGGTGGAGAACGAGACCAATCTGGCGGCCGTCGCCGAGCAGCGGCTGGGCGCCGTGCGGGACTGTGACACCTTCGTCCTGCTCTGGCTCGGCCAGGGGGTCGGCGCGGCCGTCGTCCTGGACGGCCGGCTGCGCCGCGGAGCCTCGGGCGGGGCGGGGGAGATCGGCTTTCTGCCGGTCCCCGGCACCTCGGGGCTGCCCTCGGCGACCGACTGCGCGGGCGGCTTCCACGAGCTGGTCTGCGTCGCGGCCGTCGACGTGCTGGCCGTCCGGCACGGCCTGGAGCCGCGTACGGCCCTCGCCTCGGGCGACGGACCCTTCCTCGACGCCCTCGCGGACCGCCTCGCCGTCGGCGCCGCCGCCGTCGTCTCGGTCCTGGACCCGGGCTGCGTCGTCCTCGGCGGCGAGACCGGCCACGCGGGCGGCGCCGCCCTGGCGGCCCGCGTGGAGAAGCGGCTCACGGCCCTGTCCCCCCTGCGGACCGAGGTCCGCCCCACCGCCCTCGGTGACACGGCGGTCCTCCAGGGCGCTCTCCTGGCCGCCCGCGACGCCGCCCAGGACGCCCTCTTCCCGGCCGGCGCCTGACCGAGGCCCTGCGGTGCGGCGGGGCAGAGGGTCTTACGGCGTGCCCCAAGACCGCCCGTGCGGCGCGAGGCAGCGGGCCTTACGGCGTGCCCTGCCGGGCGCGCTCCGTCCTGGCGAGGAACTCGGCGAACGTGCCCTTCCCCACCGCCCGCTCCGGGGTGAGGTTGCCGCCCTCGCGCAGTGCCCGCGCCACGCCGCCCGGAAGCGGGAGCGGCACCCGGAGCCGCCGTCGCCCCGACGCCCGCAGGTACAGGTCGGCGAACTCCCCGAACGACAGCACCTCCGGGCCGCCCATGTCCGGGACACGCCCGGCCGGAGCCGCGGTCGCCAGCTCGGCCAGGCGGTCGGCGACCTCGGCGGTCTCGATCGGCTGGGAGGAGATTCCCGACGGCACCGGCATGACCGGCAGCCGCGCCGCGCCCCGCACGATCGAGAGGACCAGGTCGTGGAACTGCGTCGTCCGCAGCACCGTCCAGCCGAGCCCGGACTCCTCCACGAGCCGTTCCACGGCCAGCTTCGTCCTGTAGTAGCCCAGCGGGACGCGGTCCACGCCGACGATCGAGATGTAGACCAGGTGCCCGACCCCGGCCCGCCGCGCCGCGGCGATCAGCTGCCGGGCCGCGTCCTCGTCGCCGCGTGGCGCCGTGGCGCAGTGCACGACGGTGTCCACACCGTCCAGGGCGGTGTCGAGGCCGGGCCCGCCGGCCCGCAGATCGACGGCGTACGGCCGGGAGTGCCGGCTCAGCACCCGTACGTCGTGCCCGTCCGCCGTCAGCCGTTCGACGACGAGCCGGCCGAGTGTCCCCGTACCGCCGGTCACCAGAATCGTGGTCATCGCTGCTTCGTCCCCTCGCGGTGTGTGCACGCTGTCGAGGCTATGAACGCACGGCGTCCTCCGAATGTGACATCGGCCGCCGCGCCGAGACGGCCCGCCGCCACGGGACCGGCCTGCCGGAGGAGGCCGGGACCCGTGACGACGGGCCGGGGACCCGGCGGCGGCAAGGGCCGTGAGAACCGCCGCCGGGCGTTCTTTCGCGGAGGAGGGTCAGCAGGCGCCCTGGTCCCTCCAGACGCCCCACTCGCCGGTCGTGCCCGGCTCCTCGTTCTGCGTCCACCACTGTGCCTTCCAGGTGCGGCCCTTGTGGGAGACGAGCGAGCCGCCGTTGTAGACCGTGCCGGCCACGTACGCCGGCGCGGTGCAGCTGCCGCCCGGGTTCGTCGGCGTCGGCGTCGGCGTCGGGTTGGTGGGTGTGGGTGTGGGCGTGGGCGTGGGGGTCGGCGTCGGGGTCGAGCCGCCCGGCTCCACCACCGTGGTCCCGCGCGCCAGGTCACCGGCGAGCGCGTACGTCGTACCGCCGATGTTCACCGTCCAGTTCGACGGCGTGGAGACCGGCAGGTAGTAGTTGAACGCCAGGTCGACGCTCGCGCCCGGGGCCAGCGACTGCCAGGCCGGCAGCTTCAGGGACACCCGGTGGAAGTCGCCCTTCAGCCCGCCCACGTTGTTGCCCGTGTGGTCGCTGCTGATCACCTTCGTACCGAAACCGGACTGGTCGGAGGCGTTGCCCGGCGCGGCCGTCGCGTAGTCGAACCGGAACTCCGTGCCGCCCGGCAGCGTGGTCGCGGTGCGGTTGGTGATCTTGATCTTGGGGGTGATCGGGTAGTTGGAGTCGCCCAGCTTGAACTCGGTGAACTCCGTCCTGATGTCCACGGCCCGGGTGGGCAGCGTGGCGTTGGACGTCTTCGCGCCGTACGGCGTGGCCGCCTTGAACTTGTCGTACATCAGCGAGGTGAGCGTGTCACCCATCTCGTACTGGCCCTTGGCGGCGTTCCAGTCGTAGTCGCCGGCCATCTCCCAGACCATGGTGCCGCCGATGCCGCGGTCGACCACGTAGTCCGCCTTGGCGGCCACCGACTGCTCGTCCTCCGTGGAGAGGAAGACCTTCTTCTGCGCGTTCCACAGCCACGGCGCGACCAGCGTCGAGTCGTACTTGCGGGCGTAGGTGCCGGTCAGCGTGGTGCCCGCCGGGAATCCGTACCGCGTGACGTAGTCGCCGACGATCCCCTTCTCCAGGTTCTTGGCGTGCCACATCGGATTGGAGCCGGCCGGGGACTCGGCACCGTTGGTGTCCTTGTCGTGCCACAGGTTGTCGATGCCGACCGCGCCGTCACCGCACTTGGTCAGCCCCGAGCCCGCCGGGCAGGTCGTCGCGGCCGCCTTGCCCCACAGTCCGTCCGTGCCGCCCTGCACGTTCTTGTGGCCGCGGGTGTAGTAGGGCAGGCCGATGTTGATCCGGCCGGCCGGCATGGAGCCGCGGAAGTAGTGGTACGCCCAGTCGGTGTTGAGGTAGCCGATGCCGCCGTACTGCGAGGAGCCGTAGACGTTGGCGGCGGCCAGCTCCGCGTCCTTGCCGTCGTCGAAGAGCGAGGCGTTGGGGCCGACGTACTCGTTCCAGGCGCCGTGCAGGTCGTAGGACATGATGTTGACGTAGTCCAGGTACCGCTGCATCTGGTACGTCTCCATGCCGCGCAGCAGATAGCCGGAGGAGGGCGCGGCGACGGTCAGCAGGTAGTGCCTGCCGTCGGCGGCGCCGGCCCGGTCGAGCTTCTCGCGCAGCGACTTCATCAGCGCGTCGTAGCCCTTGACCAGCCCCGCGCGGCGGGCGTTGGAGAGCTGCCAGTCGAGCGGGTTGCCCGCGTCCTTCATCGTCGTCGGGTACTCGTAGTCGATGTCGACGCCGTTGAAGCCGTACTTCTTGATGAAGGCGACGGCCGAGTCCGCGAACGTGTCGATCCCGGCCTGGTTGACCGAACCGTCGGCGTTGGTGGCCATCGAGTAGAAGCCGCCGGAGTTCACCCGGGTTCCGTTGTCGTCGAAGTAGCCGCCGGTCTCCGCCCAGCCACCGACCGAGATCAGCGTCTTGACGTCCGGGTGCCGCTTCTTGAACTTGTTGAGCAGATTGAAGTGGCCCTTGTAGGCGAAGGCGGGGTCCATCTCCGCGCCGGCGACACCCGGCCAGGTCATTCCGGTGGCCGCGTTGTTCGGCCCGTCCGTGCCCACCGACAGCTTGTTGTCCGGACCGACGTGCCCGAAGGCGTAGTTGACGTGGGTGACCTTGTCCCAGGGGATGTCGTGGGCGAGGTAGGCGGGCTCGCCGTTCTTGCCGGTCCGCCAGCCGGTGAAGTAGCCGATGACCCGGCGCTGGTGGTCCGCGCCCATCTTCTCGCGGCCCTCGGTGTCGTAGACCGAGCAGTACGGGACGTCGACGCCGGGGGTCTTGTACAGACCGTCCGGCCGGCAGCTCTCGTTGTCGGCGGCGTACGAGACGCCCCCGGAGAGCGAGCTGATCAGCAGCCCGGCGACGGCCGCACCGGACGCGAGCAGCGAGGCTCTCGTCTTCGTGGGGGACAACACGATCGGTTCCTCCTGGGAGGTAGGACAGAACACAACGAACAAGGGGGTGGGTCGTGTTGGGCCCGTGGAGTGCGCACACCGGCGGGCCGGTACCTCGGAGGTGACACGGAGATTAAGAGGACTAGACCAGTGCGTCAATAGGTCTGTACCAACTGGAGGGGTTCGGCGGAGGTCGCGACCCCCTGTGAGTCAGCCCACAGGGCTCCACCCGCATGGCCCACGACCGTCCGTGGCACACTGGCCCTGTATCAGCAGCAGCGCACTCCGGGGTCGGTGTAATTCCGAACCGGCGGTATAGTCCGCGACCCGTCCGCAGCCAGCGGCCGGTTGACCAGGTGGGATTCCTGGACCGACGGTGAAAGTCCGGATGGGAGGCAGTGCGCGGCGGGCGACCCCTTCACGGGCGCGCCGGCCGTATTCCGCTGGTCGCCGACGCCGGACCTCCGGCGTCCGACGGCCATCGGCGTATTCGGCCTCGGCGTCCCCCGCGAGGTGTTGTGCCGCTCTCTGTCGTCATCGACAGGCCCCGGAGTCCGTGCCCGAAGAGGCAGGAGGACCCGGTGGCCACGCAGGCCGACATCACCGCCATGCGCCGAGCGATCGCGCTCGCCGCCCGCGGTCTCGGCTCCACCAGCCCCAACCCGGTCGTCGGCTGCGTCATCCTCGACGCCTCCGGACACCAGGTCGGCGAGGGCTTCCATCAGCGCGCCGGCGGACCGCACGCCGAGATCCACGCCCTGCGCGCGGCCGGCGTCCTCGCCCGCGGCGGCACCGCCTACGTCACCCTCGAACCCTGCAACCACACCGGTCGCACCGGCCCCTGCGCCCAGGCCCTCACCGAGGCCGGGATCAGCCGGGTCGTCTACGCCGTCGGCGACCCGAACCCCCAGGCCACAGGTGGTGCGGACACCCTGCGAGCAGCCGGCGTGGAGGTCTCGCAGGGCCTCCTGGCGGACGAGGCGGAGGCGGGCAACATCGCCTGGCTCACCTCCGTACGCCTCGGCCGGCCCTTCGTACGGTGGAAGTACGCCGCCACCCTCGACGGCCGGATCGCCGCCGCCGACGGCAGCTCCCGCTGGATCACCTCAGCCGAGTCCCGGGCCGACGTCCACCGGCTGCGCGCCGAGGCCGACGCCGTCGTGGTCGGCTCCGGAACCGCCCGCGCCGACGACCCCCATCTGGCGGTACGGGGCGTCGAGGGGGCCGTCCAGCCCCTGCGGGTCGTCGTCGACACCGAGGCGAGCGCCGTGAAGCCGGGCGCCCGGGTCCTCGACGACGCCGCTCGCACCGTGATCGCCGTGGCCGAGGACGTGCTCCAGGAGGAGACCAGGCACTTCCCCGAGACCTGGCGGCTCTCCCGCGCACCCGGCGGCGGCCTCGACATCCCCGAACTCCTCGCGGCCCTCCACCAGCGGGGCGTCCGCTCCGTCCTCCTCGAAGGCGGGCCGACGCTGGCCGGCGCCTTTGTCCGCGCGGGCGCCGTCGACCAGGTCGTCGGCTATCTCGCCCCGCTCCTCCTCGGCGCGGGACCGAACGCCCTCGCCGACGCAGGAATCACCACCATCACCGACGCGTTGCGGCTCGACGTCAGCGAGACCGTCCCCGTCGGCCCCGACCTTCGTATCACTGCCACCCTCAAGGGAGCCTGAGCGTGTTCACCGGAATCGTCGAAGAACTGGGTGAGGTCACCGCCGTCGAGAAGCTGGCGGACGCCTCCCGCTTCCGTCTGCGCGGCCCCCTGGTCACGGAAGGCGCCAAGCACGGCGACTCCATCGCCGTCAACGGTGTCTGCCTCACGGTCGTCGAGTCCGGCGACGGCGAGTTCACCGCCGATGTGATGGCCGAGACGCTTCTGCGCTCCTCGCTCGGCGCGCTCGACGTCGGCTCCCGGGTCAACCTGGAACGGCCCATGGCCGTCGGCGACCGCCTCGGCGGACACATCGTCCAGGGCCATGTCGACGGCACCGGCACCGTCCTGGACCGCACGCCGTCCGAGCACTGGGAGATCGTCAAGGTCGCCCTGCCGGCCCACCTCTCCCGGTACGTCGTCGAGAAGGGCTCGATCACGGTCGACGGCGTCAGCCTCACCGTCGTGGAGGCCGCCGCCGACTGGTTCACCGTCAGCCTCATCCCCACCACCCTCGCCCTGACCACGCTCGGCATCAAGCGGCCCGGCGACCCGGTCAACCTCGAGGTCGACGTCATCGCCAAGTACGTCGAGCGACTGCTCGGCTCGGAAGCCCGGGAGAACGCGAAGTGAGCTGGCTCAACTCCGAGGCCTTCAGCGCCTTCGGTCAGCACATCATGTGGTCCGACATGATCGGCAACACGATCGGCCTGATCGCCCTCGCGCTCGGCTGGCGCCGCTCCATCCTCACCTGGCCCGCGCAGCTGCTCTCCGGCGTCGTCCTCGTCGGCGCCTACGCCTCCGCCCACCTCAGCGGCGGTGTCGGCAAGCAGCTCCTGGTCATCGCCGTCGCCGCCTGGGGCTGGTGGCAGTGGAACCGCGGCCGGCGGCAGGCCCAGGACGGCTCCATCGCCGTCCGCTTCGCCACCTGGAAGGAGCGCGGCCTCCTTCTCGCCGGCGCCGTCCTCGGCACCCTCGCGGTCGGCGGCCTGTTCACCCTCTACCCGTCGCTCTCCTGGAGCCCGTGGGCCGACGCGTACATCTTCGTCGGCACGCTCGTGGCGATGGTCGCCCAGGCCCGCGGCCTGGTCGAGTTCTGGTTCGCCTGGCTCCTCGTCGACCTGGTCGGCGTACCCCTCGCCTTCTCCAGCGGACTCGCCTTCTCCGGCCTGGTCTACGTCATCTACTTCGCCCTCGTCATCTGGGGCCTGCGCGACTGGTGGCTCCGGACGCGTACGGCTCCCGCTCTGGAAGGAGCCCTCACATGAGCTCCCGCCCGTCACCCGCCACCACCCTGAACGATGCGCCGCGCGCAGCCCCCCCGACTTCCCTGTGGGACGCCGCCGACCTCTCCCTCGACCCCGTCGAGCAGGCCATCCGCGACATCGCCGCCGGCCGGCCCGTCGTCGTCGTCGACGACGAGGACCGCGAGAACGAGGGCGACCTCGTCATCGCCGCCGAGAAGGCCACCCCCGAGATCGTCGCCTTCATGATGACCGAGTGCCGCGGCCTGATCTGCGCCCCCATGGAGGACGAGGAGCTCCAGCGCCTCCAGCTCCCGCAGATGGTCGAGCACAACACCGAGTCGATGCGCACGGCCTTCACCGTCTCCGTCGACGCGGCCCCCGCCCACGGCGTGACCACCGGCATCTCCGCCGCCGACCGCGCCACCACCCTCCAGATGCTGGCGAGCGGCACCTACGAGCCGTCCGACTTCGTCCGCCCCGGCCACATCTTCCCGCTGCGCGCCAAGGCCGGCGGCGTCCTCGTCCGCAACGGCCACACCGAGGCCGCCGTCGACCTCGCCCGCCTCGCGGGCCTGCGGCCGGCCGGCGCGATCGTCGAGATCGCCGGCGAGGACGGCGTGATGCTGCGGCTGCCCGAGCTCGTCCCGTTCGCCCGCAAGCACGGCCTCACGATCATTTCGATCGAGGATCTCGTCGCCTACCGCCGCTCCGCCGAGCCGACGGTCCGCCGCGAGGCCGAGGTCCAGCTGCCCACCGCGCACGGCGAGTTCACCGCGTACGGCTACCGCTCCATCGTCGACGGCGTCGAGCACGTCGCCCTCGTCCACGGCGAGATCGGCGACGGTGAGGACGTCCTGGTCCGGGTCCACTCCGAGTGCCTGACCGGCGACATCTTCCACTCGCTGCGCTGCGACTGCGGCCCCCAGCTACAGGCCTCCATGGACCGGATCACCGAGGACGGCCGCGGCGTCGTGGTCTATCTGCGCGGACACGAGGGCCGGGGCATCGGCCTGCTCTCCAAGCTGCGCGCGTACGAACTCCAGGAACGCGGCCGGGACACCCTCGACGCCAATCTGGAGCTCGGCCTGCCGGCCGACGCCCGCGACTACGCCGCCGGGGCGCAGATCCTCGTCGACCTCGGCGTCCGCAGCCTGCGGCTGATGACCAACAACCCCGAGAAGACCGCCGCCCTCACCCGGTACGGCCTGCGGGTCGAGGGCCGCGAGCCCATGCCGGTCCAGGCCGGCGAGCACAACCTCCACTACCTGCGCACCAAGCGGGACCGGATGGGGCACGACCTGCCCTGGCTGGACGGCGCCTCCGCCTCCACCTGCGGCAACCAGTAAGTCACCCCGTACAGCAAGGCGAGCAAGGAGAGACATGAGCGGCAAGGGCGCACCCGTCCTCAGCGTGAAGAACTGCGGCGACCTCAGGGTCGCGGTCGTCGCGGCGCAGTGGCACGAGAAGATCATGGACGGACTCGTCGACGGCGCCCTGCGCGCCCTGCACGAGCTCGGCATCGACGAGCCGACGCTGCTGCGCGTCCCCGGAAGCTTCGAGCTGCCGGTGGTGGCGAAGGTACTCGCCGGTCGCGGCTACGATGCCATCGTCGCCCTCGGCGTCGTCATCCGCGGCGGAACGCCGCACTTCGAGTACGTGTGCCAGGGCGTCACCCACGGCCTCACCCAGGTCTCGATCGACACCGGCGTACCCGTCGGATTCGGCGTCCTGACCGTCGACAACGAGGAGCAGGCCCTCGACCGGGCCGGCCTCGAAGGATCCAGCGAGGACAAGGGCCACGAGGCCGTCACCGCCGCCGTCGCCACCGCGACCACACTGCGCACGGTCAGCGAACCCTGGCGCTAAGTACGTGACCCTTACCCCGTACTCTTAGGACATCATGGCGAACAAAACCTTCGAAGAGCTCTTCGCCGAGCTCAAGCTCAAGGCCGAGAACGGCGACCCGGCCACCTCCCGCACCGCGGAACTGGTGGACAAGGGAGTCCATGCCATCGGCAAGAAGGTCGTCGAAGAGGCCGCCGAGGTCTGGATGGCCGCCGAGTACGAGGGCAAGGAAGCCGCCGCCGAGGAGATCTCGCAGCTGCTGTACCACGTCCAGGTGATGATGGTCGCCCGCGGGATCTCGCTCGACGACGTCTACGCCCACCTCTGAGCCCAGCCCGCTCACCCTGACACTCCCACGCAAAGGAAGCCCACCCCATGCTGCGCATCGCCGTCCCCAACAAGGGTTCCCTCTCCGGACCTGCGTCGGAGATGCTCCATGAGGCCGGCTACCGCCAGCGCAAGGAGTCCAAGGAACTCGTCGTCATCGACCCCGACAACGAAGTCGAGTTCTTCTACCTGCGGCCGAAGGACATCGCGATCTACGTCGCCTCCGGCAAGCTGGACATCGGCATCACCGGCCGTGACCTGCTGCTGGACTCCGGAGCCAACGCGGAGGAGATCCTCCCGCTGAACTTCGGCCGCTCGACGTTCCGCTACGCCACCCGCCCCGGCACCGCGAACGGCCCCGAGGACTTCGGCGGCATGACCATCGCTACCTCGTACGAGGGAATCGTCGCCAAGCACCTCGCCGACCAGGGCATCGACGCCTCCGTCGTCCACCTGGACGGCGCGGTCGAGACCGCGATCCAGCTGGGCGTCGCCCAGATCATCGCGGACGTCGTCGAGACCGGCACCAGCCTGCGCAACGCCGGTCTGGAAGTCGTCGGCGAGCCCATCCTCAAGTCCGAGGCCGTCGTCATCCGGCGCAACGGCGCCGAGGCCGACCACCCCCAGGTGCAGCAGTTCCTCCGCCGCCTCCAGGGTGTCCTCGTCGCCCGCTCGTACGTGATGATGGACTACGACTGCCGCGCCGAGCACCTGGAGCAGGCGGTCGCGCTCACCCCGGGCCTGGAGTCGCCGACGATCTCGCCCCTGCACAACGAGGGCTGGGTCGCGGTCCGGGCCATGGTCCCGGCCAAGGAGGCGCAGCGGATCATGGACGACCTGTACGAACTGGGTGCCCGCGCCATCCTGACGACGGCCATCCACGCCTGCCGTCTCTGACGACGACGGCCGAGGCGAGGCACGAGGCATGAGGCACGAAGGAACCACGATGTCCGAGTCAACGACGCCCACCCTCCCGGTCACCTTCCGGCCGGGCCGCACCCGCGCGGTCCTGCTGATCGTGGGGACGGTGATGTTCGCCGTCATCACCGCCGTCGCGCTGATGCTGGAGAACCTCGGCCCGGGGGAGCGGGCCAGCTTCGTCTTCACCGCGGCCCTCTTCCTCGGCGTCCTCGCGCTGCTCAGCCGCCCCAAGGTCGTCGCCGACGACGGCGGCGTCACCGTCGTCAACATCACCCGGACACGCCGACTGGCGTGGGCCGAGATCCTGCGGGTCAACCTCCGGCCGGGCGACCCCTGGGTCTTCCTCGACCTGAGCGACGGCACGAGCATGCCCGCGCTCGGCATCCAGCCGGGAATCGCCAAGCAGCAGGCCATCCGCGACGCCCGCGCCCTGCGCGCCCTCGCCGAGGCGCGCGGCACCGGTCCGGACGCCGGCTGACCCGAACGTACACCCGCCCACCACACCCGAGGGTCGCCCATACGGGGCCGACCCCCTGCCCCGGGCCCGGTCGGCGTGATTACTCTGGAGGCGGTGGTGCCGAGCGGCACCACCGCCTCGCATGTGCGGGGCCGCGACCGCGGCCCGCGGGGCCCTCCCTGCGACCCGAGGAGTGACTCCCTCCGGCAATGGACGGATCGTCCGGTAGTACCCGCGCCGCCCTCTCCACGGAGGCGGCGGCATGATCATCCCCCTCCTGCTGCTCACCGCGGCCTTTCTCCTGATCCTCGCCAACGGCTTCTTCGTGGCGGCCGAGTTCGGTCTCGTCACCGTGGAACGCGCCGACGCCGAACGGGCCGCGGCCGACGGCGACCGGCGCGCCCGCAGAGTCGTCAAGGCGCTGCGTGAGCTGTCCTTCCAGCTCTCCGGCACCCAGCTCGGCATCACCCTCACCTCGCTCGTCGTCGGCATGCTCGCCGAGCCCGCGCTCGCCCGGCTCCTCGGCCCGCCGCTGACCTGGACCGGACTGCCCCGGAGCGTCGTCCCCGGGGTGTCGGTCGTGATCGGGATGCTGCTCGCCTCCGCCGTCCAGATGGTGGTCGGCGAACTCGTGCCCAAGAACTGGGCGGTCTCCCGGCCGCTCCAGGTGGCCCGGTTCGTGGCCGGCCCGCAGCACCTCTTCTCGTCCGTCTTCCGGCCGGTGATCGCCCTGCTCAACCGGGTCGCCAACCGGCTGGTCCGGCTCCTGGGCGTGGAGCCCACCGAGGAGCTGGACTCCGTCCGTACCCCCGGTGAGCTGGTCGCCCTGGCCCGGCACTCGGCCCGGGCGGGCGCGCTGGAACAGGACACGGCCGACCTGTTCGTCCGCACCCTGACGCTGGGCGGGCTCACCGCACAGCACCTCATGACCCCTCGGGTGAAGGTGAGCGCCCTGCAGACCGACGCCACCGCGGCCGACGTCCTCAACCTCACCCGGGCGACCGGCCTTTCCCGTTTCCCGGTGTACCGCGAACGCATCGACGAGATCGTCGGCATGGTCCATCTCAAGGACGCGCTCGCCGTGCCCCCGCACGTGCGGCCGCGCACCCCCGTGGGCCGGATCGTCGTCCCGCCGCTGCTCGTCCCCGAGACGCTGCCGGCCCAGGCGCTCCTGGAGCGGCTGCGCCGCGAACAGCCGATCGCCGTCGTCGTCGACGAGTACGGCGGCACCGCCGGGGTGGTCACCCTGGAGGACATCGTGGAAGAGCTCGTCGGCGAGGTCCGCGACGAGCACGACACCGCCTCCGACGAGCGGCCCGAGCTGACCGCCGTCACCGCCGACGACGGCAGCCCCGCCTGGGACGCCGACGGCTCCTGCCGAGTGCACACCCTGCACCGGATAGGAGTCGACGTGCCCGAAGGCCCGTACGAGACGGTCGCCGGGCTCGTCGCCGACCTCCTGGGCCGCATTCCCGCGCCCGGGGACCGGGCCGAGCTGCCCGGCTGGCGGCTCTCCGTACGGCAGGTCGACCGCTATCGCGCCGCGCGCGTACGGATCGTGCGCACGGCCACGCTGCCCCTGGTGCCGGAGGCCGTCCGATGAGCCTGCTCCCGCTGCTGTTCGCCGTCCTTCTCGTGGTGGCCAACGGCTTCTTCGTCGGCGCCGAGTTCGCGCTCGTCTCGGTACGCCGCAGCCAGATCGAGCCGCTCGGCGGCACCCGGGCCCGCCAGGTGCTGTACGGCCTGGAGAACCTGCCGCAGATGATGGCGGCGGCACAGTTCGGCATCACCGTCTGCTCGTTGACGCTCGGCGCGGTCGCCGAGCCGACGGTGGCACGACTCCTCGAACCGCTCTTCCACGCCGTACGGGTGCCGGAGGGCCTGATCCATCCGCTCGGGTACGTCGTGGCCCTCGCCGCGGTCGTCTTCCTCCATCTCGTCATCGGCGAGATGGTGCCGAAGAACCTCGCGATGGCGGCGCCCGAGCGGACGGCGCTCTGGCTCGGCCCCGCCCTGGTCGGCTTCGCCAGGATCTGCCGGCCGGTGACCACCGCGCTCGGCGCCTGCTCCCGGCTGATCCTGCGCGCCTTCGAGGTGGAACCCAAGGACGAGGTCGAGGCCGTCTTCACCAGCGTCCAGCTCGGACGCCTGGTGGAGGACGCGGGGCAGGCCGGACTGCTCGACCCGGCCGAGCAGGAGCGTCTGGAGGACGCCCTCGAACTGGGCAGCCGCCCGGTGACGGACGTGCTCATGGGCCCGGCGGCGCTGGTGACGGTCACCCCGGACGTCACCCCGCGCGAGATCGAGGAGCTGACCGTCCGCACCGGCTACTCGCGCTTCCCCGTGTGCGCCGAAGGGAGTGGGACGTACCTCGGGTTCGTGCACGTCAAGGACGTCCTGGAGCTGGAGGAGCGCGAGCGGGCGGTGCCGCAGCAGATCTGGCGCCCCATGGCGACGCTCCGCCCCGAGCTGCCGCTCGACGACGCCCTGACCGTGATGCGCCGCGCGGCCACCCACCTCGCCCAGGTCGCGGACGGCTCGGGCCGCGTCCTCGGACTGGTGGCCCTGGAGGACGTCCTGGAGATGCTGGTGGGCGAGGTCCGCGACCCGTCCCACCGCGCGCCCGCGCCCGCCCCCGCCTACCGGGCGCCCGCGGCCCGGCCGGCCAGGGATCCCCGCCCGGAGCGGTCGGCGGGGGTGCTGGCCGGCTGACATGGCCGCAGGCCCACCCGTGGGGGCCCGGGTGCCCGGGTGCCGGCCGGCACCCGGCCGGGTCACAGGCCCGGTGGCTCCTGGGAGCCCCGGGCCGAGGGGCCGCGGCCCGAGAGGACCTCGCCGTACGCCTGCATCAGGTCGGCCAGCCGGAGCGTGGCCAGGTCCTCGCGGGTCGGGGTACCGGGGTAGCCGGAGAGACGGAGGTCGCGGTACGCGCAGGACTTCTCGTACAGCGTCCGCAGGAAGCGGCCGTTGCCCAGCTCGTCGATCCAGCCCTGCTCGACGACATGGCCGCTGATCGAGCGCAGCTCGTCCAGCGCCTCCTCGTCCCAGCAGTCCCCGTTCGCCGCCGCCAGGACCTCGCCGATCGCGGTGAGTTCTCCTGGGCGGTACGAGGGGAAGTCCACCCGGGTCGTGAAACGCGAGGACAGCCCGGGGTTGGTGGCGAGCAGCCGGTCCATGCCCTCGGGGTAGCCCGCCAGGATCACGACCAGGTGGTCCCGGTTGTCCTCCGCCCGCTTCAGCAGCACCTGAAGCGCCTCGTCGCCGTACGCGTCGCCCTTGCTGTAGCCGGTGTTGGAGAGCGAGTACGCCTCGTCGACGAAGAGGACCCCGCCGACCGCCGAGTCGATCAGCTCGTTCGCCTTGACCGCGGTCTGTCCGAGGAACTCCCCGACGAGATCCGCCCGCTGGGCCTCCACGAGGTGATCGCCGCCGAGCAGGCCGAGGGCGTAGAAGACCCGGCCCAGAATCCGGGCGACGGTGGTCTTCCCGGTGCCCGAGGGGCCGGAGAAGACAAAGTGACGTTTCGGCGGCTGTACGGGCAGGCCCTGCCCGGCCCGTAGCCGCGCCATCTCCAGCTGCGCCGACAACGCCTTGACCTGCCGCTTCACCGGCTCCATCCCGACCATGCGCTCCAGCTCGGCGAGCGCCTCGGCGAGCAGGGCCGGGTCGGTCGGACTGGCGGGGAAGCGCGGGGGCGTCGGCTGGGGCGGGAGCGACGCCTTCTGCCGTACGGCGTCCGGCGGTTCGGGCGGGCCGGTGGGAGCGGCCGGAGCGGGGGGCGGCGGGGGCTCCGTGTCCAGCCGCACTCCGTCGGCCACCGGGCTCTCCGGATCGCCCTGGGTCCCGCCGACCGCGTCCTGGCCCAGACCGCCGAGGGTCACCGAGGCCAGCCCGGCGGGGTCCTCCGCCCCCTCGAAACCGTCGTACTCGGTGATCGCCGCCAGACGGGCGGCCGTGTCCATGAACGCCGGATCGATGCGGTGCACGGCCCGGTAGAGCGGCAGCGCGGCGGCGCTGCGACCGGTTCCCTCGTGCGCCCTGGCCAGCCAGTAGCGCAGCTCCTTGCGCTGCGGCTGCTCGCTGCGGCAGCGCATCAGAGCCGCCGAGAGCAGCGGTTCGGCCTGGCTGTACATCTCCAGACGGACCCGGGCCATCCCGCCGAAGAGACCCGCCTCGATCCCGAGCAGCGGATCGTCCACCAGCGTCTCGGTGTGCCGGACCAACTGGTCCCAGTCCTTGACCAGGTAGGACCGGCAGGCGTGCAGGAAGCGCACCTGGGGGTCGGTGTCGACCGGGGGAAGGCCCGCGAGCGCCCGGTCCAGCTCGGGCACATGGCGTCCGTCCAGCCAGTGCGAGGCGTGGGCCAGGAGCAGGTCCCGCGGGGTCTCCAGGACGGGCTGCACCCACCAGCCGAGCCAGTACCAGGAGTTCAGGGTCCGGCGGTGGCGGGCCCGCTGCTCGCCGAACCGGTCGCGGTTGCGGTACATCCGCAGCAGCGCCGTGGTGGTGTCCACCCGCAGCGCGTGCAGCCCGAGCCAGCCGTCCGCCATCCCGGGATCGATGCGTACCGCCGTCCGGAACTCCTCCTCCGCCTGCGGATAGGCGCCCATCGTGTAGGCGTCGACTCCCCGCAGCCAGGCGAGCTCGGCCGGGGCCTGTCCGCCCTGAGTACCGATGTCCATCGGGTCCCCCACAACACGCGCCCCGTTGCCGTCCCGGCGGGCGGACGCCCGCCGGAAGCCGTACACAACCGCCTTCTCGCGGACGGGATTTGACCGCACCGAAGGGCATCGTACCTGCGCAGAGGGGACGCGACGTAGGAGAAGCGCATGATCCGGCGGCGGTGACCCTGGGTGAGCACAGGGCGGTGACGGCCGGCCGGGGAACGGGATGATCAGGGCAGAACGAAGCCCCCGATCACGGGGGAACAACCGGGGGCTTCGTGTCCGCGGCGGCTCCGAAAAGCCGCACAATGAGAACGTAAGACCTGTACGCCCCTTGGGTCAAGCCGAGTTGGGGGACTTGCGGAAGCCGGTTTCCGGTTACTCAGTTCACCGGTCGAGCGTCGTGACGGTGCGTGATGATCTGGTTCGGGCCTGCTGTCACTGAAGGCCCGGGAAGCCATGCGTAGCCCTCCTGACACTCCCGTACCAAGGTGTCGGCGAAGGGCCGTGAGGGGTCCTCGTCGAAATGGCGAGTCTCCGCCACCGTCCAGCCGTCCCAGAAGGCCGACAGGGCCGGTCCGTCCCGGTGCCGTCCCCGCGACCAGGACTCCTCCGCCCCCCGGTCCATCCACAGCAGCGCGGCGAGACACGGCCGCAGCGCGCGCCTGCCCGCCCCGACGCCCTCGATGAGGACGACCGGCGCCGGGGGCAGTGCGCGCGGCGGACCGAAGGCCCGCAGATTCCAGTCGTACGGGTGATACAGCGCGGCCTCACCCCGCGAGAACGGCCCGATCACCTGGTCCCGCATCCGTTCCGTCCAGGCGAAGAGCTCCTCGTGCGTGGCGAGGTCGTCGAGGTGCAGGACCGGCGCCGCCAGTCGCGCGGCGAGCCGGCCGGCGAAGGTCGACTTCCCGGAACCCGCGTGCCCGTCGACCGCGATCAGCCGCACCGGCCCGCAGGACGGGGGCAGGCGGCGCAGTTGGGAGGCGGCGCGGTCGAGGCAGTCCATGCCGTCAGCCTAGAACGTGTCCGCAAAGCCTCGCCCGGTGCGTGTCGGCCAGGTCGTGTCCGCAGGTCACGCGGCTGCTCTCGTCACCGGTCTCGACCAATATTGGTCGGCCGACGCGGGGCGAATCGCTGGCAGAGGCGCTTCACGAGCCGCGATAGTTGTCCCCGCGCCCCACCCGCACGGCACCACCCGGCCGCGCACCCGCGGCCCCGTTCGTTCGCCATCACCGTTCTCGACTGGGGGTCACCGCCCATGACCAGCTCCACCCCGCGCAGAACCGTTCTCGCCGCCGCCCTCGCGGCCGCCGCGGGTACGGCCGCGGCCTCCGCGGCACCCGCGGCCGCCCTGGTCCGCGACACCGCGGACACGGCCCACGTCCACGCGCCCGCCCTCGTGGACAACCGCTTCTGGACCTCGTACACCGACTGGCGCTCCGGCAGCGCCGCGGGCACCCGGGCCGTCGCCGGCCACCGCCCCGGCCTGGTGATCGCGAGCCCCGCCGGCCGCACCGACTACACCGACCCGCACACCGGCACGACCTCCGCCTGGGAGTACGCGAGCTGGACCTCCCCGGTCCACACCTCCACCGTCCCCGCCACCGAGGTCATCGCCTCCTGGAACGCCGACACCCCGCCCGGCACCTGGATCCAGATCGAGCTGCGCGGCACGTACAACGACGCCACCGCCACCCCGTGGTTCGTGATGGGCCGCTGGGCCTCCGGAGACGGGGACGGCGACATCCGGCGCACCTCGGTCGACGACCAGAGCGACGGCCGGAGCTCCGTATGGACCGACACCTTCGCCGTCGACGACGCCGCGAGCGGGCTGCGCCTGGCCTCGTACCAGCTCCGGCTGACGCTCCACCGGACCCCTGGCACCACGTCCACGCCGACGGTGTGGCGGCTCGGCGCGATGGCGTCCGACATCCCGGACCGGTTCACCGTCCCCGCCTCCGTGCCCGGACTCGTCCGCGAGCTGGCCGTCCCGCGCTACTCACAGAACACCCACGTCGGCCAGTACCCGGAGTACGACAACGGCGGCGAGGCATGGTGCAGCCCGACCTCCTCGCAGATGATCATCGAGTACTGGGGGCGCCGCCCCAGCGCGGAGGACCTCGCCTGGGTGGACCCGGCCTTCGCCGACCCCCAGGTCTGCCACGCGGCCCGTTTCACCTTCGACTACCAGTACGAGGGGTGCGGCAACTGGCCCTTCAACACCGCCTACGCCGCCACCTACCCGGACATGAACGCCGTGGTCACCCGGCTGCGCTCGCTCACCGATCTGGAGACCCTGATCAGGGCGGGCATCCCGGCCATCACCTCGCAGTCCTTCCGCAAGGAGGAGCTGACCGGAGCCGGTTACGGCACCGCCGGCCACCTCATGACCGTCATCGGCTTCACCGCGGACGGCGACGTGATCGCCAACGACCCGGCCTCGCCGAACAACGAGGCCGTGCGCCGCGTCTACAAGCGGCGCGAGTGGGAGAACATCTGGCTCCGCACCAAGCGCTACAACGCGAGCGGCAAAGTGGTCTCCGGCACAGGAGGGGTGTGCTACCTCTACTTCCCCGACCGCCCGACACCCGCCCAGCGCAAGGCATTGGCGGCCGTCGGCATCCGGTGACCCGCGCCCGCGGGCCCGGGGGCCGTGAGGAACGTCTCTACCCCGGAGCCGCCGTCGCTGGCACTGTGGTGGCCATGACCGCCATCACCCACTCCGCCGCCCGCGCCCGCGCCCGTACCGGCGGCCCCGAGGACAACGGACCCAAGCTGCTCGAGCACGTCCTGGGCTGGACCCTGGTCGTCGTGCTCGCCATGTTCGTCACGCAGGTCGGGCTGATGTGACGGTCCCCTCATGCCCGGCGGCCTGGACGGGCGACGGCGCCTGAGGGGGCCGGCGACCACGAGAAGGCGCGGAGTGACCGGGGCCCGCCGAATGGGCATACTCCCTCCGCCACGGGCGCCGGGCGCCCCCTCGCGTGATCCGCCCGGGGGAGCATCGGCGCAGACCGACGGCGGTGCGTCGCCCGACCCCGGCCCGCGCCGCCGCAGCCCCCGACAGGGAGGAGTGCGCCGCCATGCCCGACCGCGCCCCGCAGACGGTGGACCGCAGGCTGCCCACGGAGGAGGCCGAGGATCTGCTCGCCCTGGTCCGTGACATCGCCGAGCGGGAGATCGCGCCCCACGCCGCCGAGGAGGAGGAAGCCGGCCACTTCCCCCGCGAGCTCTTCTCGCTGCTCTCCGCCTCCGGGCTGCTCGGCCTTCCGTACGACTCCGAGTACGGCGGCGGCGACCAGCCCTACGCCGTCTACCTCCAGGTTCTCGAAGAACTCGCCGCCGCCCGGCTCACCGTCGGCCTCGGTGCCAGCGTCCACACCCTGTCCTGCCACGCCCTCGCCGGTTTCGGTACGAAGGAGCAGCGCGCCGCCCATCTGCCCGCCATGCTCGGCGGCGGCCTCCTCGGCGCCTACTGCCTCTCGGAACCGGCCTCCGGCTCCGACGCGGCCTCCCTGCGGACCAAGGCGGTCCGGGACGGCGACGCGTGGGTGCTGACCGGCACCAAGGCGTGGATCACCCATGGCGGGATCGCCGACTTCTGCACGGTCATGGCCCGGACCGGCAGCGAGGGGCCCAAGGGCATCACGGCGTTCCTGGTGCCGGGGGACGCCGAGGGGCTGAGCGCCGCGGCGCCCGAGCGGAAGATGGGCATGAAGGGCTCGCCCACGGCCCAGCTGCACTTCGACGGGGTGCGGATCCCCGACGCGCGCCGGATCGGCGAGGAGGGGCAGGGGTTCGCCATCGCGCTGTCCGCCCTGGAATCCGGCCGTCTCGGGATCGCGGCCTGTGCGGTGGGGCTCGCCCAGGCCGCGCTCGACGAGGCCGTCGCGTACGCCCGTGAGCGACGGCAGTTCGGCCGGCCGATCGCCGACTTCCAGGGCTTGCGCTTCCTGCTCGCCGACATGGCGACCCGGATCGAGGCGGGCCGGGCGCTGTATCTGGAGGCGGCGCGGCTGCGTGACGAGGGCCGGCCGTTCGGACGGCAGGCCGCGATGGCGAAGCTGTTCTGCACGGACGCGGCGATGGCGATCACCACGGACGCGGTCCAGGTCCTCGGCGGCTACGGCTACACAGCGGACTTCCCGGTGGAGCGCTACATGCGGGAGGCGAAGATGCTGCAGATCGTCGAGGGGACCAATCAGATCCAGCGGATGGTCATCGCGCGTCACCTCGTCGGACCAGAGTCCCGCTGACACCGCTCACGCGCACCGTGCGGTCGGCCCAGACCGGCGCGGCGGCCAGCCGGTTCCACTCCTGGTCGTTGCGGCCGGGCAGGGTCCGGCCGTGGCTGGCCCACTGGCGGAGCAGCGCCTGGTAGATCGGCGGGTCGGTGAGGTGCGCAACCAGGTGCGGAACCGGGTGGGGAACCACGTGCGGAGCCGCGCGCGGAACCGATTCTTCAAGGCGAGGCTCGGTGAGCCGCCGTCTTCCGTAGGTGCTCGGGGCGGTGTGCACGGACGTCATGACCGGCCCAACGCGACCCGCCCGTCCGGGGTCACCGCCGGACCGATTCGAGCGGCAGTTCGGGAGTTACCCGGTGTTCCCGGACGAGGCCGACCGTGCCCGGCTCCGGCCTCGCGGGAACGCCTGACGTGCCGCCAACTCCTCCTCGCGCGGTCTCAGGCCGCGCGCCGCATCTGCGGCACCTTGATCGGACGCGAACCCGGACCGCCGACGTGCGAGAAGGGCTGCGTCCGCCAGTCCAGTCCCTGAGGGAGCGTCAGCAGCAGCGCGGTGTCCTGCTCCAGGACCTCCAGGGTCTCGTCGGCGGGTCGCGCCTCGGACGCGGCGCGACCGGTGCCGGGGCAGACCGTCAGGACGAACGGGTTCCACGGAGTCGGGCAGAGCGCGTGCTCCGGCAGCTCGTCCTCGTCCGCGAGCAGCGCTATCGGCTGCACACAGTCCGGGCAGATGACCCGGTACATCTCAAAGGTGTCGTACGCGTCGAGCTCGTCGGGCGTCTCGACCGAATCAACAGGCTCCTGCATGGAGAATCTCCCCCTCGGGTGGGTCGACCAAGTGCGTGTGGCCTCGACCACAACAAGCAATTCCCATACGGCCCACCGCATAATCGTGAGGGCCGACCCAAGCCGCTCCGCAAACCTGTGGCGTTCGTCACATGCCCGGCGCAGGTGCCGCGCGGACGGTCATAGCCACGCATACCGGCGGCCGCCGACTGTGCCGATGACCTCCCGGGGCAATAGGTTGACCGCATGGAGGAGCTGGATCGTCAGATCGTGGAGTTGCTCGTCAGGGACGGGCGGATGAGCTACACCGACCTGGGCAAGGCCACGGGCCTGTCCACCTCGGCCGTACATCAGCGCGTCCGCCGCCTGGAGCAGCGCGGGGTCATCCGCGGCTATGCCGCCGTCGTCGACCCGGAGGCCGTCGGTCTGCCCCTGACGGCCTTCATCTCGGTGAAACCCTTCGATCCCAGCGCCCCCGACGACACCCCGGACCGGCTCGCCGACATCCCCGAGATCGAGGCCTGTCACAGCGTCGCCGGCGAGGAGAACTACATCCTCAAGGTGCGCGTCGCCACCCCCCTGGAGCTGGAGCACCTGCTCAGCCGCATCCGCTCCCAGGCCGGTGTCTCCAGCCGCACGACGGTCGTCCTGTCCACCCCGTACGAGGCCAGGCCGCCACGTATCTAACCTGGTCACCATGACCGAGAGCCTGTCGAAGACCGAACACCGCACCGTGCTGCTGCGCGGTGGAGAAGTGCACAGCCCCGCCGACCCCTTCGCCACCGCCATGGTGGTCGAGCGCGGGCACGTCGCCTGGGTGGGCTCGGAGGGCGCGGCGGACGCCTTCGCCTCCGGCGTCGACGAGGTGATCGACCTCCAAGGCGCCCTGGTCACCCCCGCGTTCGTCGACGCCCATGTGCACACCACCGCCACGGGTCTCGCGCTGACCGGCCTCGACCTCTCCGCCGCCGCCTCGCTCGCCGAGGCGGCGGAGATGATCCGCGCCCACGCCGCGGCCCGCCCCGACGACCGGATCCTCATCGGGCACGGCTGGGACGCCGCCCGCTGGCCCGAGCGCCGTGCGCCGCGCCGCGAGGAGCTGGACGAGCTCACCGGCGGCCGCCCCCTCTACCTCACCCGTATCGACGTCCACTCGGCCGTCGTCACCACCGCGCTGCTCGACCTCGTGCCCGGAGTCCGGGCCCTCACCGGCTTCCGCGCGGACGAACCGCTGACCGGCGACGCGCACCACGCCGTCCGCGCCGCCGCCTACGCCGCCGTCTCCTCCGGGCAGCGCACCGAGGCCCAGCGAGCGGCCCGCGCCCGCGCCGCCTCGCTCGGCATCGGCACCCTCCACGAGTGCGGCGGCCCCGAGATCTCCTCCGAGGACGACTTCACCGGACTGCTCGACCTCGCCCGAGAGGAGCCGGGCCCGCGCGTCGTCGGCTACTGGGCCGATCTCGACACCGAGCGCGCCCGCGCCCTCGGCGCCGTCGGCGCGGCCGGCGACCTGTTCGCCGACGGCTCCCTCGGTTCCCACACCGCCTGCCTCCACGACCCCTACGCCGACCTGGCCGCCGCGCACACCGGGGTCTCCCACCTGGACGCCGCGACGGTCGCCTCCCATGTCGTCGCGTGTACCGAGGCCGGGCTCCAGGCCGGCTTCCACGCCATCGGCGACGCCGCCCTGACCGCGGTCGTCGACGGCGTGCGGGCCGCGTCCGAGAAGCTCGGCCTCGGCCGGATCCGCGCGGCCCGGCACCGCGTCGAGCACGCCGAGATGCTCACGCCCGAGACGATCGCCGCCTTCGCCGAACTCGGCCTCACCGCCTCGGTGCAGCCCGCCTTCGACGCGGCCTGGGGCGGCGAGCGGGGCATGTACGCCGAACGCCTCGGCGCGGAGCGGGCCCGCACCCTGAACCCGTACGCGGCCCTGCTCCGTTCCGGGGTGCCGCTGGCCTTCGGCTCGGACAGTCCGGTGACGCCGCTGGATCCCTGGGGCACTGTCCGGGCCGCCGCCTTCCACCGCACGCCCGAGCACCGGATCTCCGTCCGTGCCGCCTTCACCGCCCACACCCGGGGCGGCTGGCGGGCCGTCGGCCGCGACGACGCCGGCACCCTCGTGCCCGGCGCCCCGGCCGACTACGCGGTCTGGCGCACCGGCGAACTCGTGGTCCAGGCCCCCGACGACCGGGTGGCCCGCTGGTCGACCGACCCGCGCTCGGGCACGCCCGGACTGCCCGATCTGACCCCCGGCGGCGAGCTCCCCGTCTGCCTGCGGACGGTGGTCCTGGGGCACACGGTCTTCGAGCGGCCGAACGAGTGACGCGGGGACGTTCCGTACCACCGATCGATGATCCTTCCGCTCGTCCACGACCTGCGGATCGTCCCCGCTGACCTGGCGGTATAGGTCATCACCGCAGGTCGAACGAGTATTGACAGCCAACCGCCACCGGCCGGTAGGTTCGGCGAGTCCACCACAGGACATCCGACCGGTTTCGAACCTCCACGCAGTCGTCGAACGCCGCTGGGTCAGGGAATGGTGTGCCGCACCGGTTCACCAGCACCGCGAGCCAGGTTCAGCGCCCGCGCCTCGGGGGCGAGGGAAGGTTTTTTCCGGCGGAGGGTGGGATCCGGGTGGGGCCCGGACGTTCAGTAGACAACGGCTCTCGGTCGACCCGCACCCAGCGGGTCCCAGGTCGGACCGAAGGACACCGGGCCCCGATCCGCAGCGTGCTCCCTCGGTGGCGTCACGTGACGTCCCCGCCCCGACGAGTCCGGTCGCCGCAGACCCGCGACCGGGGCTCGCTATGGTGGGAGCTTACGTATGTATCCGAAGGGGCAGCAGTGAACGACGGTGGCCAGAGGCGTTACGGCCCGCTCGGCAGAGCCTTGGTGATCATTCCGACCTACAACGAGGCGGAGAACATCAAGCCGATCGTCTCGCGGGTACGGGAAGCCGTACCGGAGGCGCACGTCCTCGTGGCCGACGACAACAGCCCCGACGGGACGGGCAAGTTCGCGGACGAGCTCGCCGCGGGGGACGACCACGTCCACGTCCTGCACCGCAAGGGCAAGGAGGGCCTCGGCGCCGCCTACCTCGCCGGTTTCCGCTGGGGCGTGGAGAACGGCTACGGCGTCCTCGTCGAGATGGACGCCGACGGCTCCCACCAGCCCGAGGAGCTGCCCCGGCTGCTCACCGCGCTCAAGGGGGCCGACCTGGTGCTCGGCTCCCGCTGGGTGCCCGGCGGCCGGATCGTGAACTGGCCCAAGTCCCGCGAGTTCATCTCCCGGGGCGGCAGCCTCTACTCCCGCGTCATGCTCGACGTCCCCATCCGGGACGTCACCGGCGGCTACCGCGCCTTCCGCAAGGAGACCCTGGAGGGCCTCGGCCTCGACGACGTCGCCTCGGCCGGCTACTGCTTCCAGGTCGACCTGGCCCGCCGTGCCGTCGCCGCCGGATTCCATGTCGTCGAGGTGCCCATCACCTTCGTGGAACGCGAGGTCGGCGACTCCAAGATGAGCAAGGACATCCTCGTCGAGGCGCTGTGGCGGGTCACCGGCTGGGGCCTGACGGCCCGCGCGCACAAGGTCGGCAAGCTGCTCGGCCGCAAGTCCGCGCGCTGATCCGTCCTTTACGACGTTCCTGCGGGGCGCCAGGCACACTGGGGACCATGACGACAGGCGCACCGCCCCCTCTCGCCCCCAAGCGCTCCCGCGCGCGTACGTTGCTCCCGTTGGCCCTCGCCGTCTGGCTGGTCCTGGAGATCTGGCTGCTCACGGTGGTGGCCGGAGCGGCCGGCGGACTGACCGTCCTCGGCCTGCTGGTCGGCGGCGCCGTCCTCGGCGCCGTGGTGATCAAGCGGGCGGGCCGGCGTGCCTTCAAGAACCTCACCGAGACCTTCGAGCGGGCCCAGGCGGCGGCCCGCACCGGGCAGCCTCCCACCGCCGCCGACCGGGTCGGCGCGGAGGACCGCAACGGCTTCCTGATGCTGGGCGGTCTGCTGCTGATGCTGCCGGGGCTCGTCTCCGACGTGGCCGGGCTGCTGCTGCTCGCCCCGCCGGTCCGCTCGCTGCTGGGACGGTACGCCGAGAAGGCCGTGGAGCGCCGGATGGGCGCCGCCCCCACCGGAAGCCTCCAGGACGCCTTTCAGCAGGCCCGTATTCACCGCCCGGACGGCAAGGTCGTCCAGGGTGAGGTCATCCGCGACGACGCGCCCGGGAGCGACACCGGGCGGGCCGACGAGCCCCGCCCGCCGCTGACGCCCTGAGCGCTTCCCGGCCACGCGCGAGAACGCCGCGGGGCCCGGTACACAGATCGTGTACCGGGCCCCGCGGCGTCGCTTCGGACCGCGCCGTCCGCCTATGCGGACTTGCGGCTGTCTCGCGGATGGACGGCGATGTTCATGGCGCCGGAACGCAGGACCGCCAGCCTCTCGGCCAGCACCTCCTCCAGCTCCTCACGCGTGCGCCGCTCCATCAGCATGTCCCAGTGCGTACGCGCCGGCTTGCCCTTCTTCTCCTCGGGGCCGTCCCCGTCCACCAGAAGTGCCTGGCTTCCGCAGACCTTGCACTCCCACTCCGGCGGAATTTCCGCTTCCACCGAGAAGGGCATCTCAAAACGATGGCCCTTCTCGCATGCGTACTCCACGGCCTGGCGCGGGGCCAGATCGATGCCGCGGTCGGTCTCGTAGCTGGTCACCACGAGGCGCGTGCCGCGAAGAGCTCGCTCACTCATGAATCGTGCCTCCCGGGCTTGTCGCCCACAGGACAGGTGTCGCTGTCGTCGTCATCCGGTCAACGTCCGGTCGGCGGTAAAGATTCCCGTTCCGGGTCATGCGTCGCCCGTCGTGCCGCCCCTTGTTCTACCCACCAGTGCCCGGTTTGTCACATCTGGGCAGCAGATGTCACCCAGCGCTTTCACTAAAGCAGCACGCAGTAACGGTCCGCCTGGCAGGCCAAAGGCGTATACTACCGGCCTTTCACTTCCGCGTCTAAATCCGCTCCGGAACCGGGTTGCCCGCGGCGGCCACGGCACGTCGTACCGGTACCCGCGCGAGCAGGACGAAACCTACCGCGAAGAAGATCACCAGGGAGACGATGGCATCGCGGTAACTGCCGGTCAGCTGGTACGCGAGACCGAACACCAGCGGCCCCAGCCAGCTCAGGCCGCGGTCGCTCATCTCGTAGGCCGAAAAGTACTCCGCCTCCTTGCCGCGCGGCACCAGATGGGAGAAGAGCGAGCGCGACAGCGCCTGGCTGCCGCCGAGGACGAGACCGATCGCCGCCGCCAGACAGAAGAACGCCACCGGCGCGCCGGCCGGCAGGAAGTACCCGGCCGCCAGGATCAGCGTCCAGACGGCCAGCGACACCAGGATCGTGCGCTTGGCACCGTACGACCGCGCCATCCGCCCCATCCCGAGAGCGCCCGCGACGGCGAGCACCTGCACCAGGAGCACCGCCGTGATCAGCGTCGTCTGCTCCAGACCCAGCTCCTCCGAGCCGTAGATCGACGCCTGCGAGATCACCGTCTGCACCCCGTCGTTGTAGACGAGATACGCCAGCAGGAACGACAGCGTCAGCGGATGGCGCCGCATGTCCCTCAGCGTCGCCATGAGCTGCCGCCAGCCACCGCCGACGGCCCCCTCGCCACTCGTCTCCCGCACCCTGCGGTCCCGGAGCCTGCGCAGCGGTACGAGCGTGAAGGCGCCCCACCACACCCCGGCCGAGGCCAGGCAGATCCGTACCGCCGTCCCCTCCGACACACCGAAGGAGTCGTGCCCCGAGTACAGGACCAGGTTGAGGACCAGGACCAGGGCCCCCGACGTATAGCCGAAGGCCCAGCCGCGCGAGGAGACCGCGTCCCGCTCGTCCGGCTCGGCGATCTGCGGCAGATAGGCGTTGTAGAGCACCATCGAGACGGCCAGCGAGGCGTTCGCGACGATCAGCAGGAACGCGCCGAGGAGATACCGGTCGCCGTCCAGGAAGAACATTCCGGTGGTGGCCGCCGCGCCCAGATACGCCGCGACGGCGAGCAGCGGCTTCTTCCGCCCCGTGCGGTCCGCGGCCGCGCCCACCAGCGGCATCACGCACACCGCCACCACGATCGAGGCGGAGACGGCGTAGGCGAACAGCGAACCCGCCCGGACCGGGATCCCCAGCGGGTGGACGAAGCCCTCCGCGTCCGCCGCCGCCTTGGCGACCGAGGTCAGATAGGGGCCGAGGAACACGGTGAGCACGCTGGTCGAGTAGACCGAGCACGCGAAGTCGTAGAAGTACCAGCCGCGTTGTTCGCGCCTGCGGTCGGCGGGATCGGCGGTGTGCTCCTCCGGCTCGGCGGTGTTGGCGGTCAAGGCCGCGCCCCCTCGTTCGTCCCCGTGGCGGGACGCGCGCTCAGACCCACACCCCCCGGTCGGTGAGCACCGCGCGCAGCGTCTCCAGATGATCGGTCATGATGCCATCCACCCCCAGGTCGAGGAGAGAGTTCATCCGCTCCGGATCGTTGACGGTCCAGACGTGCACGTGCAGGCCGCGCGCGTGCGCCTCGCGGACGAAACGCCGGTCCACCACGCGAATCCCTCCCTGGCTCTCCGGCACCTGGGCGGCGACCGCGCCCGCGCGCAGCGCCGCCGGGATGCCGAAGGACCGCAGCCGCAGCCCGAGCACGCCCTTCACGCCGTACGAGGTGGCGAGCCGCGGCCCCGCCAGGCGCTTCGCCCTGGCCACCCGCGCCTCGGTGAAGGAGCCCACGCAGACCCGGTCCCAGGCGCCCGTCCGCTCGATCAGACCGACCAGCGGCGCCAGTGACGACTCCGCCTTCAGATCCACGTTCCAGCGGGCCTCGGGGAACTCCTCCAGGAGCTCCTCGAAGAGCGGGAGCGGCTCCTTGCCGGCCACCCGCGCCTCCCGGACCGCGTCCCACGGCAGATCGCGGATCCGGCCGGTCGCGTCCGTGACCCGGTCGAGCGTCGCGTCGTGGAAGGCGACCAGCGCCCCGTCCGCGGTGGTGTGCACATCGGTCTCGAAGTAGCGGTAACCGGCCGCCGCGGCCCGCCGGAAAGCGGCCGCGGTGTTCTCCAGGCCGTCCGCCGAGCCGCCGCGGTGGGCGAACGGGATGGGCGACGGGTGGTCGAGATAGGGGTGGCGTACGCGAGTCACCGCCGCAGTATGGCCTGCTCGGGTGTCCCGGAGGCGACCACGGTGCTGCACGCGTTCCGCTCGGGGACGGCGAACCGGCGCAGGAAGAACTGGGCGAGGGGGCCGATGGACAGCGCGTACAGGACCGTGCCGGCCCCGACCGTGCCGCCGAGCGCGAAACCGGAGGCGACGACGGCGACCTCGAGCGCCGTACGCACCAGGCGGATCGAACGGCCGGTGAGCCGGTGCAGACCGGTCATCAGTCCGTCACGCGGACCGGGGCCGAAGCGGGCGGCGATGTAGAGCCCCGTCGCCAGGCCGTTGAGGACGATGCCGAGGGCCATCAGCGGGATCTGCCCGGCCAGGCCGTGGACGCCGGGGACGAGCGCGAGGGTGCCGTCCATCGCCACCCCGATCACGAAGACGTTCGAGACGGTGCCCAGCCCGGGCCTCTGCCGGATCGGGATCCACAGCAGCAGCACGATCGCGCCGACGACGATCGACACCGCGCCGATGGTCAGCCCGGTCCGCTCCGCGAGACCCTGGTGGAGCACTCCCCAGGGCTCCAGGCCGAGCCCGGCGCGCACCAGGAGCGCCGAGCTGATCCCGTACAGCGCCAGTCCGGCGTACAGCTGCGCGAGCCGGCGGGTGAGGTGCCGGCCGCGCAGGCTCGTGGTGAAGGTCGTGATGGACAAGCGAGTGCCCCCTGTGTGGTGATGGTGGACTGACCCATGACACTCTGTGGCGGGGGATCGCATACCAACCATGGCCAATTCGAGGAAGGTGGACTGGATTCCATGGCTCAGTGGACTTCGGCGGTCGGGCCGGCTCAGTTGGCCCGCCAGCTTCAGGCGCAGCAGCCCCGTCCCGCCGGACCGGGCACGCGCAAGCCGCCCGCCTACCGCGCGCTGGCCGACGGCATCCGCCTCCTCGTGCTGGAGGGCCGGGTCCCGGTCGCCGCGCGGCTGCCCGCCGAGCGGGAGCTGGCGCTGGCGCTGACCGTGAGCCGTACGACGGTGGCGGCGGCGTACGAGGCGCTGCGCGCCGAGGGGTTCCTGGAGTCGCGGCGCGGCGCCGGCAGCTGGACCGCCGTACCCGCGGGGAACCCGCTGCCCGCGCGCGGGCTCGAACCGCTGCCGCCCGAGTCCCTCGGCTCGATGATCGACCTCGGTTGCGCGGCGCTGCCCGCGCCCGAGCCGTGGCTCACGCGCAGCGTCCAGGGAGCCCTGGAGGAGCTGGCGCCGTACGCCCACACGCACGGGGACTACCCCGCGGGGCTGCCGGCGCTGCGGCAGATGCTCGCCGACCGGTACACCGAGCGGGGCATCCCGACCATGCCCGAGCAGATCATGGTGACGACGGGCGCGATGGGCGCCATCGACGCCATCTGCCACCTCTTCGCCGGGCGCGGCGAGCGGATCGCCGTCGAGTCGCCGTCCTACGCCAACATCCTCCAGCTGATGCGCGCGGCGGGAGCCCGTCTGGTGCCGGTCGCCATGGCCGAGGGGCTGACCGGATGGGACCTGAACCTGTGGCGTCAGGTGCTGCGCGACGCCGCTCCGCGACTGGCGTACGTCGTGGCGGACTTCCACAACCCGACGGGCGCCCTGGCCGACGAGGACCAGCGGCGACAGCTGGTGGACGCGGCCCGGTCGGCCGGCACGGTCCTCGTGGTCGACGAGACCATGTCCGAGCTGTACCTGGAGGACGACCTGGTGATGCCCCGGCCGGTCTGCGCCTTCGACCCGGCGGGCTCGACGGTCCTCACGGTCGGCTCGGCCAGCAAGGCGTTCTGGGCCGGCATGCGCATCGGCTGGGTGCGGGCCGCGCCCGACGTCATCCGCTCGCTGGTCGCGGCCCGGGCCTACGCCGACCTCGGCACCCCCGTCCTCGAACAGCTCGGTGTCAACTGGCTGATGCGGACCGGCGGCTGGGAGCAGGCCGTCACCATCCGCCGCGAACAGGCCCGGGAGAACCGCGACGCGCTGGTCGCCGCGGTGCGGGCCGCGCTGCCCACGTGGGAGTTCGACGTCCCGCGCGGCGGCCTGACGCTCTGGGTCCGCACGGGCGGTCTGTCGGGCTCGCGCCTGGCGGAGGCGGGGGAGCGGGTCGGCGTACGGGTCCCCTCGGGCCCCCGCTTCGGAGTGGACGGCGCCTTCGAGGGCTACATCCGCCTGCCGTTCACGGTCGGCGGCCCCGTCGCGGAGGAGGCGGCCTCCCGCCTCGCGGCCGCGGCACGCCTGGTGGAATCGGGCGCGGGGGCGGCGACGGGGGCGGAGCCGCCGAGGACGTTCGTGGCGTAGGGAGCGGCCGGGCGGTCAGGGGGGATCCTGGTTGGTCCGTCGCGTCGGGCATGCGGAGGGCCGGTGCGGACGGTCGTCCGCACCGGCCCTCCGGCCGTACTTCCGCTCAGCCCTCCGCCGGGACCGGGGCGTGGCGCGGTGCCGGTCCCGCGTCGGGGGCGCGCCGTGGCGCGGGGCCGGGGTCCGGGGCATGGACGGGGGCCGGTTCCGGCTCCGGTGCGGAGCCGGGGACGGCCTCGACCGCCGCCGCCGTGGCGGTCTGGCGCTCCGGGAGCAGCTCCAGGACGGCCTGGCGGTGCGCCTCGCTCGTCGCGTCGTCGTACGGGTCGGGCGTCGCCGGCACCTGGAGCCGCAGCACCGGGCCCGTACCGAGGCGGGCGTAGCCGCGGCCCGGCGGGACGACCGGGATCGGGGTGGTGTGCGGCTCGACGCCGAGGACGGACTCGATCTGCTCCCGGGACGTGGGGCCGAGCACGACCCGGGCGCGGGTGTGCGTGCGTACCGCCTCGCTCAGGGAGTCCACGCTGTCGAACTGCTCGGTCACCACGACCGTGACCTGGGCGGCCCGTCCGTGCCGGAGCGGTACCTGGAGCAGGTCCTGCGGGTCGGTGCGGCCGTCGGCCGCCGCCAGGTGCCCGAGGATGCTCGGCCGGTCGAGGAGGATCCACAGCGGCCGCCGGGTGTCGTCGGGGGCCGGATGGCCCGCCTGCCGGGCCCGGTTCGCCGCGATCAGCCGCCGCTCGGTCTCGTGCGCGGCCCACTCCAGGCTCGCCAGCGCCCCGGCGAGACCGCACTCGACGGCCAGGACCCCGGCGCGGCCGGTCAGACAGGCGTACTCGCCGGTGCCGCCGCCCTCGATGATCAGCACATCGCCGTGCGGCAGGGCCTGCAGGGCGATGGAGCGCAGCAGGGAGGTCGTGCCGCTGCCGGGCTGTCCGACGGCCAGCAGATGCGGCTCGGTCGAGCGGGGCCCGGTGCGCCAGACCACCGGGGGCGCGTCGGCCGGGCCGTCGGCGGTGAGCACCGGCACGGTCCGCTGCACGGCGCCCGCGTCGGTGAAGCCGAGGACCGTCTCGCCCGGCGCGGTGACGAAACGCTGTGCGGCGATCGTGGTGGGCAGGGCGGGCAGCACGCTCATGACGAGCTGGTTGCCCTCCTCGTCCCAGTCGAAGAGGTACTCGCGCCCGCGCCCCGACTTGGCGCGCAGCAGATGCTCGATCCGGGCGCGTGCGGCGGCCTCCCCGTCGGTGAAGTAGGCGGGGTACTTGATCCGCAGGCGGGTGAGGCGCCCGCCGTCGTCGAAGGCGTGGTCGTCGAAGGCGCCGCTCCAGTCGCCGCCGTGGGCGAAGAGCGGGGCCGGGTCCTCGGGGACGGAGAAGTACGGCACCAGCGCCTCGTACAGGCCCTTGAGCCGCTCGGTCTCCGCCTCGTCGGGTCCGGTCCTCACGACCGGACGCTCACGCCCCTTCCACGCGGCCGCCGCCATCACCGAGACGAGCGCGAGGAGCGGCCCGTACGGCAGGAGGGCGACAACGAGAACGCAGGCCGCGACCAGGAACAGCGTGGGACCGCGCCGCTCCTTGGGAGTGGCGGCCCACCTGGCGCGCGCGGTCGCGGCCAGCCTCCGCAGACCACGTGTGATGGTGATCAGCGGATGGAGCACATCGGTGGCGCTGTCGGCGGCCGTGCGCGCCATCTCTCGACTGCGAGCGATCTGGGCGCTGCCGCTGCTCAGAATGCGGGGGAGTGGTCGCCGGGCCACGTCGTACTCCTGGAGTTGTGGAAGGGGCTGAGGGGCGTCAGAAGTTGATCCCGCCCAGGAGGCTGGCGAGACTCTGGCCGCCCGCGGTGATGCTGGGGGCGATGGCGGTGCCGGCGAGGTAGAACCCGAAGAGCGAGCAGACGAGGGCGTGGGATGCCTTGAGGCCGTCCTTCTTGAAGAACAGGAAGCAGATGATGCCGAGCAGGACCACGCCTGAGATGGACAGGATCATGAGGAGTTCTCCTGGTTGAGGGGACAGTCACCATGAGTCCTTCCAAGTTCACAGGAAGTATCTATATGATTAAAGGTGCATACGGGTGAAAGGCGGGCGATTTCACTTGGTTGGCGGAGGTGGGTGACTCGCCGGCCCGCCGAAAGCGCCGAGCGCGCGAGCCGGGGCGGGCTTCGCGCCGGGCCGAGCTGCGGTGATCCTTGCCTCGGACGGCCCGCTCCATGTCGCGGCACGGGCAGTACCCTGTCGATTCACTCGTACGGCCGCGCTTGCCGTGTGCAGGTCAACGGCGGTGCGAGTGCGGCACGAGCGGACCGAAGAACGAGAAGAACGAACGGAAAGGCGTACACGTCGATGAGCGAGACTCCGGACCCCGAGGTCATCGAGCTGGCCGGCAAGGTCTTCGACCTGGCACGCACCGGGGACGCCGAGACGCTGGCCGCCTACGTCGACGCGGGCGTCCCGGCGAACCTCACCAACGACAAGGGCGACTCCCTCGTCATGCTCGCCGCCTACCACGGTCACGCCGACGCCGTGGCGGCCCTGCTCGCCCGCGGCGCCGACGCGGACCGCGCCAACGACCGAGGACAGACCCCGCTCGCCGGCGCCGTCTTCAAGGGCGAGGACGCCGTGATCCGCGCCCTGCTCGCCGGCGGGGCAAATCCGGAAGCAGGCACTCCGTCCGCTGTGGACACCGCGCGGATGTTTGGGAAGGCCGAACTCCTGGAACTCTTCGGCTCCTTGTGAAGCGGCGGGCAACGGACGCCGAACGCCAGGTGAGAGCGGTGTCGTAAATGTGGTCGCGGTGGCGAAATGGCTGGGTCATCATGACGTCGGGCCCGCAGGGGGCCACCGACGAGAGGCAGAGGAAGATGGTCAACACCAAGCGAAGGACGACGGGCGGCCCTCCATGTTGCTGCGCGGCCTAGGCGATCACCAGTACCCGGTCTCCCCGGGTTCGTCGACAGCTTGATGTGAGGCATCCTCCATGTTCGATCCAGTCATAGCGCCGAGCGGCACGCTGCTCGGCCTGCTGCAGAGGGGCCGCGGCGACGGCACCCTGCACGCGCTCGCCGCGCCGCGCGCCGAGGCCCTCGCGGCCCTGAACCACTGTGTTCTCCACGACCCCCGCCACGACTGGCAGGTCGAGAACCGCTCCCTCTACTACGCACGCCTGTACCTCGACCTGCACGGCGGGCTCGAGGAGATCGAGAGCCACCTCTTCGGGGCCGAGGACCACTTCGACACCGAGGAGAACAGGACCGGGCTCGCGCTCGCCGTCCTCGGACACCTCGCCTCGTACGGCCGCCAGGACGCCCTCGTCCTGCTCCGGCGGTACGCCGCGACCGGCGCCAACTGGGCATGGGCGCTCGACGAGCTCGCCCTGCGCGACGACGACGCCGGACTGCGTGCGCTCGCCGTGCCGGTACTCGCCCGCTTCCCGGCCACCCCGGAGGGCGACGCCGAACTGGCGAGCACCGTACGGGACGCCTTCGAGCCCCGGCCGTGGCGGCTGTGGGCCGAGGACGCGCGCGACGCCGTCGGAAGCCGGATCAGGGCCGCCCGGGAACAGGGCTCCTTCGACCGCTGGCAGCGCCAGATGCGTCCGAGCGGGCCGCGACCCGGCTGGAGCGTCCAGGCGGTCTTCGACTGGGCCCAGGAAGGCCTGGAGCGCGGCGCCGTCCTGCACGGACCGGCCGCCCGCTGCCTGACCGCCGTCGCCGGGCCCGAGGACCGGCCGGCCATCGTCGAGGCCGCCCGCAGCGGTCCCGACGGGGCGCGCTGCGCCGCGCTGCACTACCTCGCCGAGGCCATGGACCCGGCCGTCCTCGACCTCATCGAGGCCGCCGCCGGCGGTGGCTCCCGTACCGTCTCCGAAGCCGCTGTCGCGGCCTTCGAGCGGATGTGCGGCCCCGCCGCCGTGGACCGCGCCCGCGGCTGGGTCCACCGGCCCGACGCGCTCGGCGCCGCGGCCGCCGGCCTCCTCGCCTGTCGAGGCGGTGCCCAGGACGCCCCCCTCGTCCTCGGCGCCCTCCGCGAGACCGTCCGGGCCGAGGGCCCCGACGCCACCGCCCTCTACACCCTCGTCGACGGCGCCGGACGCCTCGGCATCGCCTGCGCGGCCCCCGTGCTGCGCCACGTCTACCGGGAGACGGCCTCCTCCCAGCTGCGCGGCCGCACGGCCCGCGCCCTCGCGGCCACCGACCCGACCTATCCGACCGGCTTCGCCGTGGAATGCCTCTGGGACTGCGAGGAGACCACGCGCGAGATCGCCGCGCTGCACGCCGAGACCGGCGACGTACGGGTGGCCGAGCGATTGCGGCGCCTGGCCGCCGACCCGGCCGAGGAGGCCGAGGTCCAGACGGCCGTACGCAACCGCATAGGGCCGGACCTCCAGGTCTGACGCCCCCGCCCCCGGGGCGGCGCGGCCTGCGGCGGGGAAGCCCCGCCGACGTGGCCCCGCCCCGGGGGACGGACACCGGCGGCGGGGGCCGTGGGCGCTGGGCGCCCCCCGGCAAGGGTGACGGCGAGGGGAATCCCCGCCGCCTCCGCCGCCGTGTCCCCTGAGCGTGCGGCGGCCACAATGGGGAAATGAGCGGGCGCTGGGAGTTCTGGATCGACCGCGGCGGCACCTTCACCGATGTCGTCGGCCGGCGGCCCGACGGCCGGCTCGTCACCCGCAAGCTCCTCTCCCACGACCCCTCCCGCCCCCACGACGCCGCCGTCGCCGGAATCCGGCTCCTCCTCGGGCTCGGCCCCGACGAACCCGTCCCCGCCGACGAGATCAGCGTCGTCAAGATGGGGACCACCGTCGCCACCAACGCCCTTCTGGAACGACGCGGCGAGCCGACCGTCCTCGTCGTCACCGAAGGCTTCCGCGACGCGCTGCGCATCGCCTACCAGAACCGGCCCCGCCTCTTCGACCGCCGCATCGTGCTCCCCGAGGCCGTCCACGAACGGGTCGTCGAGGCACCCGAGCGCGTGGACGCCCACGGGCACGTGGTGAGACCGCTCGACGAGGACGCCGTCACCGAGGCGCTGAAGGCGGCCCACCGCGACGGATACCGCTCCGTCGCCGTCGTCCTCATGCACGGCTACCGCCACCCCGACCACGAGGCCCGGATCGCCGGCATCGCACGGGCGCTCGGCTTCCCGCAGGTCAGCTGCTCCCACGAGGTCAGCCCACTCGTCAAACTCGTGCCCCGGGGCGACACCACCGTCGTCGACGCCTACCTCTCCCCGATCCTGCGCCGCTACGTCGACGAGGTGGCCCGCGAACTCGCCGGAGTACGGCTGATGTTCATGCAGTCCAACGGGGGCCTGCGCGAAGCCGCCCACTTCCGCGGCAAGGACGCCGTCCTGTCAGGTCCGGCCGGCGGGGTCGTCGGCATGGCCCGCACGTCCGGGCAGGCGGGCTTCGACCGGGTCATCGGCTTCGACATGGGCGGCACCTCCACCGATGTGTCGCACTACGCCGGCGAGTTCGAGCGTGAACTCGGTACACAGGTCGCGGGCGTCCGCATGCGGGCGCCGATGATGAGCATCCACACCGTCGCCGCGGGCGGCGGCTCCGTCCTCCACTACGACGGGCGGCGCTACCGCGTCGGCCCCGACTCCGCGGGCGCCGTCCCCGGACCGGCCTGCTACCGCCGCGGCGGCCCCCTGACCGTCACCGACGCCAATGTCATGCTCGGCCGTGTCCAGCCCGCCCACTTCCCCGCCGTCTTCGGCGAGACCGGCGACCAGCCGCTCGACACCGCCGTCGTACGGGAGCGGTTCACGGCCCTCGCCCGGCGGATCGGCGGCGGCCGCACCCCCGAGCAGGTCGCCGCCGGCTTCCTGGAGATCGCGGTCCTCAACATGGCCAACGCGGTCAAGAAGATCTCCGTCCAGCGGGGGCACGACGTCACCCGCTACGCCCTCACCAGCTTCGGCGGCGCCGGCGGCCAGCACGCCTGCGCCGTCGCCGACGCCCTGGGCATCGACACCGTCCTCGTACCGCCGCTGGCCGGTGTCCTCTCCGCGTACGGCATCGGCCTCGCCGACGCCACCGCCATGCGGGAGCGGTCCGTCGAGGCGGAGCTCGACGGACCGGAGACGCACGCGCGCGTGCGCGCCCTCTGCGCCGAACTCGCCGACAGCACCCGGGCGGAGCTGCGCGCGGACGGTCTCGCGGACTCTGCCGTCACCACCCACGCGCGCGTACTGCTGCGTTACGCCGGCACGGACGCGAGCCTCCCGGTCGATCTCGCCTCCCCGGAGGAGATGACCGCCGCCTTCACCGCCACCCACCGCGCGCGGTACGCCTTCACCATGGACAGACCCCTGGTCGTCGAGGCGGTCTCGGTGGAGGCCGTGGGTCTCGCCGGGCCCCATGGCCCGGTGGCCGTCGACGCGGGGGACCGCGCGAGGGAGCCGGCGGCCCGGGCGACGGTACGGATGTACAGCGGCGACGGCGCCGCGGACACGCCGCTGTACCGAAGGGAGGACCTGCGCCCCGGCGACACCGTCACCGGCCCCGCCGTCCTGGCCGAGGCCGACGCCACCACCGTCGTCGACGCCGGCTGGCGGGCGACCGCCGCGGACGGCGGACACCTCGTCCTCGCGCGCGTGCTGCCCCGGCCCGCGCGCGTCGCCGTCGGCACGGAGGCCGACCCGGTCCTCCTGGAGGTCTTCAACAGCCTCTTCATGGCGATCGCCGAGCAGATGGGCGTACGCCTGGAGAACACCGCCCACTCCGTCAACATCAAGGAGCGCCTCGACTTCTCCTGCGCGCTCTTCGACGCCGACGGCAACCTCATCGCCAACGCGCCCCACATCCCCGTCCACCTCGGTTCGATGGGCGAGTCCATCAAGGAGGTGCTGCGCAGGCGCGGCGACTCACTGCGCCCCGGCGACGTCTACGCGATCAACGACCCGTACCACGGCGGCACCCACCTCCCGGACATCACGGTGGTGACACCGGTCTTCGACGACACCGGGGCCGAACTCCGCTTCCTGGTCGCCTCGCGCGGTCACCACGCCGAGATCGGCGGCATCACCCCCGGCTCGATGCCCGCGTTCAGCCGGACCGTCCACGAGGAGGGCGTCCTCTTCGACGACTGGCTTCTCGTACGGGACGGACGGCTGCGGGAGGCGGAGACGCGGGCGCTGCTGACCGGCGCGCGGTACCCCTCGCGCGACCCGGACACCAACCTCGCCGACCTGCGCGCCCAGATCGCCGCCAACGAGAAGGGCATCGAGGAACTGCGCAAGACGGTCGACCAGTTCGGCCTCGACGTCGTGCACGCGTACATGCGGCACGTCCGTGCCAACGCCGAGGAGTCCGTCCGGCGGATCGTCGCCCACCTGCGCGACGGCTCCTACCGCTACGAGACCGACAGCGGCGCGATCATCCAGGTCGCCGTGCGCGTCGACCGCGAACGGCGCTGCGCCGTCCTCGACTTCACCGGCACGTCGCCGCAGCGGCCCGACAACACCAACGCGCCCACGTCCGTGGTCATGGCCGCTGTCCTGTACGTCTTCCGCACTCTCGTCGACGACGACATCCCCCTCAACAGCGGCTGCCTGGAGCCCCTGGAGATCAGGGTCCCGCCCGGCTCGATGCTCGCGCCCGCCTACCCCGCCGCCACCGTCGCGGGCAACGTCGAGACCTCCCAGGCGATCACCGGCGCGCTGTACGCGGCCCTCGGCGTCCAGGCCGAGGGCTCGGGGACGATGAACAACGTGACCTTCGGCAACGCGCGCGTGCAGTACTACGAGACGGTGGCGAGCGGCTCCGGCGCGGGCGAGGGTTTCGACGGAGCCGACGCCGTCCAGACCCATATGACCAACTCCCGGCTCACCGACCCCGAGATCCTGGAATGGCGCTACCCGGTACGCGTGGACTCCTTCGCGGTACGCGGCGGCAGCGGCGGGGCAGGCCGCTGGCGGGGCGGCAACGGCGCCGAACGCCGGATCCGCTTCCTGGAGCCGATGACCGTGGCCCTGCTGACCGGCCACCGCCGGGTGCCGCCCTACGGCATGGCAGGCGGGGCACCGGGCGCGCTCGGCGAGAACACGGTCGAACGCGCCGACGGCACCGTCGAGTGCCTCGGCGGGGTCGACGCGGTCGACGTGGGACCGGGCGACGTCCTCGTCGTGCGCACCCCCGGCGGCGGGGGATACGGGCCCCCGGACCGGCACACCCCCGAGCCGCGCACCGGAGGCGGCTGCGCGCCCGTGGAGCGCTGATGCGCGACGGCACGCCGGGACCTCAGCCGACCGGTACGAACCGTACGACCGTTCCCGGCACCGCCTGCGCCGCGGCGGCCAGATCGGCCTCCCGTACCACCGCCACCACCGGGTAGCCACCCGTCGTCGGATGATCGACCAGGAACACCACCGGGCGCCCGTCCGGAGGCACCTGGACGGCCCCCAGAACCATGCCCTCACTGGGCAGCTCGCCGGTCACCGACCGCTCCAGGGGCGGCCCCTCCGTGCGCAGGCCGATGCGATTGCTCGACGGCGAGACCCGGTACGCGCGCGTGGCGAACGTTTCCAGGGCAGCGGGGGAGAACCAGTCGTACCGCGGCCCGAGCCGGACCCGCAGCACGAGTTCGTCCGCCGGGCCCGACCACGGCGGAACGTCGACCGGAACCCGCGCGGCAGGCTCCGCGCCCAGCGGCAGCACCGCCCCGTCCGCCAGCGGAGCCGGGCCGAGCCCGGACAGCAGGTCGGTGGAGCGGCTGCCGAGGACGGGCTCCACGGCGACGCCGCCGCCCAGGCCGACGTAGCCGCGCAGGCCGCGCACGGCCGCGCCGACCTCGAGGAGCGCCCCGGCCTCGACCCGTACCGCCGTACCCCAGGCCACCGGACGGCCGTCGACCGTGACCGGGCACGGCGCGCCGCCCACCGCCACCGTCACCGCGCACCGGGGCCGCAGCGCACACCCGTCGACCGTGGTCTCGAGCACCGCGGCGCCCTCCGGATTGCCGACCAGCCGGTTCACGAGCCGCGCCGCGCCCGGATCCAGCGCCCCCGAGCGCGGCACCCCGAGGTGCGCGTAACCCGCCCGCCCCAGGTCCTGCACGGTGGTCAGCGCCCCTGCCCGCACGACGGCGAAGGCACGATCGGTCATCGGCCGTCCACCACGAAACGGACCCGCGTGCCCGGCGTGAGCAGCGCGGCGGGCTCCCGCGCGGTGTCCCACAGCACCGCGTCCGTGGTGCCGATCAGCTGCCAGCCGCCGGGGGAGGAGCGCGGGTACACGCCCGTGTACGGCCCCGCGAGCGCGACCGAGCCCGCCGGGACCGCGGTGCGCGGAGTCGCCCGGCGCGGCACCTCGTACCGCTCGCCCAGGCCCGTCAGATAGCCGAACCCGGGCGCGAAACCGCAGAACGCGACCCGGAAACCGGTGCCCGAGTGGATCCGCACGGCCGCCTCCACGGAGACGCCCCACAGCGCCGCCACCTCCGCCAGATCTGGACCGTCGTAGCGGACCGGTACGTCGACGGCCCGCTCCACGCGCGCGTGGAGCGGCGGGATCGTCCACTCCCGCAGCTCCCGGGCCAGCCCGTCCGGGGCGTCGACCCCGTCGAGCAGCACCGTCCGCGCCGCCGGCACGATCTCCCGTACGGGGGGCAGCGCACCGCCCTCCCGGCGCCGCAGCAGCTCGGCGTGGAACGCCTCCGTCGCCTCCCCGCTCGCGAGCTCGACGAGCAGCGCCCGCTCGCCCACCCGGAACACCCGGCGCGCTCTCATACGAACGCCTCCACCCGTACACCGGCCGCCTCCAGCTGGGCACGGACCCGCCGGGCGAGCCCCACCGCGCCCGGGGTGTCCCCGTGCAGACAGAGCGACCGCGCCCGGACGGAGACGGACCGCCCGCAGTGCGAGGTCACCACCCCGAACCGGGCCATGGAGACCGACCGCTCCACGACCTCCGCCGGATCCGTGACGACGGCGCCCTCCCGCCCCCGTGGCAGCAGGGTGCCGTCCGCCGTGTACGCCCGGTCCCCGAAGGCCTCCGTGACGACCGGAAGTCCCGCCTTCTCCGCCACCTCGTGCAGCCGGGACCCCGGCAGCCCCAGCACCGGAAGGCGCTCGCCGCCGCCCCCCAGCAGGACCCCGTCGACGACCGCCCGCGCCTGCTCCTGGTCACGGACCACCCGGTTGTAGAGCGCCCCGTGCGGCTTGACGTACGACACCCGTGACCCGGCCGCGCGCGCGAAGACCGCCAAGGCGCCGATCTGGTAGGCGATCTCGGCCGCCAGCTCGTCCGCCGGGACGTCCATCGAGCGCCGTCCGAAGCCGGCCAGGTCGCGATAGGACACCTGGGCCCCGATCCGTACCCCGCGCGCCGCCGCCAGCTCGCAGACGCGCCGCATGGTGACCGCGTCCCCGGCGTGGAACCCGCAGGCCACATTGGCGCTGGTGACCACCGAGAGCAGCGCCTCGTCGTCGGTCAGCGTCCAGCGGCCGAAGCCCTCTCCGAGGTCGGCGTTGAGGTCGATCGAGGCCCAGGTCATGGTGTCGATTCCTTCCGTCCCTGGTCGTGCGGGTGGTACGGGTCAGACGGGGACGCGGCGGCGCGCGTCGGGCATGTCGGTCACGAGGCGCGCACCGGGGCCCGGCCGGCCGCGGGACCGGTGGCTGCCGCCCGGCCACGCGCGCGTGCGGCGTGCGGAGGGCCGATCGCCGTGCCGCTCATGCCAGTTCCCTTCCGCGGGTCTCCGGCAGCCCGAGCAGCGCCAGGACGGCGAGCCCATAGCCGATGGCCCCGAAGACCAGCGCGCCGCCGACGCCCCAGCTTTCCGCGAGGAAGCCCACCAGGGTGGGGAAGACGGCGCCCACCGCGCGGCCCGTGTTGTACGTGAAGCCCTGACCGGTGCCCCGTACCGCCGTCGGGTACAGCTCCGCCAGGAAGGAGCCGAAGCCGCTGAAGATGGCCGACATGCAGAACCCGAGCGGGAAGCCCAGGACGAGGATGAGCGTGTTCGCCCCGGAGGGGATGTTGGTGTAGGCCACGACGCACACGGCGGAGAGCACGGCGAACAGGGCGATGTTCTTCTTACGGCCCAGCCGGTCGGTGAGGTAACCCCCGGTCAGATAGCCGATGAAGGCGCCGGAGATCAGGAAGGTCAGGTAGCCGCCGGTGCCGACCACGGTCAGTCCGCGTTCGGTCTTCAGGAAGGTGGGGACCCAGGTCGCCAGGGTGTAGTAACCACCCTGCACACCGGTCGACAGCAGCACCGCGAAGAGCGTGGTGCGCAGCAGCGACGGCTTGAAGATGGCGGTGAACGAGCCCCGTTCGGTGCTCGCGCGCCGCGCCTGGGCTGCCTGCGGGGCGTCCTCGACGTTCCGCCGGATGTAGACGACCAGGAGCGCCGGCAGCGCGCCGGTCCAGAACATGACCCGCCAGGCGGTGTCCGCGTCGACGAACTGGAAGACCAGCGTGTAGACGATCACCGCGAGCGCCCAGCCGGCCGCCCAGGCGCTCTGGACGCCGCCGAGGGTACGGCCCCGGTGCTTGGCGGAGGCGTACTCGGCGACCAGGATCGCGCCGACCGCCCATTCGCCGCCGAAGCCGAGACCTTGCAGGGCGCGGAAGACGAGGAGCGTCTCGTAGTTGGGCGCGAACCCGCACAGCACGGTGAAGAGCGCGTAGGTGACGACCGTGATCATCAGCGCCTTCACCCGCCCGATGCGGTCGGCGAGGATGCCGGCGAGCGCGCCCCCGATCGCCGAGACGACGAGGGTGACCGTGGTCAGCAGACCGGTCTGCCCCTTGTCGAGGCTGAAGTAGGCGGCGATGGCCACCATCGACAGCGGCAGGGTGAAGAAGTCATAGGAATCCAGGGCGTATCCGCCGAAAGCGCCGCCGAAGGCGCGCCGACCGCGCGGCCCGAGGGCGCGCAACCAGGCGAACGCGCCCGTGTCGTCGGGGCGTTCGCCCTGGGGCTGCTGCTGGGTCTGTGTCGTGCTCATCTGCACCTCGCAGAGGGGGAGGAGCGTGCCTGAGGACGTACTGGAGGACCGTGCGATGCCGAACAACGTAGAGGATCGTTCAACGATCCGACAAGAGGCGTGTTGACTCGTTCTTGCTTCTACGATGGACTCGGCCGACTCGGCGCGGGGCGACGGAGGGATCGAGCACGGTGAGCGGAACAGGCGAACTCGCGGACGACCGGGCCCTGTTGAGTAGGACGAGCACGGCGGAACGGGTCGCGGACATCCTGCGGACCCGGATCGCCGAGGGCTTCTTCCCGCCCGGCACCCGGCTGTCGGAGGACAGCATCGGCGGCGCGCTCGGCGTGTCCCGCAACACGCTGCGCGAGGCGTTCCGGCTGCTCACCCATGAACGGCTGCTCGTCCACGAGCTCAACCGGGGCGTCTTCGTCCGGGTGCTCGCCGTCGAGGACGTCGCCGACATCTACCGCACCCGGCGCCTGGTCGAATGCGCCGTCGTGCGGAGCCTCGGCGACCCGCCGTTCGACCTCGACGGCCTGGTGGGCGCCGTCGAGGAGGGGGAGAGGGCGGCCCGCGCGGCGGACTGGACGGGCGTCTCCACGGCCAACATCCACTTCCACCGCGAGCTGGTGGCGATGGCGGGCAGCGCGCGCACGGACGAACTGATGCGCGGCGTGCTCGCCGAACTCCGCCTGGCCTTCCACGTCGTGGACGACCCACGCGGACTGCATCAACCCTATCTCGTACGAAACCGGGAGATCCTGGACGCCCTGCTCGCCGGTGAACGCGCCACCGCGGAGCGGCTCCTCGCCCGCTACCTCGACGACTCCCGCACCCGGATCGTCGAGGTCTACGCCAAAGCGGTCGACGACCCGGCGGACACCGACGCCTGAGCGGCCGGGCCGCGGCGCGGCGGCGACCGGTCGGCGGCCCGGCAGAGGTGCGGCACGACCCCGCTCGCACGGCACAGCGGCGACCGGCCGGCGGCCCCGGCGGAGCTGCGGCGGGGGCGGGCGGCGGCGGTCACATCTGCGCCGTTTCGACCGTTGTCAGTGCGAGGACCTAATCTGTGCACCGTGACTTCGCCTGTCTCGACGGACCTCGCTCCGCCCCAGCTCAGCGCGGGGCCGCGGCCCGCGCCGGGCCCGGCCGCCGACGAAGGGCTCGCGCGGCGCCTCCGCGCGCTCGCGTGCACCGCCCCGCTGCACGACCTGGACGTGCGCAAGGCGAACCTCGCCGGGGAGTACTCGATCTACGCGATGGCCGAGGTCGCCCTCGCCGCCATCGACCTCGTCACGCTCACCATGGACTTCGACACCGGCGCCGACCACGAACAGATCGTCGCCCGGCTGCTGCCGCGCGTCGCCGCCCAGGCACCCAGCCGCCCCGCCGCCGAGCACGAGCGCGTCGCCCGCTGGGTCCTGGAGAACCTGATCAACGTCGGCAGCGTCGACCGCGGCTTCCGCGCGGTGTACGGCACGTTCGGCGCCGACGGCGTCTACACCCGGCGCGACTACGACTTCAAACTCCTCGAAGAGGTCCCAGGACCCGGCGGCAGCGTCTACCTCCGTACGACCGACGAAGCGGTCAACGTCCTCGTCGGCGCCCTCGACACCGACGTCACCAGCGCCCAGATCGCCGCGGAGGTGAAGCTGGAGGTCCTGATCAGCCGGGGCCGGCTCGCCGACGCCCAGCTCGCCGCCGAGCAGGCGCGCTACCGCACCGTGCAGTACGCCGAGACCCTCCGCAAGACCCTGGAGGCGACCCGGCGCAACGTCCGCGCCGTCGACTGGCTCCGCGCCGTCCCCGACATGATCGCCGAGGCGCTCGACCACGTCGCCGACCGCTACCGCCACGAGAACGCGATCCTCACCAACATCCGCAAGGCCCGTGACGAGGCCGAGGACCAGGAGCACAAGCGCCGCGCCGCCGAACTCGTCGACATCGTCAAGGACTGCATCCGCCGGCACACCCAGCTCCAGTCCCGCCTCCTGGAGGCCGGGCCGCTGTTCCGCGCGGAGCAGGACCGGCAGGCCTTCGCCGCGCCGACGTCGTACACCGGGATAGACCTGTACGGCCAGCTCGTCGCCCCGCTCCTGCCGCTCCCGGTCGAGCAGGCGACGAAGGTCACCGACGCCTTCTTCGCCAAGGGAACCGGACTGCGCACGCCCGTGTCGGTGCGCGTCGGCGACCTCGTCGAGATGCTGCTCACCCCGCCCGTCGAGCGGGAGCACCTCGGCGCCGAGATGCCCGAGCCGGACCTGATCGCCACGCCCGACGACAGCCGGTTCAGCGAGGAGCAGCTGGCGAGCGCGATGGAACTGCTCGACCTGGAACACGACGCCCCGCGCCGCCTCTCCGGCCTCCTCGCCGACGCCCGCCTCCGCGACCGGGACCTCCCGTACCTCGTCGCCCTCCTCGCCGTGCACGCCGCGAGCCCCCCGGTCGGCACGGCCTACCGCCAGGGCGAGGAGCGCCTGCTGTTCGCCGTCGACGACGGCACCCCGCTCGACGACGAGGAGTTCGGCGGCGCGGACCTGATAGTGGGGACGGCTCTGCTGGACGCGGCGGGCATGGCGGCCGACCGCACGGAGGCATCGTGAACGACCCCGCGCCGACGCACGACGGACCACTGCCGCCGTCACCTGCCCCGATGCCGTCGGGGACGGCCACGGGGCCGGTCGAAACGCCTCCGGGGCCGGCCCCAAAGCCCACGGGATCCGTTGAGACCGCTGGGTCTCCTGCCGGGACGCCGACGGTAGCTGTCGAGGTCACCGCGACGACCCCCACGGGGTCTGTCGCGCCCCCCGCCGCAACGCCTCCGCGACACCCCGCCACCCCCGCGACGCCCAAGCCGGGGCCACCGACCTCGGACGAGTTGCCCGCGGCTCCGGACATGGTCGCGCCGTCCGGCTTCGACGAGTCGCCCGCGGCTCCGGACGCGGACGCGCGGCCGGGCCCGGACGAGCCACCCGCTCACGATCCGGCGACGGCGACGGCAGCGGCAACAGCAACGGCGCCGGCACCGCGCCGTGCCCGCGTGGGTGCCGTGCCCGTCGCCGAGCCCGTCCGGCGGAACCCCGCGCCCTCTGTGCGCGCCATCCGGCTGACGGACGAGGCGGCCGCCGCGGCACCTGCGCGGCGGCCGGCCGTGAGCGTCACGCCCGTACGCCTCCCGCTGCCCCGACCCGACGCATCACCGACCACCCGTACCGAGGAGCCCCAGCCGTGAGCGAACACCACGCAGAGCACGCCGACGCGTGGAGCGAGCCGGAGCCCCCGCAGAGCGCCGCTTCGTCGGCCGTCACCCCGGCCGACGCCGCCGACGCCGCCCGGCTGGTCTCCTTCGGGCTCCAGCCCAAGCTGCTGCCCGCCCGCGACGCCGAGTACGCCGAGCTGCTCCGGCGCTACCGCGAGGACACCGCCTTCGCCCGCCTCGCCGATGCTGTCGCCACCGGCCTCGGACTCGTCGTCCTGGAGGTCTCCCCACGTGCCGGCATGGTCGTCACCGCCGGCGAGGACTCCGTCTTCGCCGTCCGCATGGGCGACTACGCCCGCCGCGCCTCGACCGACTCCGCCGACCGCTTCCTCCACGGCCTCGCCCACCTCGCCGTCGCCGCCATGGCCTTCCCGCGCCCCGAGGATCTCGCCGACGACGGCTACATCGGCCGCCTCACCGTCAACGGCGTCGACGCCTTCGTACGACAGGCCTGCCGCCGCCTCGAAGAGCGCGCCGAGGAGCAGGGGGTGAACACCGACCCCGCCTCCGAAGCCCCCGGCCTGGAGGCCGCCTGGCGGATCTACTCCCGCCGCAGCGCCACCGGCGCCACCAAGGACGCCCGCCGTCTCGCCGGCTCCACCACCGGCATCGTCGGCAAGGCCGTCGCCTTCCTCACGGACTCCGGCTTCCTCCAGCGCACCGGCGACGACGCGGGCGGTGCCTACCGCACCACCGCCCGCTACCAGCTCCAGGTCCGCGACATGGCCGGCAGCGCCGCCATGGCCGAGCTGCTCGAACTCGGCGTCGTCCCCGTCAGCGACGGCTCCGCCAGCCTGGTACCGCCGCCGGAGGGTGACGACCTGGAGCTCGCCGCCGACGCCGGCCTGCCCTTCCACGCCTGACCGCCTCATCACGGCCCATCACGCCATCACGACCGCCTCATCACCGAACCAGTCGACGAGAGTCCGCCGCCATGTACGAGTTGTCCCGGGTCCGCCTCTACTCCATCGGTCCCGCCGGTGCGCGCTACGCCGACACCGTCCTGGACCTGCGCGGAGTCGGCGCCCCCGTGCCACAGCCCGCCCCCACCCAGGCGGAGTTCTTCGAGGAGGAGCCGGTCGGACCGCCCCGCCGCCCCGCCCCCGCGGGCGTCCTCTTCCTGGAGAACGGCGGCGGCAAGTCAGTCCTCCTCAAGCTGATCTTCTCGGTCATGCTCCCCGGCCACCGCAACACCCTCGGCGGCGCCAGCTCAGGCGTCCTGCGCAAGTTCCTGCTCGCCGACGACTGCGGTCACGTCGCCCTGGAGTGGCAGCACACCCTCACCGGCGAACTCGTCGTCGTCGGCAAGGCCAGCGAATGGCGCGGCCGCCAGGTCTCCAACGACCCCCGGAAGTTCGCCGAGGCGTGGTATTCGTTCCGCCCGGGACCGGGCATGAGCCTGGACTCGCTGCCGGTCGCCGAGTCGACCTCCGTACGCCCGCCCGTCGAGGGCGCCTCCGGCGCACGCGGCCGCCGCCGCACCATGAAGGGCTTCCGGGACGCCCTCACCGAGGCGGGCAGGGTCTACCCCCACCTGGAGGTGTACTGGGAGGAGATCCACGACCGCTGGAACGAGCACCTCGGCGACCTCGGGCTCGACCCCGAACTCTTCCGCTACCAGCGGGAGATGAACGCCGACGAGGGCGAGGCCGCCGGCCTCTTCGCGGTCAAGAAGGACTCCGACTTCACCGACCTGCTCCTGCGGGCGGTCACCGACACCCGCGACACCGACGGCCTCGCCGACCTGGTCAGCGGCTTCGGCAACAAACTCGGCAGGCGCGCCGAACTCACCGCCGAACGCGACTTCACCGCGGGCTCCGTCGACCTCCTCGGCCGCATCGTCGAGGCCGCCGAGACCCGTACACGCGCGCGTGAGGTCCATGCCGCGGCCGAGCGCCGCACCCGCACGCTCGCCCGCAGGCTCTCCGTCCGGGCCGCCGAGGAACGCGGCCGCGCCGCCGAACTCGCCCAGCAGGTCACCTCGGCCGCCCACGCCGTCTCCGAGGCGGAGGCCGCGCGCGGCCGCAGCTCCCTCATCGCCGCCGAACTCGCCTACCGCCACGCCTCCCTGGCCCTGGCCGTCGCCGAGAAGGGCGCCGCTTCCCAGCGGCGGGAGCTCACCGAGGCCCGCACGCTCCACTCCGCCTGGCAGGCCACCGAGGTCGTCCTGCGGCACCGCGCCGCGGGCGACCGCTCCACGCGCGTGGCGGCGGCGATCCGCGAGGCCGAGCGGGACGCGGCCCCGGCGCTGGCCGCCCGCGCCAAGGCCGCCGCCGATCTCGTACGGGCCCTCGCCGCCGCCGCCGAGGAGGGCGAGCGCCACGCGGCGGAGGAGGAGGAACGCTCCGCGGCGCTCCAGGAGGCCGGCGAGACCGCCCACCGGGACGCCACCGCCGCCGCGACCGACGCCCAGCGGGCCCGCAGCGAGGCCGGACACCTGCGCCAGCGCCTCGCCGAGGTCGAACAGGAGACCGCCGAGGCGGTACGGGCGGGATGGCTGGACGACTCGGCCCCCGACGCCGACCCGGCCCGCGCCGCCCTGGCCGCCAGCGACGCCGAGAAGACCACGGTCGCCGCCTGGGACGCGGCCCGGGACGCCGCCCGCGCGGCGGCCGACCGCGCCCGCGAGGCCGCCGCCGCCGAGGCCCGCGCCGAACTCGCGGCCGCCCGCGCCACGGACGCGGCCGAAGCCGCCGAGCACGCCTACGACGCGGAACGCCGGGCCGCCGAGTCCCTCGCCTCCGACGAGCGCCTCGCCGAACTCCTGAGCCTCCCGAGCACGGGCTCCTCCGTGCCGGGCCAGCGCGCGGGCGACGGCGCGAACGGCAGGACGACCGCCGGCGGCTCCCCGGGTCCGCAGCTCCCGTCCCCGTCACCGACCGCCCCCACCGGGCCCGCCACACCCGGGGCCCCTGACGCCGACGGCGCGGGCGCCGGCTCCGCCCACGACCCCGCGGTTCGGCCGGGCCCCGGCGCCCCGGAGGCGCAGGCGCCCGGCGCCCATGCCGCCGGGGCCGCTTTCGGGCTCGTCGCCGACCCGGTCGCCGCTCCCCTCGGTCCCCTCACCGTCACCGAGTTCGACCGGTACGCCGATGACCTGCGGCGGATGCTGGAGCAGTCCATCGCCTCCGCCGAGCGCACCCTCTTCGACCTGCGGACCGCCGCGGCCGACGACGCCCGCATCCTCGGGGCCCTCGGCGACGGCGGGCTGCTGCCGCCCGGCCCCGACGTGCTCGCCACCGTCGAGTACCTCGGCGAGCACGGCATCCCGGCCCTCCCCGGCTGGCGCTACCTCGCCCAGTCCGTCGACCCCGCCGACCACGCCGCCGTCCTCGCCGCGCGCCCCGAACTCGTCGACGGCGTCGTGATCACCGACCCCGTCTCGTACGCCCGCGCCCGCGAGGTGCTGGGCTCGGCCGCGCTGCTGCCCCGCTCCGCCGTCGCGGTCGGCACGGCCGCCGCCCTGCTCGCCCCCGTCCCCGGCTCCGGAACCGGCGACGACGCGGGAGTCTTCCTCGTACCGCCGAACCCCGCCATGCACGACGAGCACGCCGCCGATGAGGAACGGCACGCCCTGCGGGCCCGCGCCGCCGCGCGCGACGAGGAGATCCGTACGCTCGCGGCCCGCCTCACCGGCGACCGTTCGCTCGCCGCGCGGATCGGGTCCTGGCGGGCCGACTGCCCGCCGGGCATGCTCGCCGAGCTCGCCGCCGGCGCCGCCACCGCGCGCGAGACCGCGGAGGCGGCCGCCGCCACGCTCGCCGAGGCCCGGACGGCCCGTGCGGAGGCCGACGAGGCGGCCGCCGACGCCGCGCGTGTGCGGGACGAGCGCCAGGAGGCCGCCCAGCGCGCCCGCCGCGTCGCCGACGCGCTCGCCGGGCTCGCCTACCGACTGCGCGAGCGGTCCGCCTGGCAGGCCAAGCTCCGCGAACTGGCCGACGACGCCGCCGAGTCCGAGGCCCGCGCCCAGACCTGTCTGGAGCGCGCCCGCGCCGCCGACGAGGACCGCCGCGCCGCGCAGCGCGCCGCCGACGACGCCCACCGCACCGCCCGCGCCCTGCGGGCCGAGCGCGCCGAGATCGCCGGCGCCCCCGACCAGCTCCCGGAGCCGGACGCCGACGCCCCGCGCGCCGCGCTGCCCACGCTCCGCGAGGCGTACCGCGCCGCGTCCCAGCTGTACGAGAAGGTCGGCGTCGGCGCGGACCTGCGCGCCGAGCAGGCCCGCGCCGAGAGCGACGAGTCCGCCGCACTCGCCGAGTTGGACCGGCTCACCAACAAGGTCCGTACCCGCGCCGAGCAGCTCCTCGAGTCCACCGACGGCGCCGACGGCCCCTCCCGCCAGGCCGCGGCGGCCCGCGCCGAGTCCCTGGTCCAGATGCTGGAGACCCGGGCCTCGGAGGCGAGCGAGAAGCTCGGCCGGCTCCGCGGTGAGGCGGAGCGGCTGGCCCCCGAGGACGGCGAGTCGCACACGGACCTCCCCGAGGACCGGATCCCCGCCGACGCCGAACACGCCCAGCTCCTGCTCCGTTCCGCGACCGCCGAACTCGCCTCCCGTACCGACGCGTTGGAAGCCGCGCGCACCGCGCACGCCGGCCTGCTGCGGGCCCACCGCGCCGCCGAGGACGCGGCGGGCGGCTTCGACGAGACGGCGGCGCTCCTGCGCGACCTGCTGCGCGACCACGCGGAGGAGGAGCGGCAGGAGACCGAGCCGTACCCCGGCACCCTCGAAGAGGCCCGCCACGCCGCCGCCGAGGCCCGGCGCTCACTGCGCGGCTGCGTCGCCGAACTCTCGGCCGCCGACGCCTCCGTGCGCGAGGCGAGCGACATCCTCGTCCGGCACGCCAACTCCACCCGCTACGAACAGGTCCGCACCCCCGCCCGGCAGCAGATCCGCGAACTGCCCGCGGCCGCGCTGCCCGAGCACGCCGCGAAGTGGGCCGAGGCGTTCGCGCCCCGGCTGCGCGTTCTCACCGACGAGCTGGAGCAGCTCGAGCGCAACCGCGACTCGATCGTCGACCGGCTGCGCGGTCTGGTGGAGTCCGCGCTGGCGACGCTCCGCTCCGCGCAGCGGCTCTCCCGGCTGCCCGAGGGTCTCGGCGAATGGTCGGGCCAGGAGTTCCTGCGCATCCGCTTCGAGGAGCCGGACCAGGCCACGCTCACCGAGCGGCTCGGCGAGGTCATCGACGAGGCGACCCGCGCGGCCGTCAAGAAGAACTCCGACCTGCGCAGGGACGGCATGTCCCTGCTGCTGCGCGGGGTGCAGGCGGCGCTCGAACCGCGCGGCATCGCGGTCGAGATCCTCAAGCCCGACGCCGTGCTCCGGGCCGAGCGCGTTCCGGTCGGGCAGATGGGCGACGTCTTCTCCGGCGGCCAGCTGCTGACCGCCGCCATCGCCCTGTACTGCACGATGGCCGCGCTGCGCTCCAACGACCGGGGCCGCGACAAGCACCGCCACGCCGGCACCCTGTTCCTCGACAACCCGATCGGCCGGGCCAACGCCACGTACCTCCTGGAGCTCCAGCGGGCGGTCTCGGACGCGCTGGGCGTCCAGCTCCTCTACACGACCGGTCTCTTCGACACCACCGCGCTGGCGGAGTTCCCGCTCGTCATCCGGCTCCGCAACGACGCGGACCTGCGGGCGGGGCTGAAGTACATCAGGGTCGAGGAGCACCTGCGGCCGGGTCTGCCCCAGCAGAGCGCGGAGGGCGAGACGATCCACGGCGAGATCACGGCGACCAGGATGTTCCGCCGCACGCCCGCGGACCAGCCGGCCTAGCCGGAACCCTCCACCCCGCGAGACGTACGAACGGCCCGGCCCCCAAGGGGACCGGGCCGTTCCACACGCGTCATCCGAGACCGCGCCACCTCATACCGTGCTCATCTCGGACTCAGCTCACACCGTGGTCATCTCGGACCACGTCATGCCGGACCGCCTCGTCTCAGGCCGCTTCCGACAGCCTCGCCGTCTCCGTCCGCCGCATGTCCGCGGGCCCGTGCCCCGGATCAACCTCCGGTGCCCGCGCCGCCTTTTGCGCCTGGCGCCGCTCGCGCCGCAGCTGACGAGCCGTACTGCTCGGCTCCGACACCACGCCGTTCCGCTGCCGCCACACCTGACGCGTCACCCACACATCGAGCACACTCCAGGTCGCGACGACCGTGCTGGCCACCGAGGTGAGCAGCATCGGAAACGCGAGCCACGAACCGCTGACCGCGGAAAAGAAGGCCACCATCGCCTGTATCAGCGTCACCGACGTGAGCAGCACGGCTCGTACGGCGGCGGTACGCACCGGATCGGGCAGCCGCCTTCGGCCCTTCTCGTCCTCCACCCACAACTGACGCGATGACCGCGCCTCATGCTCCATGGTTCCGTCACTCCCCACCGCTGAACGTCTCCCAGGGTGGCTGCTGCCCGTCTTGAGCCGCTTTACGCGGACACAACCCCCCGTTATTGAATGACGATCGCCAAGGGGAAAAGGTTTCACCTCCCCCGCCACCGGAACGAAAAATTCCAGCCATCTGCGCAGCACGGCGAGGTGACCTCCGGCCAGGTGTCCTCCACCACACGCCCGAATGCCAACTCCCCGATACCAGGACATCTCATGATCAACGCTCACTCGGGAGGCTGAAAATCGCACGGACATGCCTTCGAGTTGGCTGTGATGCAGTAGTAGGCTCGCGCAGCCGTTTGTCGAATGTGAAGGTTGACGCCGTGTGTTGACGCGTCGACAAGGAGGACCTCCGCGCCGGGCGGGGGCCGAGCTGGGGGAGGCCATGCGCTTTCGCGGGAAGTCCATCCGCCGGAAGATCGTGGCGTTGCTGCTCGTGCCGCTCCTCTCCCTCACCGGCCTGTGGGGTTTCGCCACGACACTCACCGGCCGCGCGGCCGACCAACTCCTCGACGTCGGCTACATCGTCGAGAAGGTCGGCTACCCCCTGGAGGACACCGTGCGTGTCATCCAGAAGGAGCGCCGCCAGTCGCTGATCTACCTCGCCGACCCGCGCGCCTCCGAAGCGCTCACCACCCTCCGCGAGCAGCGCGAGGCCACCGACCGGCAGATCGCCCGCATCCGTGAGAACGCCGCCGACGCCGGCGTACGCGAAGAGATGCGCCCCGTCACCTCCCAGCGGCTCACCTCCCTGCTCGCGGCGCTGGACGGTCTCGACTCGCTGCGCCGCTCCGTGGAGAACCGCAGCATCGGCCGGATGCAGGCCCTCGACTTCTACAACCGGCTCGTCGATCCCTGCTACGGCTTCCTGCTGACCCTCCACGCCCTCGAGAACGTGGAGATGGACAAGCAGGGACGCGCCCTCGTCGGCATCGTCCGCGCCCGCGAACTCCTCTCCCGCGAGGACGCTCTGGTCATGTCGGCGCTCATCGCCGAGCGTGTCACGGCCCCGGAGATCCGTGCCGTCTCCGACCTCATCGCGAACCGCAAGCAGTTCTACGACGTCAGCCTCGAAGTCCTGCCCACCGCCGAGCGCGAGCGGTTCGAGCGCTACTGGGGCAGCCCTGACACCGAGCCGCTGCGCCGCGCCGAGGAGGATCTGGTCCTCGCGGGCGCGACCGAGAACCCGCGCACCATCACTGCCGAACACTGGGCGGAACGAGCGAGTCCGGTCCTGGACGACCTGGCCCGCGAGAACACCGAGGCGGGCGACCGCTATCAGGACCGTGTCCAGCCTGCCGCGCACAGCGTGCTGCTCAAGGCGGGAGTCGCCGGCGTCCTCGGCTTCCTCGCGCTGCTCGTCTCCGTCGTCGTCTCCGTCCGGGTCGGCCGTGACCTCGTCCGCGACCTGCGCCGGCTCCGCAAGGAGGCCCAGGAGGTCTCCGGCGTCCGCCTGCCCAGCGTGATGCGCCGGCTCGCCGCCGGTGAACACGTCGACGTCGAGACCGAGGTGCCGCACCTGCGGTACGAGGAGGACGAGGTCGGCCAGGTCGGCCAGGCCCTCAACACCCTCCAGCGGGCCGCCGTCGAAGCGGCCGTCAAACAGGCCGACATGCGCCGCGGTGTCTCCGAGGTCTTCGTCAACCTGGCCCGCCGCAACCAGGTGTTGCTCCACCGCCAGCTCACCCTTCTTGACACCATGGAACGGCGCACCGAGGACACCGAGGAACTCGCCGACCTGTTCCGTCTCGACCACATGACCACGCGTATGCGCCGCCACGCGGAGGGCCTGGTGATCCTCTCCGGCGCCGCCCCCTCCCGCCAGTGGCGCAAGCCCGTCCAGCTCATGGACGTCGTACGGGCGGCCGTCGCCGAGGTCGAGGACTACGAGCGGATCGAGGTACGGCGCCTGCCCCGCCTCGGCGTGGGAGGCCCGGCCGTCGCCGACCTCACGCACCTCATCGCCGAACTCCTCGAGAACGCCACCGTCTTCTCGCCGCCGCACACCGCCGTGCAGGTCCTCGGCGAGCGCGTCGCCAACGGCTTCACCCTCGAGATCCACGACCGCGGCCTCGGCATGACCCCCGACGCCCTGCTCGACGCGAACCTCCGCCTCGCCGAGACCCCCGAGTTCGAGCTCTCGGACACCGACCGCCTCGGCCTCTTCGTCGTCAGCCGGCTCGCCCAGCGCCAGAACGTCCGGGTCTCGCTCCAGCCCTCGCCGTACGGAGGGACCACCGCGGTCGTCTTCATCCCGGCCGCGCTGCTCACCGACGCGCCCGAGACGCAGGGCGCGGGCTTCCGACTGGACCGCAAGAGCCTCGACCGGAAGGGCGGTCCCGAGCACGGGAAGGGCCCGGGCGACCCCGCCGAGCTGCCGGCCCGGCGCGCCGCGCTCACCACGGTGCCGCACGGCGGTTCCCTGGACGGCGCGCACGACGGCCCTCTCAACGGCCCCGTCGAGCTCGAAGCGCCGCTCGGCGCCGTCGGCTTCGACGACCTGCTCGACCGGTCCGCCGACCTGCTGGACACCGAGAGCGAGCGCGGCGGCCTCTTCCGCGCTCGCGCCCCCCGGCGCCGCGGCGGTCTCGCACCCGCGCCCGACGGTGATCAGCACCAGCAGGCCGCGGATCCGGCGGCCCACCAGGGACAGGTCCCCGGCCTCGGCCGGGCTTCCGGCCAGGCACCCGGTCGCGGACCCGCTCGGACACGTGACGGCCGGACGCGCGAGGACCGCAAGCGCGAGGACCGGACGCGGGACGAGGCACGGGGCGCCGGTCCCGTACCGCTGCCCCGGCGCCAGCCCCCGACGCTCGTCGTCGACCACGGCCGCCGCGTCGACGAGCCGGGGCGCGCCCACCCCGCCTCCGCCCGGGAGGCCGGAGGCGCCATGGCCCCCCGGACTCCGCCCGTGCCGGAACGGGGCACTCCGCCGCTGCTGGTCCCCGTACCGCCCGACGGCTCCGAACGACCCGACGACTCCGTACGACCCGACGACTCCGTACAGGCCGACGGCCCCGCGCCGTTCGGCGGGCTGCCGCGCCGGGTCCGCCAGGCGAGTCTGGCGCCCCAGCTGCGCGAGACGGATGAACGCACGGACGAGCGGGTGGTGCGGGCATCCGCAGGCCGGCCCGACGCGGACTTCGAGCGCGACGCCGAGGAAGTGCGCAGCCGCATGGCGTCGATGCAGCGCGGGTGGCAGCGCGGACGACGGCAGAACGACGAGACGACGACAGCACCAGGAACGACACCCGAGGGGGACGGTCGATGACCGCACCGAACGCCGCAGCACCCAGCACCTCCGGAAACGGTGAGCTCAACTGGCTTCTCGACGAGCTGGTCCAGCGGGTCGGATCCATCCGCAAGGCCCTGGTGCTCTCCAGCGACGGGCTCCCCACCGGCGCCTCCGCCGATCTGACCCGTGAGGACGGCGAGCACCTGGCCGCCGTCGCCTCCGGCTTCCACAGCCTGGCCAAGGGCGTCGGCCGCCACTTCGAGGCGGGCAGGGTCCGCCAGACCGTCGTGGAACTGGAGGACGCCTTCCTCTTCGTCACGGCGGCCGGCGACGGCAGCTGCCTCGCCGTCCTCGCGGACGCCGAATCCGACGTCGGCCAGGTCGCGTACGAGATGACGCTGATGGTCAAGCGGGTCGGAGCCCACCTTGCGACGGCGCCTCGGTCGGGTTCGTCCGCCGGAGGATGAGTTGGGGGGACGGTATGAGTGACAGAGACCAGCAGGACCAGTACTGGGCCCAGGACCAGGGCCAGGAGCAGGGGCCGGAACGGCCCCACCACTGGTTCGACGACGAAGCCGGGCCGGTGGTCCGTCCGTACGCGATGACCCGCGGCCGAACCAGCGCCGCCACCCGCCACCGCCTCGACCTGATCGCCCTGGTGGTGCCGGAACCCGCGGCCGACGACCCCGGCCGCGACCAGACGCTCTCACCGGAGCATGTGGAGATCGTCGAACTCTGCTCCGACACCCCCCAGTCGATCGCCGAACTGGCCGCCGGGCTCGACCTCCCGGTCGGTGTCGTACGCGTCCTCGTCGGCGATCTCGTCGAGGACGAACTCGTCCATGTGACCCGCCCCGTTCCGCCGGCCGAGCTGCCGGACGTGAGCATTCTCCGCGAGGTGATCAATGGCCTTCGGGCGCTCTAGCCGCAAGAAGCCGCTCGTCGAACCGGTGACCCTGAAGATCCTGGTCGCGGGCGGCTTCGGGGTCGGCAAGACGACCCTCGTCGGCGCCGTCAGCGAGATCCGGCCGCTGCGCACCGAGGAGTTCCTCAGCGAGGCGGGGCGGCCGGTCGACGACGTGCACGGCGTGGAGACGAAGTCGACCACCACGGTCGCCATGGACTTCGGGCGCATCACCCTGCGGGAGGACCTGGTCCTCTACCTCTTCGGCACACCCGGCCAGGACCGCTTCTGGTTCCTCTGGGACGAGCTGGCGCAGGGCGCGCTCGGGGCGATCGTCCTCGCGGACACCCGGCGCCTGGAGGACAGCTTCGCGGCGATCGACTACTTCGAGCGGCGCGGGATCCCCTTCACGGTGGCGGTCAACTGCTTCGAGGGCGCCCAGCGGTTCCCGGCGGAGAGCGTACGCGGGGCGCTGGACCTCGACCCCGAGGTGGAGCTCCTGATGTGCGACGCGCGCGACCGGGAATCCGTGAAGAACGTCCTGGTGGCGGTCGTGGAGAACGCCTTGGTCCTGGCGGCGGACCGCACGCCGGCACCCGCCACGACCTGATCCGCCCCGCTCCCGCGGCGACCTGATCCGCCCGTGCCCGTTCACCCGAGCCGTCCCGTGCCCGTCGGCTGAGAACCGTACGGCCCCTTTCCGCGTCCTTCCAGGCGGCACGGGCGGCCGGGACCCACGGGGGTGGCCCCGACCGCCCCTGCCGGACCGCCTCAGTGCCCGGCCACCGACCGCCGTGCCACCGGGAAGTCGAAGAACGTGCTCGGGAACGGCTCCGGCTTGAACGTGAAGTGCCACCACTCCTCGGGCAGGTTCACGAACCCCTGCTCCGCCAGCGTCGACCTCAGCAGCTGCCGGTTGGCCCGCTGAGCCCCCCGGATCCGCTCGTCGTCGGTGTGCGAGAGAGTGTCGAAGCAGTCGAACCCCGTACCCATGTCCACCGAGTTGTCGGGGAAGCGCTCGGATCGCGGGGCGTAGCACTCCACCAGGGGCTCGCCCGGCACGTACGGCCGCGTGGGCTCGGCGGGCAGCTTCACGATCGTCAGATCGACCGTCGAGCCGCGGCTGTGCCCGGACTTCTCCGCGATGTAACCGTCCGCGAACAGCCGGTCCTTCTCGACCAGCGGATAGAACTCCTTCTTCATCCGCTCGTCGTCGAGATCCTCCGCCCAGCGCACGAAGTGGTCGACGGCCCGCTGCGGCCGGTAGCAGTCGTAGACCTTCAGTGAGTAGCCCCGCGTCAGGAGCTTCACCTGCGCGCGGTGGAGCGCCTCGGCGGCGGGACGGGTCAGGATGCACAGCGGCTGGCGATAGCCGTCGATCGGCTCGCCCACGAAGTTGTGCTCCGTGGTGTAGCGCATCTCCTGGATGATCGTCCGGTCCACCGAGCTCAGCGCCACGAACTCCTTCGGAGCCTTCGGCTCCGGCGTGGCCCGCGCGGACGGTTCGGCGGCGGACGGCACGGCGGCGGAGGGCACGGCCGCGGTGACGGCGCACAGACCGGCCACGGCCAGCGCGCCGAGGGTACGGAAAGCGGAAGCAAGTCCTGTCATGTGCACCGTCTATCAGGTTCCACGGAGCGCGCGAAAGTGCGATCGCATACGGTCCTGCCGTGAACGACTCCCACTGCTCCGCCTGCGGCGCCCCCTACGGCCAGGCCGCCCCCTGGCCCCGTACGTGCTCCGTCTGCGGCTCCGTCGCCTACCGCAATCCGCTGCCCGTCGCCGTCGCCCTCCTCCCCGCAACCGACGCCGCCGGCACCGGACTCGTCGTCATCACCCGCACGATCGAACCCCGACGGGGTGGCGTCGCCCTGCCCGGCGGCTTCATCGACCACGCCGAGGACTGGCGTGACGCCGTCGTCCGCGAGCTGCGCGAGGAGACCCGCATCGATGTGCCGGCGGACGAGGTGCGCCTCGCCGACGCGCTCAGCTCACCGGCCGGACATCTCCTCCTCTTCGGCCTTCTCCCGCCCCGCCCCGCCGCCGACCTGCCGCCCTCCGCCCCCACGGACGAGACGAGCGGCTGGCACCTGCTGCACGCCCCGGCGGAACTGGCCTTCCCCCTCCACACGGAGGCCGTACGGCGCTGGTTCGGGGGGATGTACGGCTGAGGCCGCCCCCGGAATCGGGGCCGGCCCCTGCCGCGCCGAGGCCGACCGCGCTGCCCGCCGAGCCGAACGCCGATTCCCCCCCGCGAGCCCGTGCGCCTTCCCTACCCGTCGGCACCCCGCACCCGGACCGGCAGCTCCACCTCCCGCACCCCGTCGTCCGTCACCCGCTCCACCACCACCCGGCCGTCCTCCCACCGCGACGCGTACCGCTCGATCTCGGCCGGCTCCCAGCCGTCGCCGGTGTCCCGCACGACAAGCCCCCCGCCGGTCCGCCCCACCGCCGGCGCCCAGACCTCCAGCTCCAGTTCGTCGCCCCAGCCCCGTACCGGAACCACCGCACCCGCGCGCGCGAGCACCGGGACACGGGACAGCGGTGCGTCCAGAAGCACCTGTCCCGGCCCCTCGTACGGCCGGCCCGTCGCGGTGTCGTACCAGCGACCGCGCGGCAGCCGCACCGCACGCCGGTCGGTGCCCCCGGACAGCACCGGTGCCACGAGCAGCGCGTCACCGAGCAGGAACGCGTCCTCGCAGTCGCGCAGCGCCCGGTCCTCCGGAGCGCCCCACCACACCGGCCGCACGTACGGCGCCCCGGTCAGCCGGGCGAGCCGCGCCAGGGTGACGAAGTACGGCCGCAACCGCTCGCGCTCGGCCAGCGCCACGCGCGCGTGCGCCAGGACCTCCGGACCGAACTCCCACGGCTCGCGCCGCCCGGCGTCGATCGCCGCGTGCGTACGGAACAGCGGCAGCCACGCCCCCAGCTGGAACCAGCGCAGGAACAGCTCCGGGGACGGATCTCCGTCGAAGCCGCCCACATCGGGACCCGAGTACGGCACCCCGCACAGCCCCAGCCCCAGCACCAGCGACAGCGAGGCCCGCAGGCCGGGCCACCCGGTCGACACATCGCCCGACCAGGTCCCGCCGTAGCGCTGCATCCCCGCCCATCCCGAGCGGGAGAACAGGAAGGGCCGCTCCGCGGGCCGCAGCCGGCACAGCCCCTCGTACCCGGCGCGGGCCATGGCCAGGCCGTACACGTTGTGCGCCTCGCGATGGTCGCCGCCGCGGCCCTCCAGCGTGTGCCGGGCCGAACGCGGCAGCGTCTGGTCGCCGAAGGGGGCGAAGGAGACCGGCTCGTTCATGTCGTGCCAGACGCCGGAGAACCCCTGCGCGAGCCGCTCCTCGTACAGACCGCCCCACCACTCCCGCACCGCCGGATCGGTGAAGTCCGGATAGGCGCAATCGCCCGGCCAGACCAGCCCGCGCACCTCCTCGCCCCGCCCGTCCCGTACGAACGCCCCGACGGCGCTCCCGCTGTCGTACACCGCGTTCCCCGGCTCCGCCTTCACGGCCGGGTCCACGATCGACACCAGCCGCACCCCCTGCTCCCGCAGGTCGGCCGCCAGTCCCGGCAGATCGGGAAAGCGCTCCCGGTCCACCGTGAACACCTGGTGCCGGTCGTAGTGATCGATGTCCAGATGCAGGACGGACAGCGGCAGATCCCGCTTGCGGTAGCCGTCCACCACCCGCCGCACCTCCCGCTCGCTGCCGAACCCCCAGCGCGCGTGCTGCGGCCCCAGCGCCCACGAGGGCGGCAGCGCCGGAGCCCCCGTCAGGGCCGCCCAGCCGTGGAGCACGCGCGCGGGGGTCCCCACCACCACCCAGCAGCGCAACGGCCCCCCGTCCATGCGGACCTCGCTGGTCCCCGGCCGGTCGTGCCCGGAACCCGCCCCCTCCTCACCTTCGGTGAGGGTGACCCGGCCGTCCCAGGAGTTGTCGTGGAACGCCAGATGCGTACCGGCGTCCGAGACGACGAACTGCACCGGCATGGTGATGTACAGCGGATCGTCACCGGCGGAGAAGCTCCCGTGCGGATCGGTGTTCCACAACCGGTACGAACCGTTCCGCAGGCGCGGCCCGCCCGAGCGTCCGCCGAGACCGAAGAACCGCGCGTCCGCCGGCACCTCACTGCGCTGCACCCAGCGCGCCGGACCGCCCCCGACCGGCTCCCACCACCGGGGCGGCAGGTCCCGGCGCAGCACCACCCCGCCCGGGGTACGGACCTCCACCGCGCCGTGCCGCGACACCGCGACCGTCACCCGCTCCGACACCACCCGCCAGCCGCCGTCCGTGTCCGGCTCCAGCGCCGCCCGCGCGTCCGGCTCGGGCGGCTCGCCCGCCAGCGCGTACGAGGGAAGCGGCTCGGCGCCGTCCCACCCCCAGAACACCGTGCCCCCGGCCGACACACTGATCCGCAGCGCCGAGCGGGCGAAGTGGACGGTCCCGCCGCCCGGCCCGGGCACCGCCTCGCCGACCGGCCCCGGCACCCGGGCCCGCTCCCTGCCCCTCGGCGGCAGCCCCCGCGCGTCCGCCCGCCGCTGCCGCCACGCCGCGCGCACCGCCCGCAACCCCTGCACCGATCCGAACACCTTCACCGAACGCACCAGCTCACGACCGTCCATGCCGCTCACCCTGCCATCGGGCAAGCCGCGCGCGAGCTCCGTTCAACTGCCGTTCACCCGTGGTGGGAGCACATGTTCAGCTACCGGACCATGGGCGGCGAAACCTGGTGCGAAAGCCGCTCCCATGGCATCGTCCCTGTCAGCCGCGTCACGCGCACACCCCGCACGTGCGCGCGACCCACGCAGACCCCGCGTACGCCCAGGGAGCCGCCCCATGACATCAGCGCACACCGAGCCGCTCTGGCAGCCGGACGAGGAACGTATCGCCGCCGCCGCGGTCACCCGTTTCCAGTCCTGGGCTGCCGAGCACCACGGAGCCCCGGCCGAGGGTGGTTACCCGGCCCTGCACCGCTGGTCGGTCGAGGAGCTGGAGTCGTTCTGGCAGGCGGTCGCCGAGTGGTTCGACATCAAGTTCGCCACGCCGTACGAGCGTGTCCTCGGCGACCGGTCGATGCCGGGCGCCCAGTGGTTCCCCGGAGCCACCCTCAACTACGCCGAGCACGCTCTGCGCGCCGCCACCGAACGCCCCCATGACCCGGCCCTGCTCCATGTGGACGAAACACATGAACCGCGGCCGATCAGCTGGGGCGAACTGCGCCGCCAGGTCGGCTCGCTCGCGGCGGAGCTCCGCGCCCTGGGTGTCCGGCCCGGTGACCGGGTCAGCGGCTATCTGCCCAACATCCCCCAGGCCGTCACCGCTCTGCTGGCGACCGCCGCCGTCGGCGCGGTGTGGACCTCCTGCGCGCCGGACTTCGGGGCGCGCAGCGTCCTGGACCGCTTCCAGCAGGTGGAGCCGGTGGTCCTGTTCACGGTGGACGGCTACCGCTACGGCGGCAAGGAGCACGATCGCCGCGACACCGTCGCCGAACTGCGCGCCGAACTCCCCACACTCCGCGCGGTCGTCCACATCCCGCTGCTGGGCACGGAGGCACCCGAGGGTGCCCTGGAGTGGTCGTCCCTCACCTCGGGCGACGCCGACCCGGTCTTCGAGCACGTCCCGTTCGACCACCCCCTGTGGGTCCTGTACTCCTCCGGCACGACGGGCCTGCCGAAGGCGATCGTGCAGTCCCAGGGCGGCATCCTGATCGAGCACTTCAAGCAGCTGGGCCTCCACTGCGACCTCGGGCCCGAGGATGTGTTCTTCTGGTACACCTCCACCGGCTGGATGATGTGGAACTTCCTCGTCTCCGGCCTGCTCACCGGCACCACGGTCGTCATCTACGACGGCAGCCCGGGATACCCCGACACCGCCGCCCAGTGGCGGGTCGCCGAACGCACCCGCGCCACCCTGTACGGCACCTCCGCCGCGTACGTCATGGCCTGTGCGAAGGCGGACGTCCACCCGGGTCGCGACTTCGACCTCTCGGCGGTCACGTGCGTCGCCACCACCGGCTCACCGCTCCCGCCCGACGGCTTCCGCTGGCTGCACGACGAGGTCCGCGAGGACCTGTGGATCGCCTCCGTCAGCGGTGGCACGGACGTCTGCTCCTGTTTCGCGGGCGCCGTCCCGACCCTGCCCGTGCACATCGGCGAACTCCAGGCGGCCGGCCTGGGCACGGACCTGCAGTCCTGGGACCCGTCGGGCAAGCCGCTGATCGGCGAGGTGGGGGAGCTGGTCGTCACCCATCCCATGCCGTCCATGCCGATCCGCTTCTGGAACGACCCCGACGGCAGCCGCTACCGCGACAGCTACTTCGAGATGTTCCCGGGCGTCTGGCGTCACGGCGACTGGATCACGATCACCGACCGCGGCTCCGTCGTCATCCACGGCCGCTCCGACTCCACCCTGAACCGCCAGGGCGTCCGCATGGGCTCGGCGGACATCTACGAGGCCGTCGAACGCCTCCCGGAGATCCGGGAATCCCTCGTCATCGGCCTGGAAGAGCCCGACGGCGGCTACTGGATGCCGCTCTTCGTCCACCTCGCGGAGGGCGCGGCCCTGGACGAGGCGCTGATCTCCCGTATCAAGCGGACGATCCGCACCGAGCTCTCCCCGCGCCACGTCCCCGACGACATCATCGAGGTCCCCGGCATCCCGCACACCCTCACGGGCAAGCGCATCGAGGTCCCGATCAAGCGCCTCCTCCAAGGCACCCCCCTCTCCAAGGCGGTCAACCCCGGCTCGGTCGACAACCTCGCGCTGCTCTCCTTCTACGAGAACCTGGCCGCGACCCGCCGGACGTAGCCCTCCGGCCCTGGGCAGGCGGCGGCGCGGGGGGTGAGGCGGGGGGAGGCCCCCCGCGTCGGGGTGGGCCCCTCACCCCCCGTACGTCGCCTGCGATTCCCCCAGCACCGCCGCGAAGTCCCCGGCCAGCCGCCTCGCCTCCTCCGCCCCCAACGTCGCCGTCGTGATCCGCACCCCCGTCGCCGTGTCGATCCGGAACCGCGCCCCGGCCGCGACCCACCATCCGCGCGTCCGCAGCCCGTTGACCACCGCCGACTCGTCCCGCACCGGCACCCACACATTGAGCCCGCTCGCCCCGAACGCCGGGATGCCGTACCCCGCCAGCGCCTCGATCAGCGCCGCCCGCCGCGTCGTGTACGCCGCCTCGCCGCTCGCCACCAGGTGCCGTACCCCCTCGTCCGCGAGAAGCCCCGCCGCGGTGTCCTGCAGGACGTGACTGACCCAGCCGGACGTCATCAGCATCCGCCCGTCGTGCCGCGCCAGGGTCACCGCGTCGCACGCGACCCCCGCCCACCGCAGGTCGATCCCCAGATGCTTGGACGCCGTCCGCAGCTGCGCCCACCGCTTCGGACCGGCCGCCGCCAGCGTGTGCGCGGACACCCCCGAGATGTCCGCGTTGTGGTCGTCCTCCACGACGAGGACCTCCGGGAACTCCGCGAGCACCGCGACCAGCTCGTCCCGCCGCCCCCGCGTGAAGTAGGCGCCCGTCGGGTTCTGTCCGCGCGGCGTGCACACCACCGCCCGTGCACCTGACCGCAGTGCCGTCCGCAGGGCGTCCGGCACCAGCCCCTCCGCGTCGACCGCGACCGGCACCATCCGCAGCCCCAACGCCGGTACCAGGTCCAGCAGATGATGGAAGCCGGGGTCCTCGACCGCCACCGCGTCGCCCGGCCGCAGCTCCGTCGACAGCAGCCGCGCGACGCAGTCCAGCGCGCCATGGGCGAACGTCACATGCTCCGCCGGGACGCCGTCCCGCGCGAACCAGGCACGCGTCAGCTCCTCCAGCCTGCCGAGTCGCGGGGACGCGCGATGGGACCCGTACACCGGTGCCACCCGCGCCGGAGGCCGCAGTTCGGGCAGGAACGCGGGATCCGGGTGGCCGCCCGCGAGGTCAACGAGCCCCTCCGGCACGCGCGGCGGCCGCCGCGAGGCGACGGACGGCGCCTCCGCCACCACGGTCCCGCCGCGCCCCCGCGTGACCACGACCCCCCGCTGCCGCAGCTCCCTGTACGCCGTCGCGACCGTTCCCGGACTGACCCCCAGCTCCTCCGCGAGCCGGCGCACCGGAGGCAGCGCGTGCCCCGGCCCCAACCCGCCCTCGGACACGCCCCGTTCCACGGACGCGGCAATTCCCTTGGCCGTCGTCCCGACAATCGCATATTGTGCTGCCACGTACTGAACTATGTATCAATACAAAAGCAGAGTCAAGGGGGACCGCGTGAGCCGCGCATCGCTGAAGAACCGCATCCCGGGAGGTGTCGACGGCCGCCGCATGCTGCTCATCGGCTTCATCGACAAATGCGGCACCGGCCTCTGGGCCACCTCCATCGCCCTGTACTTCACCTACGTCTCCGGCCTCGGCCTCGGCCAGGTCGGCCTCCTCGTCGCCGTCTCCGGGGGAGTCGGCATCGCCGGCGCACCCCTCGCCGGACGCCTCGCAGACCGCTTCCCCGTCACCCGCGTCCTCATCGGCTGCCAACTCCTGCGCGCCGCCGCCCTCCTCGCCCTCCTCACCACCGACAACTACGCCCTGCTCGTCCTCTACTCGGCCGCCGGCGCCCTCCCCGACCGCGCCACGAACGTCCTCACCAAGCTCTACGCCACCCGCGTCGCCGGCCCCGAACGCGTCCGCTACCAGGCGATCAGCCGCACCGCCGGAAACCTCGGCTGGGCCGTCGGCGGCCTCGGCGCCGCCGCTGCTCTCTCCGTCGCCACCAGCACTGCCTTCCAGCTCCTGCTCGTCGGAAACGTCGTCTCGTACGTGGTGATGGCCGCCCTCACCCTGCGCTGCACGGAGCCTCCGGCCCCCTCCCGCGTCGCGGCCACCTCCGCCACCCGCACCCCGAGCGCCAAGCCCGCGGGCCCGTGGCGCGACCGCACCTTCCTGCTCTTCACCGCCACCGAGGCGGTCATGTTCCTCGACGACACGATCCTCCAGGTCGCCCTGCCGCTCTGGATCGTCCACGCCACCGACGCCCCGGTCGGACTCGCGCCGCTGCTCCTGGTCCTCAACAGCGTCCTCGTCGTCCTCTTCCAAGTACCCCTCGCCCGCTTCGGCGCCACCACCGAGGCCGCCCGCCGCCTCCTCCTCCCGCTCGGCTGCCTCCTCGCCGTCGGCACCCTGGCCCTGGCCGCCTCCGCCTTCGCCGGCCGCACCCTCGCCATCACGGCACTGGTCGCCGCCGCCGTCGCGCTCACCTTCGCCGAGATCGTCCACGCCACCGCCTCCTGGGAACTCTCGGTCGCCCTCGCTCCCGACGACGCCCAAGGCGCCTACCTCGGAGTCCACGGACTCGCCCCGGCCACCCAGCGCTTCGGCGGCCCGCTCCTCCTGACCGGCGTGATCTCCGTCGGCCCTCTGGCCTGGCCGATCCTCGGCGCCGCCCTCGTCGCCACCTGCGCCGCACAGAGCCGCCTCGTCCGCCGACGCCTCGACGAGCCGTCACTGTCAGTGCCCGCCACTACGGTGAGTGAGCATTGATCGACAGCGCCCAGGGGGAGACATGGCACGACCCGGCACCACCACATCCATGCGCCGCGCACTGCGCCGCGAAGTACCCAGCACCGTCGGCCTCCTCGCCGACGAGGACGACTTCGCCGCCATGCGCCGTTACGCCACCTTCCGTTTCGACGACCACCCCGCCTACCTCCAGCAGGTCGAGGGCCTCCTGAAAACCCTGGCAGCCCAGGGCGGCCACACCACCGTCGCCCTCTTCGACCCCGACGAGTACGCCGCCTACTGCGACGAGACCGGGCTCGACCCCGACCACCCCGCCAGCCGCAGCCGCTACACCGCCGAACTGGCCGCCACCGGCGCCCGCGTCCCCTACACCGGCCAACCCATGACCACGCTCGTGCCCACCCTCATCGACACCGCCGTCCGCCGCGCGACCTGGGAGTACGCCACGATGCTCCTCGCCGACACCGGCCCCTGCGCCGAATGCGGCCAGGACATCGGCCAAGCCGCCTTCGACCGGGCCGCACGCCTGCTGACGCGACTCCTCGAAGCGGCCGGCCCCGGCACCCACCACCTCGTCTGCAGCGTCCCCGCCGCGGACGAACAACTCCTCGCCCTGCTCCACACCACCCGCGACGAGCAAGGGCCCACGCATCTCGACACCGCCGAGGGCGCGGAGTTCGTCACCGTCCTCGCCACCGGCATCGCCCTCGACAGCCCGGGCGGAGTGGTCCTGCGCACGACGATCCCCGGCGCCCGCGACCGGCTCCACGGCTGGCGCCTCGCCCACGGCACCCTCCTCCCGCTCACGGAGGCGGAGGTCTTCAACGCCTACTGCACCGACGCCCGCACCGGAGAGCCCATCGCCCCCGAGCCCGGCGTCGACCACCGCGCCGGCTTCCCCCTCGCCCCCGAGGACGACGACCGGCCGTTCCACCACTGACGCCGAAGGGGCTCCCCGCCACTGATGTGACGGGGAGCCCCTTCGGTCAATGAACGCCTGCCGGGATCACTCCCCGGACAGCACCGCCTGCGCGGCCCGCCGCGCCTCGTCGGCCGTGTCCGCCGCACGCGCGGCCGCGGCCGCACGCTCGCACTGGGCCAGCGTGTACTTCGCGAGCGTCGCCCGCACGTAGGGAATGGACGCGGCACCCATCGACAGGGAGGTGACACCCAGACCCGTCAGCACACACGCCAACAGCGGATCCGAAGCGGCCTCACCACACACACCACAGCTCTTGCCCTCGGCCTTGGCCGCCTCGGCGGACATCGCCACCAGGTCGAGCAGCGCCGGCTGCCACGGGTCCTGCAGCCGCGAGACCGCACCGACCTGACGGTCGGCGGCGAAGGTGTACTGCGCCAGGTCGTTGGTGCCCAGCGACAGGAACTCCACCTCCTGCAGGATCGAACGCGCCCGCAGCGCGGCGGAGGGGATCTCCACCATCGCGCCGAACTTCGCCCGCAGCCCCGCCTCACGACACGCGTCGGCGAAGGCCTTCGCGTCCGTACGGTCCGCCACCATCGGCGCCATGACCTCGAGGTACACCGGCAGCCCCTCGGCGGCCTTCGCCAGCGCCGTCAGCTGCGTACGCAGCACCTCCGGGTGGTCGAGCAGCGTCCGCAGACCCCGCACACCCAGAGCCGGGTTCGGCTCGTCCGCCGGCGTCAGGAAGTCGAGAGGCTTGTCGGCACCGGCGTCCAGCACCCGCACCACGACCCGGCCCTCGGGGAACGCCTCCAGCACCTTGCGGTAGGCCTCGATCTGCTTCTCCTCCGACGGCGCCTTCTCACTGTCGTCCAGGAAGAGGAACTCCGTACGGAACAGACCGACGCCCTCGGCCCCGGCCTCCACCGCGGCCGGCACATCCGCCGGACCGCCGACGTTGGCCAGCAGCGGCACCTTGTGGCCGTCCGACGTCGCGCCGGGACCACTGGAGGCGGCGAGCGCGGCCCTGCGCTCGGCGGCGGCCGCGGTCAGCGTCGCCTTCCGGTCCTCGCTGGGGTTCACGAAGATCTCGCCGGTGGAACCGTCCACCGCGATGACCGTGCCCTCACCGATCTCGCCCGCACCCGGGAGCGCCACCACGGCCGGCACACCCAGCGCCCGCGCCAGGATGGCGCTGTGGCTGGTCGGCCCGCCCTCCTCGGTCACGAAGCCGAGCACCAGCGCGGGGTCGAGCAGCGCCGTGTCGGCGGGAGCGAGGTCCCGCGCGATCAGCACGTACGGCTCGTCACTGTCCGGCACACCCGGCATCGGCACACCCAGAAGCCGGGCGACGATCCGGTTCCGTACGTCGTCGAGGTCGGCCACGCGCCCGGCCATGTACTCGCCGGCACCCGCGAGCAGCTCGCGGTAGTGCGAGAACGCGTCGTAGATACCGCGCTCAGCCGTGCTGCCGACCGCGATCCGGCGGTCGACATCGGCGATGAGCTCCGGGTCCTGCGCGATCATCGCCTGGGCCTCGAGCACGTGCTGTGCCTCGCCCCCGGCCAGATTGCCGCGCGCAATCAGGTCGGCAGCCACGGCTTCCACGGCCTGACGGGCGCGCCCCTGTTCGCGCTCCGCCTCCTCGGCGGGAATCTGCTTGGCCGGCGGCTCGAGAACGGCCGTTCCCATGTGCCGGACCTCGCCGATCGCCACTCCGTGGCTGACGCCGACGCCTCGCAGCGTTGTCTCCATCTCACCCGTCTCCGAATAGAGCGGCGGCACCCGGCCGCCGCGATGAATGTCGAACTCGTGGCCGCCATGAGGACGGCCCCGACGTCACTTCCAGCCGAAGAGCTGGTCGCCGGCCTTCACTTCGCCGTCCTCGACGACATCGGAGAGGGAGTCGACCGTGGCCTCCAGGGCCACGACGGGGCAGATGGGGGACTTCCCGGCAGCCTCGACCTCGGCCGGGTTCCAGCGCACGACGGCCTGTCCGCGCGTCACGGTGTCACCCTTGTTCACGAGCAGCTCGAAGCCCTGCCCGTTGAGCTGGACGGTGTCGATGCCCAGGTGGGTCAGCACACCGTGGCCTTCGCCGTCGACGACGACGAAGGCGTGCGGGTGCAGGGAGACGATGACGCCGTCGACCGGCGACACCGCCTCCGACGCCTCACGCGCGGGGTCGATCGCGGTACCGGGACCGACCATGGCGCCGGAGAAGACGGGGTCGGGTACTGCAGCGAGACCGATGGCGCGTCCAGCAAGTGGCGACGTCACGGTTGTCATGGGAAGCCTCCCAGGGGCGGAGATGGTGTGGCGCCGTCACTGCCTGTCCTGGACGGCGTACTGTTCAGAAGCGTATGTCATGAGAAGTCCTAGTTCCGCATGAGACGTACCAGTTGGCGGACCTAGCGACTACCCGGAAACGATTTGCCTCTACTGACGGTGGGATGTACTGTCGTACCTCTGCTTGACCCCAACGCGACGTTGAGTCGTGGGTCGGCAGCACCTATCGAGCCCGATCCTAACCCCAGTGGTCTACACCTCTGCATGCGCTGCGGAGAGAGTGGTCAGGGGCAGCGGAAAAGCCTGGTAGTGTTTGACCCCGCCGCAAGGGAAAGCGCGAAAGCGAATTCCCAGAACGGCAGCCCGCTCCAGCGGGTGGCAGAAACGGAAAACGGATCTGCTAAGCTGGAAACACGAAAGACCGAAGGGAAAAGCCCGGAGGAAAGCCCGAGAGGGTGAGTACGAAGGAAGCGTCC
>NZ_JBSFTU010000032.1:0-75448 GCF_053591435.1 Streptomyces sp. NPDC003027
CTTCCGTCTCCGTGCCGGTATCCGCGCCGGCAGCCCCCGTACCGATGGCGGTGCCCCGGCCCCTTCTCCTGTCCTTCGCCTATTTCGTCAGGAGCCGGTTGAAGAACGACCGGTACTGCCGCAGGGCCATCCGCAACCTCTCCGTGTCGACCTGCTCGCCCTGGTTCCACTGGCCTTCCAGGCCCTTCTTGTGGTCGGCGAAGGTCTCGGCCAGCGTCCGCATGACGTCCGCGACGAGGCCGTCGGCCGAATGGACGGCCTCGCGCGGGTCGTCCACGAACTCGTTCTGGATCTCCTGCCAGCGGGAGCGGAACGCGTCCACGTCCTGCGCCGGCAGCAGTTCCGGAACGTCTTCGTCGGATGTTCCCCCAGCGGTCTCGGCAGTGGTCACGTCGGCGGTGTCGGTGGTCTCGCCGGAGGGCACGTCCGGGCTCTCGCCCACCGTCTCGCCAGAGGGCCCGCCCAGGGTCTCGTCCGCCGTCGTCTCGTCGGTGGTTCGTGCCGCCTCGCCCGGGTACGCGGGCGCTTCGGGTCCCTGCCCGGCGCCTGCCGCCTCCGGGTCACCGAAGCCGGCGATGTCCTCGGTCGTCAGGCCGCTCTCGTCGGCCCGGTCCGGCATGTCGTTGTGCTGCATGACGTCTCCTCGTCATGACGTCGCTTCGTGATGGCGCCGCCTCGTAGGTCCGTCCTCCGTCGTCCGCCCCCGGCCGTCCGCTTCCGCGGACGGATCAGGCGCCGGCGGAGTCGGACCGGTGGCCCTCGGCGAGCAACTCGTCGAACAGCGCCCGGTAGTGCACCATCGCCCCGCGCAGCTGCTCGGTGGTGGCCTGCTGACGGGTGCTGAGCGCGTTGATCTCGTGGGCCGCCCGGTAGTGCTCCAGCGTGCGGCCGTGTTCGACGGAGAGGTCCCGCACCTGCTGGTCGAAGTCCTCGGTGGGGTACCCGCGCGCCTTCATGAGCGCGGTCACGAGCCGGTCGGCGTCGTGCACCGCTTCCTGCGGGCGGTCGACGAACTCCTCCTGCACGCCGTTCCACTCCCGCGCGTACCTGTCCCGTTCGCTGCCCGACAGGGGCCGCAGCTCGAGCGAGTCGTGGCGCTTCTCGCGCTCGGCGAGATCGCGCTCGGCGTCCCTGCGGCTGCCGGCGTCCTCGACGGTCCGTTCGTACTCCGGCCCGAAGCGGTCCTGGAGGCGGCGGCGTCGCCGTGCGGCCACCAGCGCCACGGCGATCAGAGCGATCACCACCACGGCGGGAATGATGATGGCGAGTAGCGTCCCTGTTGACATCGGGGCCGCCCCCTCGGTCGATTCCGGGTGCGTCTGTCAGCGGCGCTGCTGCCCGTTCGGGACCGGACGAAACGGGATATCGTACGCCAACCTCGGGCGCGGGCCGGAACGGGGACGGGACGCCCGTCAGCTCCCGGGACGGCGGCCGCGACAGCCCCGCGCCGGACCGCCCGACGGCGGACCTCCCGACGCCACGCGTACGCCGGGCGGGCACGGGTAGCCGCCGTCCATGAACGACCCCGACGACCTGACCGCCGCGCCCGACCTGCCCGTCATCGGATCGCTGGACGAGCTCGCCGGTTTCCTCTCCGCCCGCAGCGGGCTGTACATCAGGTGGTCCCGAGGCCCGGCCGTCGACCTCGTGCAGAAGGGCAGCCGCGACGGGCTCACGGGCCTCGAACTCCCCGGGCTCTCCGCCAACCCGCTCGACGCCGAGCCGTGGTGGGAGGACAGACCGCTCCGCCTGTGGGCGGCGCGCCGCCTCCACGACTACTCCCACCTGCCCCGCGAACGCGGCCCCGGCGTCCGCCCCTGGCTGCTGCGGGGCACCGAGGCGGGGCGGGGACCGGACAACGAGCCGCTGGTGCGTGACGTGGCACCGATCGGCTGGGTGGCCGACGCCGTCATCAAGGAGGCCGAGGCCGTCGTGAACGGCCAGAACGGCGCGTGGGGCCCGATGCGCCGCCATCCCGGGGCGCACTGAGACGAGGCCCGCCCGCACCGCTCCCGTACCACGGAGGGCCATCAAAACAGGCCGCTCCGTCACCGTTCGTGCTCTCGTGGGAGGAGAACGATTGGGCGAGCCCCGAGGGAGCGACGATGCGGGCAGCGGTGGTGGGTCAGGGCTACGTAGGGGTGACGGGTGCCGTCGCCTTGGCACAGCAGGGGCACCGGGTCTTCGGAGTGGAACAGGACGCGGAGCGGCTCGCGTGCCTGCGCTCCGGTGAGCCCCCGGTCGTCGAGCCCGGGCTCGTCGAGCAGATGACGGCGGTGCTGCGCACCGGCCGGCTCGACTTCGTCGAGGACCTCCCCGACGCGGTCGTCGCCGACCCGCTCGACGCGGTGCTGATCTGCGTCGGTACCCCGCCCGCCGCCGACGGCACGGCGAACCTCTCCCAGGTCCTGACAGCGGTCGGCGAGGCCGCCGAACTGGCGGGGGCGCCGCTGGTGGTGCTCAAGTCGACCGTGCCGCCCGGCACCAGCGACATGCTGCTCGGCGAGTACCCGGAGCTGCGCCAACGGTTCGTCTGCAACCCCGAGTTCCTCAATCAGGGCAGCGCCCTCGACGACTGGCAGTCCCCGGCGCGGATCGTCGCCGGGGCGCACCACCCGGCCGCTCTCGACCGGCTGCGCGAGCTCTACCGGTCGGTGACCTGCCCCTGGGTGACCTCCACGCCCGCCGGCGCCGAAATGATCAAGTACGCGAGCAACGCCTTCCTCGCCACCAAGATCAGTTTCGCCAACGAGCTGGCCCGGCTGTGCACCGGACCCGACATCAACATCGACCACGTCATCCAGGGCGTCGGCCTCGACCCGCGCATCGGCCACGCCCTGCTCCAGCCCGGAACCGGCTACGGCGACTCCTGCCTGCCCAAGGACACCACCGCGCTCTCCCGCTGGGCAGCGGAGCGCGGCATCCCGACGCCCCTCCTGGACGCCACCGTCCAGACCAACGTCCAGCAGCCGGGTGCCATCCTGCGGCTGCTCAAGGAGAGCGTCGGCGGGGATCTGAGCGGGGTGGAGGTCGCGGTCCTGGGCGTCCGGTACGAGCCCTGGAGCGACGACCTCAGGGCCGCTCCCAGCCGTACCCTCCTGCCCCTGCTCCAGGAGCACGGCGCCGCCGTCCGGCTCTGGGACCCCGGACTCACCCCGGACGAACTGCGGCACCTCTCGCCCCGGGCGGAACCGCACACCGCCCTGCGCGCGGCCGTCGCCGGCGCCCACGCCGCCCTCGTGCTCACCGAGTGGCCCCAGGTCGTCGAAGCCGACTGGGACGACCTCGCCTCGCGGATGGCGGAGCCCCGGGTCGTGGTCGACGCCAAGAACTGCCTGCCGCCCGTCCTGATGCACCGCGTCCCGGTCGTCTACCGGGGGATCGGGAACCGCCGCCCCACGACGGAGCACGCCCCCACGGAGACCGTCGGCTGACGCCGACGACCCGGTGGGGGAGAGGCGACGAGGGGACGACGGCCCCGCGGAGTGGCAGAATCGAGGCGTAGCCGTCGAGTGGCTCCCCTCCTCCGGCGAGGCCGCCATGAGCACACCGCACAAGCCACCTCAGCACGCCGACCGGCGCCTGGTCACCCTGACCGGCCGCCGCACGTACACCGAGCCCAGCGGCAGGGCCCGGGTCATCCGCTCGGCCGGAGTGGTCCCCGGCGTCTGTGTACTGCGGGCGTCGGGTGAGTTCGACATCGACACCGTGAGCTGTCTGCGGCAGGCGCTCGCGGACTGCCGCGCCGCCGGAGACGCCCGCACGGTCCTCGACCTGTCGCGGGTCGACTTCGGGGACTCCACGTTCCTGCATCTGCTGGTCGCCGCCCACTACCAGCAGAAGCGCCTCGTCCTGGCCGGCCCCCTGCCGCACCCCCTGCGCAGGCTCTTCCGGCTCACGGGGGTCGAACAGGTCCTCGACCTCGCGCCCGACCTCGGCACGGCATGCCGGTAGCCGCGGCGTCCCATCGGATCCCGCACCGCTCAGCCGTCACTCCGCGATCTCGGTGCGTTCCCACCACTCGTAGACCGGTAGCTGCCCCTCGGGGCTGTCCTGGCGCCGCGCCGTCGCCCTGAAGTGCTCGTAGCCGCCGCGGTGGGGGATCTTGAGGTCCTCTGCCGGGGCGGTGAGGGTGACGATGCGCTCCGGCAGATCGTCCGGGCCGCCCTCCAGCGCTGCCTTGTTCGCCATGTCCTCAGTCTTCCCACCCACCGCGCGCCCCGCATGTCGGGCGCGGCGTGCGGGGGCCCGTCAGCTCAGGCGGGCACCGGCCCCGCGGCGGTGGCGAGACCGAACAGCGCGCCGTCGGGGTCGCGCAGCGTGACGCCGCGGGTCAGCGGATCGACCGGGCTGTCGGAGAGGGTCCGGCCGCCGAGGCCCTGGGCCGTCTTGACGGCGGTCTCGATGTCGGGAACCCGGAAGTGGACGTGCCAGCGGGGACGGACGCGCGGATCGGGGGCCTCCGCCAGGGCCCCGCTGTGCAGCCGGGCCACCGTCTGCCGTCCGTGGCGCAGCAGGATGTGGTTGTCCTTCTCCACGTACGTGACCTCGCAGCAGCCGGGCTGGTCACAGGCCCATTCAAGGACCTCGCCGTAGAAGATGGCGGCGTCGAAGGCGTCCCTGGTACGGAGTTCGAGCCAGGCCGGAGCGGCTTCGTCACCCATGCCCCAGTCGGGGATGGCGCTGCCCTGCCAGATCCCGAAGGTGGCCCCCTCGCGGTCGGCGGCGAGCGCCGCGCGGCCGGTGCCGAAGGAGAGGGGGCCGACGGCCACGGTCCCGCTGCGTTCGAGGATGCGCGCGGCCGTGGCGTCGGCGTCCTCGACGGCGAAGTAGGGGGTCCAGGCCACGGGGATCGAGAGCGTCGGCGCCAGCGCGCCGATGCCGGCGACCGGGACGCCGTCGCTGAAGCCGATGGAGAACCCGTCCCCGAGGTGGGCGGCGCGGAACTCCCACCCCAGAACGGCGCGGTAGAAGTCCTGGGTGGCTCCGAGGTCGGGGGTCATGAGGCTGACCCAGCACGGTGCCCCGAACGTCTCGTGACTCGAAGTCGACACGACAGCCACCTCATCCGCCTCACAGGACCCGTGAACCCCTCCCACGGTACTCGCGGCAGCGCGCCGACAGGGCGCGCGCGGCTCGGGAGGGGTCCCGAGCGGCTCAGGTACGTACGAGGCTGTTCGGCCCTTCCAGCGCGTCGGCCCCCTCGTCGTTGAACCAGTAGTCGCCCGCGGCCAGGTAACGGAAGGCGTGCGTGCTCTCCCCCGGCAGGGTGACCGTGACGGCCCGGGTGCCGTCCTTGCGCGGTTGGAGCAGGTGCGTGCCGGGCCTCCAGCCGTTGAAGTCACCGACGACGCTGACCGGCCCGGGCGGCGTGTCCGCCGGCAGGACGAAGGTGACCTCGGTGTGCGGCTTGCCGCCCTTGCGGCGCTTGCGTTCGAGCATGGGATGGGCTCCTGCCAGTCGGAAGGCGTGGGGCACATCCTCGTACCGGGGTGGGCCGCCCGCGTGCCGACACGGCGGAGAGGCCACTCGGGCGGGGGAGCGACGGACGGCGCGGCCGCCCGGCGGGGCCGCTCAGGCCCCGTCGTCCTTCTCCGACGCGAACCCGATGCATTCCACGTCGACCTGATCGGCGAGCTCGGTCAGCACGGCCGCCAGGTCGCGGATGGTCTGTTCGTCACCGCGCATCTCTCCGGAGCTGCCCGACCGCACCCAGTCGGCGGCGAGGCCGCGCAACAGGGCGGTGACGTGACCGGCCGGAATGAGCAGACCCCCGTCGGCGGTGGGAACCAGCGGTATGGACATCTGGATCATGAAACCGCCTCCCGTGGTGCGCTGGTGTCTCAGGGGAGCGTTGCCGACAGATCGCGTACCAAACCCGATGCACCGGCAAATCTCGAACACCGGCTCAGGCCGGGAGGGTGCTCCCGGCCGCCTGGAGGCGGTTGAGCAGCTGCCCGCGGTGCAGGTCGGCTATCGGCGCGAGGAAGTCGGGATGGCGCAGCAGACCGGCCGCCCGGCGGTCCCGCTCGCCCGGCTCGGTCAGGCGGCGGAAGGCGATGGGCGCTGCCTCCCCGCGCTCCGTGCGGACGGCTTCCGCCGCCGCACAGGCCAGGGCGGGCGAGCCCAGCAAGCACGCCGCCCAGCTGGCCACCACCTCGTCGACCCACGTGCGCCAGGCGTCCGTCTCCTCCGGCCGGGTGCCGTCCGCCCCGGTGATCCAGTCCAGGCGGGAGGTGCCCCCGGGGCCGGACAGGGCGACCAGCTCCATGTCCAGGTCCGTCGGGTAGCGAAGCCAGGCCGCCACGGTCACCGCCTGCCGGGCCTGCGCCTCGGCCAGCCCGCGCTGCAACGCCCCCGGGCCGGACGGATAGGCGCGGTTGAGCCACTGCGTCGTCGCCGCTATGAGCGGCGACAGAAGGGAATCTGCGGGCACGGGCTGACCATCCGGACGGATCGGGGAGCGGAAACGCCTGCACCATAACCGGCCCGACTCCCGTCCTGAAATGGCGCAGGTCACGCGAGAAACGGCGCGACTGTGCCACCCGTGATCGTCCTGCGGCGGTGACACGCTGAATGAGCGACGGGCGACACGCTGAATGAGGCGTAATACGCGCCCCCACTTGCCGACCGCGTTTCATTGGGAATCCCACGGACAGAACGCGAAAAGGAGAAACGCATGGGACACGGCGGCGACGTCATCGCAGAGCTGACCACCGACCACGAAGAGGTCGAGGAGCTGTTCACCAATATCGAGGAACTTCCCTCGGGCGACCCGCGCAGAAAGCACTACGCCGACCAGGCCACCATGGAATTGGTCCGGCATTCCGTCGCGGAGGAGTCCTACCTCTACCCGGCCGTCCGCGAGCACCTTCCCCAAGGCTCCGACATCGCCGACAAGGAACTCCAGGACCACGCCGCCGCCGAGCGGACGATGAAGGATCTGGAGGGCTGCGACGCCGACGATCCGCGGTTCGACGAGCTGATCATCAAGCTCATGAACGAGATCCGGGCACACGTGGCGGACGAGGAGAACAACCTCTTCCCCCAGCTGCGGCAGGCGTGCTCCCCCGAGATGCTGAACGAACTCGGCGACAAGGTCCGTCAGGCCAAGAAGATGGCGCCGACCCGCCCCCACCCCTCCGCCCCCGACACCCCGCCGGCCAACAAGCTGCTCGCCCCCGGCGTCGGCATGGTCGACCGTCTGCGCGACGCGATCAGCGGCCGCGGCAAGGGCTGAGACAGCGAGAGGAGGGGCCCGGCGGACACCGTCCGCCGGGCCCCTCCTCTCGCTCCCGTCGCCGGGTTCCTCTCACGCGCCGAAGACGAGCTCCCCGCCGACGTACGTCGCCTCCACGCGCAGGGAGGCGAGGGCCGACGGTTCCACCGTGTACGGATCGCGGTCGAGGACGACCAGGTCCGCGAGGTTGCCGGGCCGCAGCACGCCGGTGTCGTCGAGCCGGTTCAGGTACGCGGAGCCCGCCGTGTAGGCGGTGAGGGCGGTGGTCAGGCCGAGCCGCTGCCGGGGCAGGAAGGGCGGCATGTCGGAGTCGGGCAGGATCCGGTTGACCGCGACGTGGATGCCTTCCAGGGGGTCGGCGGAGCTGACGGGCCAGTCGCTCCCGGCCGCCAGCGCGGCGCCCGCGCGGTGCAGGTCGCCGAAGGGGTACTGCCAGCCGGCGAGTTCGCCGCCCAGGAAGGGCGTGGTCAGCTCGTCCAGCTGCGGCTCGTGGGCCGCCCACAGCGGCTGCAGGTTGGCGACCGCCCCGAGCTCCGCGAAGCGCGGCACGTCGGCCGGGTGCACGACCTGGAGATGGGCGAGATGATGCCGGTTTCCGCGAGGCCCGTTGGCACTCCGGGCGGCCTCGACCGCGTCCAGGGCCTCGCGCACGGCCCGGTCGCCCAGTGCGTGGAAGTGGACCTGGAAGTCCAGCGCGTCGAGCTCGGTCACGTAGCCGCGCAGCGCCACGGGGTCGACGAAACTGAGGCCGGCGTTGGAGGTCGCGCAGCCGCAGGAGTCCTTGTAGGGCGCGGACATGGCGGCCGTGTGGTTCTCCGCGATGCCGTCCTGCATGATCTTGACGGTGTCCGCCCTGAACCGGCCGGACCGCAGCGTCTCGCGGCGCTCGACGAGCTGGGGGATCTGCGCGGCGCCCGCGTCCCGGTCCCACCACAGGGAGCCGTTCACCCGGGCGGTGAGCAGTCCGCGCCGGGCCGCCGCGTGATAGGCGGGGGAGACGTCCGGGTGGCCTCCGTACGCGCCGAGCAGGGCGTCCTGCCAGGCCGTGATCCCGTACGAGTGCAGCAACCGCTGGGCGCGCAGCAGCCCGTCCACCAGGTCCTCCTCCGTGGGCCGCGGAGCTGCCCGGCCGACGAGTTCGACGGCGCCCTCCTGGAGCATCCCCGAAGGGGTCCCGTCGGCCTCGCGCTCGATGCGCCCGTCGGCGGGGTCGGGGGTCGAGGCGGTCACCCCGGCCAGTTCCAGCGCGCGGGTGTTCGCCCAGGCGCCGTGGTGGTCCCGGTTGGCCAGCAGGACGGGCCGGTCGGGCACCAGGTCGTCGAGCAGGTGCCGGGTCGGCATGCCGCCGGGGAAGCTCTCCATCGACCAGCCGCCTCCGGTGATCCACGGACGCTCGGGGTGGGCGGCGGCGTAGGCCGCGATCCGGCGCCGGTACTCGGCCACGTCCGTCGTTCCCGTCAGGTCGCAGGCTCCCAGTTCGAGCCCGCCGAACACGGCGTGCACATGCGCGTCCTGGAAGCCGGGCAGCAACGCGCGCCCCGCCAGATCGACCACCCGCGTGTCCGGCCCGATCAGCTCGCGCACCTCCTCGCCGCCGACCGCCGTGATCCGTTCCCCGGTCACGGCCAGGGCCGTCGCGCCGGTGTGCGCGGGGTCCATGGTGATCACGGAGCCTGAGGTGAGGACGAGATCCGCGTGGCTCATCAGGGGGTCCTCCTGGAAAGGACGTGGCGACGGGGCGGCGTGGCGGCAGCGTGGCAGCCGGGCGCCAGTGAAGTCAACAGCGTTGACAACATCGTTCACTCCGGGCGGGCGGCACAATGGAGCCCTCCGGAGCGAGGGGAGCGCGCAGTGGCGTCACGTACGGGGAAGCAGACCGCGACCACCAAGGGCGAAGCCGCCTCCTCGCGCCGTCCGAGGCCCTCTCTCAGCCCCCGTCTGATCGTCGAGGCCTGCCTCCGGCTCCTGGACGCCGAAGGCGCCGACGCCCTGACGTTCCGGCGGATCGGCGCCCGCCTCGGCGCCGACCCGACCGCCCTCTACCGTCACTTCCGCAACAAGGACGATCTGCTGCTCGCGGTGGCGGACCATCTGCTCGAAGAGAGCATCGAGGGCTTCGAGCCCTCCGAAGACTGGCGGCAGACCCTGCGGACGCTGTTCCTCCGCACCCGCGAGGTCTATCTCGCCCACCCCCGCGCCGCCGTACTGGCCACCGTCCGCATCACCCGACGGCCCGCCGAGATGCGGGTGATCGAGACGATCCTCGCCGCGCTCGCCGACGCCGGCTTCCCGCCCGACCAGGCGGTACGCCACTACCGCGCCCTGGTCGACTTCGTGCTCGGCTGGTCGTGCATGGACGCCACCTACGCCACGCTCGACCCCCGCGCGCGGAACGCCGACGAGTCCGCCTGGACCGGCGCGTACGCCGCCGTGCCCGCCGCCACCCACCCCCACATCGCGGCGGCCGCCCCCTACCTGGCCTCGGTCGAGGACGACGCCAACTTCGGCTTCGCCCTCGACCTGATCCTCGACGCCATCGCGGCCCGCGCGCCCGCACCGGACCCGGCCGGCACGGACGGGTCCCCGGCGGGCCGGAGCGGCGACCAACGCCTGTGACGATCACGGCATGACCGGCATACCCGTACGGCGCACGCTCCTCCTGGCGGCGCTCGCCGCCCTCACCTCGGGCTGCGGCCTCGCCGCCGAGATCGACCGCGAGGTGGACCCCGGCTCCCCCGACGTACGGGTACGGGACGTCGAGGGCCGGCCCATGGACGTGACCGTCCTGAAGGGACCGGAACCGATCACGAGCCTCGACGACCCGGGACCGCACCCCGTGACGCTGCCACCCGGGGGAATCGGCGCGCAGCGTCCTCGTCTGGCGGTACTCCGCCGTCGACGATGCCACCCTGCGCGGGAGCGGCGTCCACGTCGACATCGCCCCCGCCGCGGGGGCGCCGCGCCAGACCGTTCAGCCGGACGGCGGACTGGACATCGGTGAGACGGGACCGCTCGGCACAACGGCCTGGAGAAGGTCCTGGACCAGCCTTCGACGTGGGCGAACGGCGCCGCCGACACGCCCAGGGCGAAGGAAACGACGTCCACGACGAAACCGTTGCTCTCTGGCAACAAGCGGTTCCGCGGTGTAGCGTCGTCCTCAGATGTCGTGGTTCGCAAACCCGGCGCCCGTGCTTCGGTGCGGGCGCTTTGCCGTGCAGTGCCTGAGGACCAGGGCGATCACCTCCGGGTCCGCGCGGTGCGGTCCCGACATCGAATGGAGAGGCAACACCCATGGCCAGCGGAACCGTGAAGTGGTTCAACTCGGAGAAGGGCTTCGGCTTCATCGCCCAGGACGGCGGCGGCCCGGACGTCTTCGCACACTACTCCAACATCAACTCCACGGGCTTCCGTGAGCTTCAGGAAGGCCAGGCCGTCACCTTCGACGTGACCCAGGGCCAGAAGGGCCCGCAGGCCGAGAACATCACGGTCGCCTGATTCCTCGTCCGTCCCGCCGCGACGCGGCAGGGTCCCCGAAGCCGACGCTCTGGGGACCCGGACGGACCTCAGATCGACGCGGCCGTGACGATGCCGATGACGCGCCCGCTCAGTGGCCACGTCCGTCCCACCTGGGAGAACGCGGGGCTGGGCTCCGCCGCCGCGAGCGGCACCGTGGCGGGCGGCACGGGAAGCCCGAGCCCGGTCGCGACCCCTTCGCACAGCACCGGGTCGATAGGGGCCAGCACCGTCAGCGCCCGTTCCTTGATGGCCTGTTCGTAGCACTTGTTCAACTCGAAGGTGTACGCCGCGATGATGTGCTCGCGCTCCGTCGGCGTCATGCTCAGCCAGAAGAGCCCGGGCCGGCTGAAATGGTCCGAGAACGACTCCGGCGCCTCGCGCCGCTTGCCCGAGGACGGCACGGGGACCGGCGTCTCGATGTACGCGCCGCTGTCCGCCCCCGCCAGGAACGGGCAGCCTCCGTCGCACCCGCGCCCCGCGCGCACCACCCGTTCCGGGATCGGCTCATCATGGTCGAAGTGGGTGATCTTCTCCCGCGGGTGAGGGTCCTGGAGGAGCACCGGACCGCGCGCGCCTGCTTGAGGGAGTGGTCCGAGTCGTACAGCCTCGCCTCCTGGGCGGTGGTCAGGTACGAGCCGCTCTGCGCGCGGAGCGGGCGGGGTCCTCGCCCCTCGCCTGGCCGGGTTGGGCCGTACGAGGGTGAAAACCACGGGAGAGGCGCGGGAAGACCGCGGAGGCGGCGCGCCCGAAACGGGGGAGACGCGCGCGAAAAGGGCGAGGCGCGCGTGCGCCGGGCCCGGGCTGTTCGCGGCCGAGGGCGGGGGCGACCCCTGGAGGGGGGTCGCCCCCGGGAACGGGCCGGGCCCGGATCGCCCGCCCGTGGCGCCGGCGATCAGTCCGTGGACAGCGCCTGGAGAAGGTCTCCGACCTGCGGGTCGGGAAGGGCGCGGGCGACGTCGGCCTGCGCGACGATGCCGACGAGGTCGTGCCCGTCGATCACCGGAAGCCGGCGTACCTTGTGCTCGGCCATGGTGCGGAAGATCTCGGCGCTGTCGTCGTCCGCGCCGATGGTGACCGCCTCGCCCTGGGCGAGCTCGCCCGCCGTACAGGTGGCGGGGTCCTTGCCCGCACCGAGCACCTTCACCACGATGTCGCGGTCGGTGAGCATCCCCTTGAGCCGCTTGTCCTCGCCGCAGATCGGCAGAGCGCCGACCCCCAGCTCGGTCATCTTGCGGGCGGCGTCGAGGACCGTCTCCCGCTCGTTCACGCACTCGGCGCCCTCGGTCATGATCTCGCGTGCCGTAGTCATACCTGCCTCACTCTGAGTGGGTCGATCAGGTTCTGTTTGCGCGCCTTCCCGGTCGCGCCCGACCTGAACGCGACCGCAGCGCCCAATTTCAGGCGATTCCGGTACGACGGTACGTCCCCTGGCCCCTCACGGCAGGGCGACGCTCGCCCGGACTCCACCACGCGGCCCAAGCACCCAACCGTGCCCCAGGTCCTGTCCGCCTGAGAATCCTGACGGTGGGTTAGCGTCACGATCATGAACCGGACAAGACTTCTGGCGGCGCTGCTCTCCCTCGCCTCCCTTGCCGGCCTGGCCGCCGCGTCCCCCGCGGCGGCCAGCGGCACGGAGCTCTCCAGCAGCGCCGCCCTCGGCACCCAGCAGGTCCTCTTCCGCTCCGGCACCGCCGGCTACGGCTGCTTCCGCATCCCCACCCTGGTCACGACCGGGACCGGTGCGCTCCTGGCCTTCGCCGAGGGACGGACCTCTCCCTCGTGCGCGGACCGCGGACCCATCGACATCGTCATGCGCCGCTCCACGAACGACGGGCGCACCTGGAGCCCGATCCGGGTGGTGTCCTCCGGCAGCGAGACCGACCCCGAGGCCCCTTACGTACGCGGCAACCCCTCACCCGTCGCCGACCGGGACGGCGACGTCTTCCTCTTCTCCAACTCCGAGAAGGCGACGCCCGGAGACGTGCGCAAGTCGTGGTTCCAGCGGAGCACCGACGACGGCATCACGTTCGGGCCGCCACAGCCCGCGCCCCGACTGACGGAGTCGGGCAAGGGCTGGTTCGGCACCGGGCCCTCGCACGGCATCCAGCTCCACGACGGCCCGCACGCCGGACGACTGATCGTCGGCGCGTACGAGACGGTCAGCGGCACGCCGGGCGCGGAGGACCAGCGGGCCGGCGTCCTCTACAGCGACGACCACGGCGACACCTGGACGGCGAGCAGGACGGTCAACTCCTTCCTCAGGGCCAAGGACCTGGCGGACCCGCCGCCGGGCACCCGGCCCGAGGACCCGATGTTCAAACCCGGCGAGCCGGTCGTCGCCGAACTCCCCGGCGGTGACGTCCACCTCAGCGCGCGCAGCCCGTACGACGTCGCGGGTCACCGGATGCACACCGTCAGCACCGACGACGGCGCCACCGTCCCGGTCTTCGCACCGACCGAGAACTGGAAGGGCCCGGACGTCCAGGTGTCCCTCCTGGCCCCGCGCCGGACCTACCGGCAGACGCCCGGTGACCTCCTGCTCATGTCCACTCCGTCGCACGAGACCCTGCGCCAGGGCATGAGGATCCGCTACTCCCTCGACAAGGGCGCGACCTGGATCGACGCTCCTGGCGGCCAGGTGAGCAAGGTCCTCGCCGACCGGGCCGGATACTCCGACATGGCCGAACTGGCCAAGGGCGAGTTCGGCCTCGTCTACGAGGGCGGCACCGTCTTCTCCGCCCAGCACATCTACTTCAACCGCTTCACCGCCGGGGAGCTCGGCCTCCCGGCGAGCGTCACATCGAAGGGCTCCGCCCTTCCGCAGCCGTCACCCGCCCCCGGGCGCACGACACCCGACGTGACGCCCGAGGCCAACGACGCCTACCTCGGTACCGGCGCCACCCTCGGTGCCGGAGCCGTCCTGCCCGCCACCCCCGCGCCGGTGCATTTCGGCCAGGGGCTTCAGCTCGACGGAGTCACCGGCCACGCCGACCTCCCCGCCACCCCGTCCCTGGATCCGGGCACGGGAGACGTCACCTACTCCCTCTTCTTCCGGTACGAGGCGACCTCCGCCACGCCGCAGCAGGCACTGTTCTGGGCGTACGGGGAGGGCTCCGGGGCACCCCAGGTCTGGGTCAGGGCGCAGCCCGGACAGAACCGGATCCTGGCCTGGGTCCAGGGCGCGAACGGGACGGCGCGGGCCGCGCTCACCGGCCCGGACCCCGCCAAGCCCGCGTACGGTGACGGCCGGTGGCACCACCTGACACTGGTGCGCACCGCAGAGACCGTCACCCTCCAGGTGGACGGCGGAGCCGCGGCGCCTCAGGAGGGCAAGGTCGCCGGCGCACTCGCCGGCCCCCGCGAGAACAACGTCACGGGGCTCGGCATCCGGATCGGGGACAAGCCGGTCGAGGACGAACCCGGAAAGCCCTATGACGGCTTCACGGGCACCATCGACGAGTTCCGGCTCCACCGCACCGCCCTCAGCGAGGAACAGCGGGAGCTGCTGCGCGGCCCGCGCGCGAGCGAGGTCGCCGCGGACAGGCTGGCCGCGCACCTTCCCTTCCAGGTCGTCGACACCGCCGACACCGCGCCCCTGACCACCACACGCATCCAGGACGACGTGTCCGGCCACTGCGCCGACGGAACCGTGCTGGGGACAGCCGGCACGGAGGCGGGCACCGTGCTGGTCCCCGGGCGCGTGGGCAAGGGCGCGCTCGGCGTGTCCCCCACCCTGCCGGGCGTGGAAGTGCCCTACGTACCCGCCGTGGACAACGGCGCCGGCGACTTCACCTTCTCCCTCTGGTTCCGCTACGCCGCCACCACGGACACCAAGGACGCCGCACTGATGTGGGCGTACGGATCCACCTCCGGCGCTCCGTCCCTGTGGGTCCGGGCCAGGCCCTCCGGAGACCGGCTGGTGGCACGGGCGGAGACCACCGAGGGCTCGATCGCGGTGGACCTCCCGGACCCCCGGGAGGACCGCGTCGCGTTCGGCGACGACGCCTGGCATCTGCTCACCGTGACCCGCGGCGGCGACCGTTTCACGGTGGGCGTGGACGGCATCGTCCCCGGCGCGCCCGGCGCCCATGTGGTGACGGCGACCGGCTCCACCGGCTCCTTCACGGACGGGATCGCCGCGCCCCAGGGGCTCAGGGTCGGCTCGAAGCCCGACGGGTCGGACGTCCTCACCGGCAGGCTGGACGACGTCCGTTACTACAAGCGGGCGCTGAGCGAGGCCGAGGTGGCCGACATCCTCGACACCGCCCCGCAGGGCTGGAGCCCGCCGAAGAACCCCTCCCTGTGGTGGTCCATGGAGGGCGGCAACACCGAGGAGCACCTCGTCATGAGGCCCGCCGTCGACGCGACCACCCGGGCCACCCCCGACGCCTCGCGCCACTGCGGCCACGCCTACGTACACGGCGGCGCGGCCCTCAGCCCGACCGGCGTGTCCGGCCGCGGCATGGCCTTCGACGGCACCGACGACGCCGTGGAACTCCCGTACGGCGACGCCAAGGCCCTCGGCGGGAGCGACTTCACGCTCGCCACCTGGGTGCGCTACACCGCCGCGGACAACGACACTCCCGTGCTGGCCTGGGCGTACGGAGTGGGTTCCGCGGAACGGCAGCTGTGGATCCGCGCCGTGCCCGCGCAGAACAAGGTCATCGCCCTGCTCCAGACGGACACCGCGACGACCACGGTGGAGGTGAAAGCCCCCCTCGGGACGGTGTTCGCCGACGACACCTGGCGGCACGTCGTCCTGCGCCGCCAGGCCGGCACGCTGACCCTGTCGGTCGACGGCCCGGTGGCCGACGGCGGCACGAGCGCCGGAGCCACCGCCACCGCTCCGGCCGGCTCGGTGACCTACGGCGACAGCTTCTCGGTCCGGGGCTTCCAACTGGGCGCCCGCCCCGGCGGAACCGCCACCGACCGGCTCCAGGGCGCGATGGACGACTTCTTCCTGGCCCGCCGTGCCCTGTCGGACACGGAGCTGACGACGCTGCGATCGGCGGCCGACTCCTTCCCCGCGGACACGGCCGTCGTCGTACGACTGCCCTTCGACACCCTGACACCGAAGGGAGGTTACGCCCGCATGTGAACACGGCTCGCCCGCCCGCGAGACGGCGAGACCGACACCGAGCCGGCGCGTCGGGCGAACCGCTCGCGGGCGGCGGCGACGCCGGGTTACGTTGAGCGGACATGCAGGGGGCATGCCGACGGGGGTGTGATGGCGCAGGCACTTGATTCCGACGTCCGTGACGGAGCGTCACCGGAGGTCGTCCGTGTCCGTACGACGGGGGAGGCGCGCGGAGAACCGCTCCTCCTCGCGGTGCCGGCCGCCGTCGGGCTGGCGCTGTGCGCCTTCGGGGCGGCCGCCTCCGACGCCACACTCGTGCAGAGGACCGTCCTCGGCCTCGGCGCGGCGGTGTGGGCGGTGGCGCTGGTACGGCTCCTGACCCGGGCCGTGGTGACGGTGGGGCTCGCCGTGGCTCCCGACGGCCTCGAACTCCGCAAGGGGCGGCGGCGCGTCCGGCTCGCCTGGGACGAGGTGGACGGAGTCTTCCTGGTGCCCGATCCGCGCACCGGGCCGCCGCCCGAGGGGACGCCCGCCGTGGGCGGCCCCGCCGCGTTCCGGGGGAGGCTCATGGTCCGGCCGCGTGCCGGTTCCCCGGCGGGCCTGGCGCCACGGGGGACACCGAAGTGGTCGGCGCCCTGGCAGGCCGTCGAGTTCGACCCGCGGGCGTTGTCGCTGACCCCCGCGCGCCTCGGTGAGCTGTTCGCGCCGCACGCTGGCGGCCGTTGGCACGGAAACGCCGCGCTGCCCCTCGACCGGTCGGGCGGGGTCACCGTCCCCGGACAGCTGCTGCCCTGGTACGCCTCCCTGGTGCTGCGGACACGGCCGCTCGTGGCCCTCGCCGTGCTGTGCGCCACGGGCGCGGCGGCCGGCGGGCAGGGCATCGCCTTCCCGCAGACGATCGCCGCCGCCACGGCTGGACTGGCCGTCGCGGTGACGGGTCTGGGCCGGCTCACCCGCCGCCTCACCGACCCGTGCCTGCTGCGGGTGGACCGGGAGGGGATACGCATCGGGGTCGGCCCGACCGAACGCGCTCTGACCTGGGGCGAGGTGAGCGAGGTGACCACCGGCCCTGGTCTCGCCCGGCGCGGCTCCACCGCGAGCCCGACCCCCGCCGTCCTCGCGCGGCTCGCTCCGGGCGCTTCCCCACCCTCTCCTCTCCCGCACCGCTCCTTCCCCGTCCAGGCCGACCGGCGGCTCGTCGAGATCATGCCGCTGCGCTCCCAGGCGTACGGGAGCGGACTCGACGTCCACCCCGCCCAGTTGACCGCCGTACTGCGCCGAGTCGGACCCGACGCCGGTTCCGGCGGGCGGACAGCGACCGGGGCGGCCGCCGGCACCGACGGCGCCGCGACCGCGGACTCGGCCGGCGGCCGCGTGCCTCCCCCGCCCGCCACCGGCGAACCCCTCACCCTCCACGTCTCGCCCACCACGCCCGGCGCCCACCGCACCATCGCCTCGGCCCTCCGTGTCGACGCCGGAGCCCGCCCCTTACGGGTGCTGATCGCACCCGGCCGCTATCCCCAGCCCCTCACGCTGCCCGGCACCGTCGAACTCCGCGCGGCGGAGGGGCAGGGCACCGTGGTGATCGAGGCGACCGAGGAGGTGACCGTCGACTGCGCCGGACACGTCACCCTCACCGGCCTGACGATCGTCAACCGCTCCTCCGCCGCCGTGCGCGCCGGCGGCCGGCTCCGTCTGACCGGCTGCCGCGTCGAAGGGCTGGGGGAGTACGCCGTACAGGCGCTGCCCCAGGCCGAGTTGACGATCGAGGAGTGCGAGATCCGGGTCGGCCGCACCGCGCTCCCGGGAGCACGCGCCACGGTACGCCGCACGAAGTTCCTGGCCGCCAAGGGCGACGCGGTCGTCCTCACCCAGGGCGCCCACGCCGACTTCGCCGACTGCGAGGTGGCCGACGCCCGCGGCTGCGGCATCAGCGTCACCGGTTCCACCGCCACCATCGAGGACTGCCGGCTGAACGGCACCGGCAGCCACGCCGTCTTCGCGTCCCAGCACGCCGAGGTCCGCATGGCGCGCTGCGTCGCCCGCGACATCCACTCGACCGCCCTCTCCTTCGTCGACCAGGCGCGCGGCACCATCGAGGACACCACCGTCTCCGGCGCCAAACACGGCATGTACATCGCCCGCGGCGCCGATCCGACCGTACGCGGCAGCCGGTTCGACCACTGCCGTGTCACCGGCGTCAGCGTGGGGGAACAGGGCCTCGGGCGGCTCACGGACTGCACCTGGGAGGCGATCGGCGACACCGGCATCAGCGTCACGGACGGCGGCGCGCCGGTCGTGGACGACTGCCGGCTCCTGGACGGGCGCCTGGGGGTCGTCGTCCACAAGGCGCAAGGCCGGTTCACCGGCCTGCGGATCAGCGACCACACGTCGAGCGCGGTGCTGATCCGTGACGAGTCCGCCGTCGAACTGAGCGACGTACACCTGCGGGGCTGCGCCACCGGGCTGCTCGCCCGTGGCGCGTCGGTCAACGTCACGCTCACCGACGCGACGCTCACCGACGTCACCCACGCGGGCGTCGCCATGGAGGGCACGGCGCGGCTCACGGTCGAGCGGTGCACCATCGAGCGGACGTCGCTGTTCGGCTTCAACTGCCGCGACGACACGTACCTCTCGGCGCGGGAGTGCGTGGTGACGGCCCCCGGCGAGGCCGGTCTGCTCGCCGTGTCGACCGCGCACGTGGACGTCGACCGGCTCACCGTCACCGACTCCGGCGGCTGCGGCGTCATCGTGAGCGACAACAGCCGGGTGTCGGTGGCGCACGCCGTGCTGCGTGGCGGCCAGGGCGACGGCATCCGCCTCGGCGCCTCGGTCCTCGGCCGTTTCGAGGACTGCGAGGTGACCGGGTTCCGGGGCGAGGCGATCGCCGGGACGAGCGACCGCGTCCGCTTCGACGACGTCCGCACCGGCGGCGCGGACACCACCGGCGCCGATGCCACGGGCGCCGACACCGCCGGCCCGGCCCCGCGCCCGCCCGAGGCCGCTCCTCTCACCGCGCTGCACCGCATGGTCGGCCTCGACGCGGCCAAACGCCAGGTCGACGTGCAGGTCGACCTGATCCGGCTCGCGAAGTGGCGGAAGGCGGCCGGACTCCCCGTCCCGCCCGTCGCCCACCACCTGGTCTTCTCCGGCCCACCCGGGACGGGCAAGACGACCGTGGCCCGGCTGTACGGACAGATCCTCGCCGCTCTCGGCACGCTGAAGAAGGGACACCTCGTCGAAGTGGCCCGCGGCGACCTCGTCGGCGAGTACCTCGGACACACCGCCCAGAAGACCCAGCGCGTCTTCGAACGGGCCCGCGGTGGAGTCCTCTTCATCGACGAGGCCTACAGCCTGGCCCGTACCTTCGGCTCCGGAGCCGACTTCGGACAGGAGGCCATCGACGTCCTCACCAAACTGATGGAGGACCACCGCGACGACGTCGTGGTCATCGCGGCGGGATACACCGAGGAGATGCGTACCTTCCTCAACTCCACCCCCGGCCTGCGCTCGCGCTTCTCCCGCACCATCGAATTCGTCGCGTACGAGCCCGAGGAGCTGACACGCATCGCCGAACTCCAGGCGGAGGCCCTGGAATACCGCCTCGCTCCCGAGGTCGGGGCGCTGCTCACGGAACGCTTCGAACGGCGCGCCCGACGCGGCGACACCGCCAACGGGCGGGACGCGCGCACTCTGTTCGAGGCGATGATCGAGAGCCAGGCCGGACGGCTCGCCGGACACGAACAGCCGACACGCGAGGAACTCGTCCTGCTGCTCGCCGACGACATCCCCGGCGCATAGGCCGAGTTCGCGGCAGCACGAGGCAGCGGTGGGGAACGGGAAAGGACTCAGGGACGTGACGGTCGAGGACACGGCGCACATCATTCTGGACCGCGTCAGGCGGGTGGACGACGATCCCGAGGCGCTGCGCTGGTTCCTGACCGGCGAGGCCGCGGCGGCCGCCGACGACGTGCGTCGCGACGCCCAGCTGCCGGACGGGAACGTCCTGCTCGCCGGCGTCCACGCGATCGGGTACTACGACTGGTGCCGGTATCTCGCCGACGAGGGCACGGATATGGTGGCGCTCGGCTCGGCCATGCTCTGCTTCCTCGACGTCTACCAGGCCGATCCCGCGAGCGTACCGCCCGTCCTCGTTCCGCTCCTTGCCGTCCTCGCGGGCGAACCCGCCGGAGCGGACACCGATCCCGCCGACGCCTACCAGGCGGGCGCCGCGATCCTCGCCCTCTACCAGCAGCGCCGCCATCCCGGGGCGCTGCCCTTCGCCGCCGCCCTGCTGCGCCACGCCGCCCAGGGCTTCCCGCCCGGCAGCGCCGAACAGGGCACCTGCCTGTCCGACCTCGGCCTGGCGTACCTCTACGCGTTCCGGGACGGCGCCGGCCATGCCGTACTGGCGGAGGCCGTGGAACACAGCCGCGCCGCGGTGGCCGCCGCACCCGGCGAACGGGCCGAACAGGCGCGCCGCCACGGCAACCTGGGGTTCGTCCTCCGGCACTGGGCGGAGGCGACGGCGGACCCGGTCGCGGCCCGGGAGAGCGTGGCCGAGCTGCGGCACACGATGCGGATCAGCGAACCGGGCGACCTCCACCACGGCCTCCACCTCGCCCAGCTCGGCGCCGCGCTGGTCACGGCGGCGGTGTGGCTCGAGGACACCACGCTCCTGCCCGAGGCCGTACGGGTCCTGCGCCAGGCCCTGGCGGCCGAGCCGAACGGCGGGCCGCCACCCGCAGGTCACCTCGCGGACCTGGGGACCGCGCTCGTCATCCTCTCCCTCGCGCCCGGAACCACCCCGGAAGAACCCTCCGACGGCACCGACCGCGGCGCCCTCTTCGACGAAGGCATCGACCTCTGCCGACGCGCGGCCGACTCGGCACCCAACCCCGTCGAACGCGCCCTGTACCTCACCAACCTCGCCCTCGTCCTCAACGCCCGCATCCTGCGCACCGGAAACCCCGACGTCCTCGACGCCGCCCACGACGCCGCGCGCGACGCCCTGGCGGCCGTACCGCCCGGGCATCCCGCGCACGTCCGGGCGCTGCACATCATGGGCGAGGTACTGCGCTCCCGGTACATCGCCCGGGGCGGTCTCGACGACCTCGAAGCCGCGATCGCCAGCGCCCGCGAGGCGTGGGACGCCACCGGCCCCGACGAACCGCAGCGGGTGGCCCGCGGCGTGGACCTGGCCGACCTGTTGCGGCTGCGCGCCGGTGCCGTCGGCGGGCCCGACGCCCTCTCCGAGTCCGTCGCCCTGCTGCGGCGCCTCGCCGACGACACCCCGGCACACTCCAGGGACCGGGTCGGTGTCCTGGTGAAGCTGGCCAGGGCCCTCGACGCCATGGGGCAGGGCACGGGAGAGGCGGCCGCCGAGGCCGCCGACGAGGCGGTCCGCATCTTCAGGGACTGCCTGGCGCTGCCCGACTCGGGAGGCTCCCACGAAGCCGCAATACGGTTCGCCCTCGGCATGGCGCTCGCCCGCCGCACGGACCGGCCCGCGGCGAAGCCGGAGGCCGCCGGCCCGGACCACGACCCCGACGCCCGGCGCGACCGGGAGCAGGGGCGCGACCGGGAAGACGGGCGCGACCGGGAAGAGGGGCTCTCCCTCGCCCGGCAGGCACTCACCCTGCTGGAACCCGGCGACCCACGGCGCTCGGAGTACCTCTCCGACTACGGCTGCCTCCACCTGGAACACGCCGCCGAAGCCGGCGACCCGGCCGCCTACGCCGAGGCGGTACGCCTGCTGCGCGAGGCCGTGGCGTGCACGCCCCCCGGCAGCCGAGCCGAGGAGGCCACGCACCGCTCCAACCTCGGCGCCGCCCTCATCGGCCTGGCCTCGCTGACCGGCGACGAGGAGCTGCTCGCCGAGGGGGTCCAGGCACACCGGGACGCCGTCGGGGTGACAGCACCGGGCGACCATCACCGTCCCCACCGCCTCGGCAACCTGGGGGACGCGCTCCAGCAGCTCGCCCAGTTCCGCTCCGACCCCCGGCTGGTGGAGGAGGCCGTCGAGGTGCTGCGCGAGGCAGCCCGCACCCCCGGCGCCGGCAGATCCCGCAACTTCGCCCGCCTCGGCAACGCGCTGCGCTCGCTCGCCCGCTTCACCGGAGACGCCGCTCCGGTCGAAGAGGCCGTCCACTGGCACCGGCAGGCCGTCGCCGCGGCAGGGAACGCCACCGAGCACCCCACCGGTGATCAGGGCGGGGGCAGGCTCCCCGCCCTGGTCGGCCTCGCCAACGTCCTCGTGGAACGCTTCCGCCACACCCACGACGAGTCGCTGCGCGACGAGGCGTTCAGGCACTACCGCGAGGCACTCGCGGCCGCCCGCACCCCCGGGGAACGTACCGTCGTCCTCACCGACCACGGATACGCCCTGTGGGGCCGCGCCGTCGACACCGCCGACGACACCCTCATGGACGCCGCGATCGGCATGCTGCGCGAGGCGGCCGCCACCGTGCCCGCCCGGCACACCGCACTCGGCGGTGTGCTCACGAACCTGGGCTCCGCACTGATGACACGCGTCCGGATCACCGGTGACCGCACCTGGCTCGCCGAGGGCGTGACCGTGCTGCGCCGCGCCGTCGACGAGAGCCCACCGACCTCCTTCGAGCGCGCCGTGGTGCTGACCAACCTCGCCGAGGCGCTCCGCGTCCGGTACGAGTACACGGGGGAACAGGCCGACGCCGACGAAGCCGCCGGCCTGCTGCGGGAGGCCATCTCCCTCGAGCACGGCGTCCGGGACGGCCGGGACCTCGCCCGCGTCAACCTCGGCGTCCTCCTGCACAGCCTCGCCACGCCCGCCCAAGCCCTGGCCCAGGACGCGGACCCCGCCGCACTCGCCGAGGCCCGCGACGTCCTGGAGGACGCCGTCGCGGGCCTCGACGACGACCACCCCCGCCGTACCGTCGCCCTGATGAACCTCGCCGCCACCTGCGTGATCACCGCCGAACTGGCCGACGACGAGACCGGCCCCGCCGCCCGCTCCGCCCTCGACCGGGCCGTGAGCGCCGCCCGGGAGGCGCTCGCCCGCGTCCCCGACGGCCACGCCGACCAGGCCCGCACCCAGTGGCTCCTCGCACGAACCCAGCTGCGGCGCACCCTGATCGGCGAACAGGCCGACCTGGCCGAGGCCACCCGGCTGGCCAGGCAGGCCGCGCACAACCCCGTCTCACCGGTCGCCGTCCGGCTGCTCGCCGCGCGGGTCTGGGGCGACACGGCGGCCGCCTCGGGCCGGAACGCCGAGGCGCTCACGGGCCACACCTACGCCGTCGGCCTGCTGCCCCGGCTCGCCCCGCGCAGCCTCGCCCGCACCGACCAGGAGGACCGGCTCGGCGCCGGCGCGGGCCTCGCCTCCGACGCCGCCGCGCTCGCCCTGCGGGTGAACGACCCGGTGGCCGCCCTCACCCTCCTCGAACAGGGCCGCGGAGTGCTGCTCGCCCAGGGCCTGGAGGCCCGCGGCGACCTCTCCCGGCTGCGTGCGGCCGACCCCGCCCTGGCCGACGAGTTCGAGCGGGTCCGCGACGCCCTGAGCGTGCCCCCGCCACGACCCGCGGGCATCCGCACCGACCTCACCGCCCCCGACCGCCGGCACGCCGAGGACGACGCCGCGCTGCCCGCCGAGTCACGGCACGCACTCGCCCGCACCTGGGACGACCTGCTCGACCGGATCCGCCGCATCCCGGGCCTGGAACGCTTCCTGAGCCCGCCGCCGGTGCCCGAACTGCTCACCGCGGCCGCCGCGGGCCCCGTCGTCGTGGTCAACGTCAGCCAGTACCGCTCCGACGCGCTCGTCGTCACCGCGGACGGGGGCATCGAGGTCGTACCCCTGCCCGCCCTCACCCCGGCCGAAGCCGTGAACCGCGCCGCGGACTTCCTCGTCGCCGTCGACGACGCCTACGAGGCCACGGCCGCCCCCCAGGCCCTCGTCGCGATGCGGGCGCTCTCCGACACGCTGGAATGGCTGTGGGACGCCGTCGCCGAGCCGGTCCTCGACCGGCTGGGCCTGCGCACGACGCCGATCGACGACGAGCCCTGGACCCGGTTGTGGTGGTGCCCCACCGGATGGCTGTCCTTCCTGCCGCTGCACGCCGCAGGCCGGATGCGCCCCGGCTCCGCCGAGAACGTCATGGACCGCGTCGTCTCCTCGTACACACCCACCCTGCGTGCCCTGGTCCGCGCCCGCCGCGCACCCGCCACCGCCGCCACGCGGCACCCCGCCCCGCTGGTCGTCACCCTCGCCGAGACCCCGGGCGCGAACCCGCTGCCGGGCGCTTCCCACGAAGCGCGACTGCTGCGCGAGCTGTTTCCCGGGGCGGTGGAACTGGCCGGCGCCGCGGCCACCGTCGACGCCGTGCGCCGTGAACTGCCCGCCCACCCCTGGGTCCACTTCAGCTGCCACGGCGTCAGCGACCCGATCGAGCCGTCCGAGAGCGGCCTGATCCTCCACGACGGACGGCTCACCGCGCTCGACGCCGCCGCGCAACGCCCCGACGAGGCGGTCCTCGCCGTCCTCTCGGCGTGCTCCACGGCCCAGGGCGGGCTGCTGCTGCCCGACGAGTCGGTGCATCTGGCGTCCTCGTTCCAGCTGGCCGGCTACCCGCATGTGATCAGCACCCTCTGGCCCGTCGCCGACAAGGTGGCCACCCGCGTGACCGAGCGGTTCTACACCGCTCTCGCCGACGACCTCGCGCGGGACCGCCCCCTCGACCCGGCCATGGCCCTGCACGCTCCGGTCCGCGCCCTGCGGGCCCGCTTCGCCCACGCACCGCACCTCTGGGCCGCGCACATCCACACCGGCCCCTGACGCCTGGGCGGCTCAGCCGGCCGCCGGATCCGCGGTGTCGCCCATCGCTGTGCCCGAGGGCGCCTGCGGCACGTCCTCGGGCTCGGGGACCTCATCGGTGGGCCGATAGGTGCGGCGCTCGGAGAACTCCTCCAGCAGCGCCTCCAACTCCTCGTCACTGGGCCCGTGTTCGTACGGCGTCACCCTGTTCTCCTTCCTCCCGTGTCCGCGGAACCACCCTGCGGAACCGGTGGCGGTACGTGAGCCGGAGGGGCCTGGGCCGGTGCGGGCACCGTTGCCGGCGGGTCCAGCAACTCCAGTACGTCGACGTCGGCGGCCCGCAGATACACGCCACCGGTCCCCGGCACCCGCCCGAGGAACCTGCCGTCGGGCCCCATGCGGTACTGGGCCTGCAGATAGACGTCCCCCTGCTGGGGAAAGGCCGACACGGCCGACCGGGTTCCCAGCCAACCGCCCACCCACAGGCCGTTCTTCATCCGGGCCCGTACGAAACAGGACCCCCGGTCACGGAAGAGCGCGTCCCAGGCCGTGGGCGTCGGCTCGTACCGTGCCCGGCCGCGGCGCCTGCCCCACGCGGCCTCCGCCCACGCGATGCCGGCCGGCACCAGGACCACCAGGAGCAGCGCGGCGAGCCCCGCCTCCCGAGGCCGCGCCGACGCCCCCGCGAGCGGACCGGCTCCGTCGCCCACGAGCAGGTCGACCAGCCACGGCCCCGCGGCCACCGCGTACACGGCGTCGAGCAGCGCACCCGCCGCGATCGCGCGCACCAGCCGGTTCTGCGGCTCCTGCTCAGCGGCGACGGCCCCGCGCAGATGCTCGCGCACGGCCTGGTAGAAGACGCCGGGCAGCACCAGGATCAGCAGAATGGCCAGCTGCTGCACCGTCCCCGGAACCATGGCTCCCCTTCCCCGGCCCGCCCGTCGCCAACGCCCCGGACCACACGGTACGTTGCGGTCCTCCCAGCCGGCCACTCACCCCCGTACGGGGTCAGTGGTCGCGGCGGGCGCCGAACTCGAGCCGCTGGGGTGCCTGCCCCGCGTCGCGATCGGCCAGGGGAGCGCCGGGGCCGCTCAGACCGAAGGGCACGCCGATGCTCTGGCACATGCGGCGGGCGCGGGCGACGGCGCTCAGCGTCGCCGGGGACGGGTCGCTCGCGGGCAGTTCCACGCTCACCTCGGCGGGGCGATGGGCGTGGACGAGGGCTTCGATCTGCAGCGCGGCGGCCGCACGGTTCGTGACGTCGAGGTTCTGGTGGATCCTCACACGCAGGATGCCGTTGTCGAGGGTGTGGCTGATGAACAGGGTCTGCCTCCCGTCACGTATGCGCGGCTCGGCTCGGGGGCCGGCGCGCCCTGACAGTGTGCGGGACGGAAGGCGGCCGGAGCGAGATGACGCGCGCGGCGGCGGGGGTCTCTCCGCCGCCGTGCCGGTCGGCAGGCGGCGGGGCGGGCCGCCCCGCCGCTCCGGCCTCCCCGATGTTTTCCCTCGGCCGCGCGGGTCATACGGTGGATATGAACCGTTTTGAGCCACGACGTGAGGGTGACGACGGACCCCGGCCGGCCACCGGTGGGAGCGAGGAACCCGGACCCGGTCGGGACGTGGAGCGCGAGGCCCCCGACAGGCCGACCGAGCTGTCGGGGAAATCCTTCGGTCAGGTCCTGCGCCGGACGCTCAAGGAGTTCAAGGACGACGAGCTCACCGACCGGGCCGCCGCCCTGACCTACTACGGGGTCCTGGCCCTCTTCCCGGCCCTGCTGGTGCTGGTGTCCCTCCTGGGCATCGCCGGCCGGGACACCACGCGGAAGGTGCTCGACAACCTCCAGCAGCTCGCGCCGGGCGCCGCACGGGACGTCATCACCAACGCGGTGAACCAGCTCCAGGGCAGCGCCGGCATCGGCTCCGTCCTGGCGGTCGTCGGCCTGCTGGTGGCGCTGTGGTCGGCCTCCGGGTACGTGGCCGCGTTCATCCGCTCCTCCAACGCCGTCTACGACCTCCCCGAGGGCCGGCCGGCGTGGAAGGTGCTGCCGGTACGGATCGGCGTGACCGTGGCCCTGATGGTCATGGCCTGCGCGAGCGCGCTGATCGTCGTCCTCTCCGGTGGCATCGCCCGGCAGATCGGGACGGCCCTCGGCGTCGGCGACACGGCGATGACCGTCTGGTCCATCGCGAAGTGGCCCGTGCTCGTCGTCCTGGTCGTGCTGATGGTCGCGCTGCTCTACTGGGCCGCGCCCAACGCAAAGGGCCGCGGCTTCACCTGGGTCACTCCCGGCAGCGCCCTCGCCGTGGTGATCTGGCTGCTCGCCTCGGCCGGTTTCGCGTTCTATGTGGCGAACTTCGGCTCCTACAACAAGACCTACGGCACCCTCGCCGGAGTGATCATCTTCCTGGTGTGGCTCTGGATCACCAACCTCGCCATCCTCCTGGGCCTCGAGTTCGACGCCGAACTCTCCCGCGAGCGCGCCATCCTCGGCGGCCACCCGGAGCACGAGGAGCCCTACGTCGAACCGCGCGACACCACCAAATGGACCGACGAGGACCGCCGGCGCCTCACCTGACGCGGCGGGCTACCCCTTGCCCAGCGACAGTCGGTCCAGGGGCAGGGCGCGCAGGAAGTCCTCGGCATCGAAGACCTCCCCGGCGGTGACGACACCGGTGGCCCGGCCGCGGCCGGTCAGGATCCGCTCGGCGGCCTCGACCACGATCGGCGCGGTGAAGGCGTAGATGTCGCGGCCGCGGGCCGATGCCCGACGCTCCTGCGAACCCTGCCGGACCACGACCTCGACCAGGAAGACCTGCGACGACCGGCCGTCGGCGTCGACCGCCCGAGGGCCCTCGGCCTCCGGGTCGCCGAGGTCCTTCAGCGGGGTGGTGTTCAGGAACGCGTCGATCCTCGCGGTGTCCAGGTGCTGGGAGATGGTGACCACATCGGTGGTGGAGAACTGCCCCACGACGTCCTGGGGCCCGAACGGCTCGGCGAAGGTCCACGTGCCCCGCGGCGGCGGCTCGTCGCCGGCGAGGACACGCAGCCGGTGGTCCGAGAAGACCACCCGCCGCCCGGCCCGGCGCCGGCCGGCCAGCAGCGTCCCCCGGGTCGGGTGCCAGCTGTCCAGGGCCACCGCGACCGAGACCTCGTCGGCGGCGGCCCACTCGCCCATCGCCGCCGTGGCGAGAAGGTCGCCCAACGCGCCGTAGAACGCCATCGCCGGCGCCACCACGATGCCCGCCTCCTTCACCCGGGGGTCGTTCCGGTAGGTGTCGAAGGTGTCGGCCGCGACCAATGTCTCGCCCGTGACGTCGAGGTAGTGGATCCCGGCGCGCAGTGCGGCCTCGATCAGCGGTGGCGCGGTGTCGCCGAACGGCCCGGCGCAGTTGATCACCGCTGCCGCGCCGGCGATCGCGTCGTCGAGCGAGGTCGGCACGTCGACCGAGGCGACCCTCGTCTCCACCCCGGGAATCCCGGCGGCGGCCGCCCCCAGCTTCGTCGCGTCCCGCCCGGACAGCACGGGCGTCCACCCGCGCTTCAGCAGCTCCGCCGTCACGAACCGGGCTGTGTGCCCGTACGCACCGAACACCGAGATCACCGGCTTCGTACGCGCGGGGTGGGGACGGTCGTTCGTCCACGTCATCAGGAATTCTCCAGTCGTCGGGGGCTCGCCCCGATCCTGCTGGGCGCCGGCCCGGGGGGCCACCCTCCGCGGCGACAGGCTGCGCTAGGTTCGCGTCATGCGCGCCCATCGCGTCGTCATGGCCGTCACCGACGACATGCCGATCTTCGAAGCAGCCGTCCCGTGTCAGGTCTTCGGCGTGGACCGGCCGCACCTGGCCGACCCGTGGTACGAGTTCTCGGTGGTCGCGGTCGGGAGCGCGCCGGTGCGGCTGAGCCCGGGATTCACCCTCGCCTCGGACGGCCCGGGCTGGGACCCGGAGGCGACGGACACACTCATCGTCCCGGCCTGTACGAACGTCCACGAGGAGCCGCCCGCGGAGTTGGTGGACGTCGTCCGGGAGGCGTACCGGCGCGGGACGCGGATCCTGTCCATCTGTTCCGGCGCTTTCGTCCTGGCCGCCGCCGGGGTGCTGGACGGCCGCCGGGCCACCACCCACTGGCTGCACGCGGAGGAACTGAGCCGCCGCCACCCCGCCGTCCGGGTCGACCCGTCGGTGCTCTACGTCGAGGACGCCGGCGTGATCACCTCCGCGGGCACGGTGGCCGGAATCGACGCCTGTCTGCACCTGGTACGGGTCGACCACGGGGCCGCGGTGGCGGCCGAGTTGGCCCGCCGTCTGGTCACCCCGCCGCACCGGGACGGTGGACAGGCCCAGTACCACCGCCCGGTCTCACCGGGGGTTCGCGACGACTGGCTGGCCGGCCTGCTGGAATGGGCCGGGGAACACCTGCACCTGCCCCTGTCCGGTGCCGACCTGGCCGCCCGGGCCCACGTCAGCGTGCGCACCGTCGAGCGCCGGTTCGCCGAAGCCCTCGGGATGTCGCCCCTGCGCTGGGTGCTCCAGCAGCGGGTGCGACGGGCCCAGCAGTTCCTGGAGACGAGCGACCGGCCGATCGGATGGATAGCGGCGACCTGCGGTTTCGGTGGGCCGGCCAGCCTGCGAGCGCATTTCGCCCGGATCGTCGGCATGTCGCCCACCGCCTACCGGCTGACGTTCCACCAGCGGGCCGAGGGCGTCACTTTGCCGGCCGGGTCAGGCGGTGAGGTGCTCGACGGTCGGGGCCACCGTGCCGAAGAGGTCCGTGATGGTGGTCAGGCTTCCCTTCTGGAGGAGGGCGGCGGGCACGGCGCTGCCGTCGGGCGCGGTCAGTGAGCGGGTGGCGGTGGCTTCGGCCACGACGGTGGGCCGGTAGCCGAGGTTGAAGGCGCCCTGCGCGGTGAAGGTGACGCACATGTGGGTCATGAAGCCGGCCAGAACCAGCTCGGGTCCGGCGCCGAGCTCGCGCAGCGTCTTCTCCAGGTCGGTGCGGTGGAAGGAGTCGGGGAACCGCTTGACCACGACCGTTTCGCCGTCGGCGGGCGCCACTTCGGGGCTGATGGCACCGATCTCGGCGCGGATGTCGTAGGGGGTGCCCTCGCCCCCGTCGTTGACGACGTGGACGACCGGGGTGCCGGCCGCGCGGGCGGCGGCGAGCAGCCGGGCCCCGGCGGCCAGGGCGGGCTCGACGCCGTCGAGGGCCATGACACCGGTGCGGTAGGTGTTCTGGAAATCGATCATGATCAGGGTGGTCTCGCCGAGGCGGGGGAGCGTGGTGTCGAGACCGATGACATCACGCAGGGACGCGGAGGCATTCATGGATGAAAGGGACCTTTCGGATCGTCAGTAGGCACGGGAGTACCGCGGTTGCGGCGGACTCGGCGCGCCGGGGGTCAGGAAGTGGTGCCGAAACGGCGCCGGTAGGACGCCGGGAGTCAGGAAGTGGTGCGGAAACGGCGCCGGTAGGACGCCGGGGTGGTGTTGATCTGCTTGCGGAACGCCCGGTGCAGCGTCTCCACCGAGCCCAGCCCGCTGGTCGCCGCGATCCGCTCCAGCGGCTGATCGGTGGTCTCAAGCAGACGGCGGGCGGCTTCGACCCGGGCGGCCTCCACATACGCGCCGGGGCTGGTGCCGGTCTCCTGGCGGAAGACCCGGGCGAAGTGACGCTCGCTCAGGCACATGCGCTCCGCCAGCGCGGGCGCCGACAGATCGCCGTCGAGGTGCTCGGTGATGAACACCCGTAGCTCGTCGATGTCCCGGCGGGCCGCCGCGGGCCGGCTCAGCGGCACGCTGAACTGACTCTGCCCGCCCTGCCGCCTCAGGTACATCACCAGCTGCCGGGCCACGGCCAGGGCCAGGTCCTCGCCGTGGTCCTCGGCCACCAGCGCGAGCGCCAGGTCCATACAGGTGCTGATGCCGGCCCCGGTCCACACCCGGCCGGAGCGGACGAAGATCGGGTCGGCGTCGACCCGGACCCGCGGATGGTCGGCCGCGAGCTGGGCCGCGGTCGACCAGTGGGTGGTCGCCCGCCGCCCGTCGAGCAGCCCGGCCGCCGCGAGCAGATGCGCGCCCACGCATACGGACGCGATCCGCCGCGCGTACGGCGCCGTGGCCCTCACCCACTCCACCACGGTGTCGTCGACCCGGGCGACCGGACCTTCCGGGCGCAGGTCCACCGCGCCGGGAACCAGCAGTGTGTCCACCGCGGCCCCCACCTCGGCGAAGGTCGTGTCCGCGAGCAGGCGTACTCCGGCCGACGTCACCACCGGGCCGGTGTCGGGGCCCGCCAGCCGGACCGTGTACGCGGCCCGGCCACCGGTCTCCCGGTTGGCCAGGGCGAACACCTCGGCCGGACCGGTGACATCGAGGAGATCGACATCGGGGAAGACCGCGATGACGACGCGGTGGGGAGTGGACATGCGTCCATCGTCACGGTGGCGTGGCGTGGCCGCAATGACGGCTGTCTGTCAGATCCGGCCATGGCCCGTCGCCGCTGTCGTCGCGGCCGTCGGAGCCGCGCTCTCCCGTGCCACCGACAGCGGCTCGGCGATGTCCTCCAGCGAGCGCTGTTCCGCGTTCACCGCCAGGAAGGCGGCCACGACTCCCGCCGCGCACATCAGTGCCGCGCCGATCTGGAAGGCGAGGACCGTCTCGCCGACCACGCCGGACGCGGTGAGGTCGGCGAAGATGAGCGGGCCGCTGATACCGCCGGCGGCCGTGCCGAGCGCGTAGAAGAAGGCGATGGCCATGGCGCGGGTCTCCATGGGGAAGACCTCGGAGACCGTCAGATACGCGCTCGACGCGCCCGCCGACGCGAAGAACAGCACCACGCACCAGCAGGCCGTCAGCGTCGTGGCCGTCAGCGAGCCCCGGTCGAAGAGCCACGCGGTGCCAAACAACAGCAGACCCGAGAGCAGGTACGTGCCCGAGATCATGATCCGGCGGCCGACGGTGTCGAAGAGCGCGCCGAGCAGCAGCGGGCCGATGAAGTTGCCCGCGGCGATGACCGCGAAGTAGTAGCCGGTGTGACCGGTCGGCACGTCGAAGAACGTGGTCAGAATGGCGCCGAAGCCGAAGGTGATGGCGTTGTAGAGGAACGCCTGGCCGATGAAGAGCGACAGACCGAGGACCGCGCGACGCGGGTAGCGGCCGAAGACAGTCTTGGCGATGAGGCCGAAACCGATGCTCTTGCGCTGGTGGATGGTGATCTCACGGGCCGGCGGCGGCAGCGGCTCACCCTTCTCCCGCTCGATCTCCCGTTCGACGGACGACACGAGCTTCTCGGCGTCCTCGCCGTATCCGTGGATGAACTGCCACCGGGGGCTCTCCGGAACGTGCCGGCGGACCAGCAGGATCACCAGGCCGAGCACCACGCCGAGAGCGAAGCTGAGCCGCCAGCCGACGTCCTTGGCGAAGATGTCGGTGTCCAGCATGACGATGGACAGCAGGGCCCCGCCGATCGCGCCCAGCCAGTAACTGCCGTTGATGATGAGGTCGACCCGCCCGCGGTACCGGGACGGGATCAGTTCGTCGATCGCGGAGTTGATGGCGGCGTACTCGCCCCCGATACCGAAGCCGGTCAGGAACCGGAAGAGGAAGAACCACCAGGACTCGAACGACAGCGCGGTCAGCGCCGTGGCGGCCAGATAGACCGCCAGCGTGACCATGAACAGGCGTTTGCGCCCGTACCGGTCGGTCAGCCTGCCGAAGAAGAGGGCGCCGCAGCAGGCGCCCGCCACGTACAGGGCGGCGGCGACTCCGGTGACCTGCGCCGAGCTGATGGCCAGGCCGCTGCCTTCCTCGGCGAGACGTCCGGCGACGTTGCCGACGATCGTGACTTCCAGTCCGTCCAGGATCCAGACCGTGCCGAGACCGATCACGATCATCCAGTGCCACCGTGACCACGGCAGCCGGTCCAGACGGGCCGGAACGGCGGTGGTGACGGTGCCGGTGGAGGCGGGCACGGAGGCCGCCGACGATTCCGCTGCCATGGGTTACCTCTCCGTTGAGCGAGCGCACCCCGTATGCCCTGGAACGGGCAGCCCATGCCCACTCGGATGACGGGTGTGCGGCGGAGTTTCCCGGGCACGGGATTGCGGACGCCGACAGCGTGCCGCCGCAACGCGGTGCGCTCTCACTTTCGGACGAGGAGTGATGTGCGCATGACCGAGCACGTGTGGAGCTACGGGCCGTCTTCGGGCCACCTTCCGGGGACGGATCTGACCGGGTGGAAGGTGGAGGCGACGGACGGCCGGATCGGCAAGGTCGACAAGCACTCCGACGAAGTCGGCAACGCCTTCCTGGTGGTGGACACCGGAACGTGGATCTTCGGCAAGGAGGTACTGCTCCCCGCGAGCACGGTGACCCGCGTCGACCTCGAGGAGAAGGCGGTCCACGTGGGTCTCACCAAGGAGCAGATCAAGGGCGCGCCGGAGTTCCAGTCGGACAAGCACCTCGCCGAGGTGCAGCGCCGGGAGGAGATCGGCGCGTACTACCGCACCGGCGGGTTCTTCTGACGGGCTGTCCGCTCACCTGGCGGGGCTCCTCCGCCGCCTTCCGGAGGCCGTCACTCCGGGGGCGGCGCGGGGCGCCCCGAGGAACGCGCGAGACGGAACCCGACGTCGTCGACCTGGAACGTCGGATGACTGCGGCGTCGCGCGGAGGCCCGGCAGCTCCAGTGCTCGTCGAACCAGCCTCCTCCGCGCAGCACCCGGTAGGTGCCGTAGACCTCGGGATCGTAGAGGTCCCAGCACCAGTCCCAGACATTGCCGAGCATGTCGTGGAAACCCCATGAGTTGGGGCGCTTCCCGCCCACCTCGCGCACGCGTTCCCCCGCGTTGTCGCGGTACCAGGCGATCTCGTCGAGCGGCCCGTAGCGCGGGCCGTCGGTACCGGCGCGGCAGGCGTGCTCCCACTCGGCCTCGGTCGGCAGCCGGTACCCGTCCGCGGACGTGTCCCACTCGACGGACTCTCCATCGGCGCCGGGGCCGCCGCCGAGGCGATAGGCCGGGGTGAGCCCTTCGCGTTCCGACAGGGCGTTGCAGAACCGGACCGCGTCCCACCAGGAGACGTTTTCGACGGGCAGCCGGTCCCCTCGGGCGGCGGCCGGCCACAGGCCGGTGACCTCTCCGTACAGATGCTGCGTGACCGGGAAAGCGCCGAGTCGGCAGGGCGCGACCTCGACCGTCCACGTACGTCGCGTCCGACGGTCCGTCAGGGCGACCTGCCCCGGCGGTACGGCGATCATCTCTCTACCGGTGCGCGTGCCCATGGTCGGCGACCCTACCCGCGCCCCACCGCCGGTCGCCCGCCGGGCGGGTCCCGGGCGCGCACCGACAGGTGGGACAGCGGCGATTCCGCCATGGGACGGGAGTGTCCATAGGGTGACCTCCATGTCTGCCATGTTGAGTTCGACGAAAGCCGCCCGTGCGCTCCGGACAGCGGCGCGAGTGTCCATCGAGTTGATGGTCGTCCTGGTGATGGCCGCGGTGGCCGTGTGGCTCCTGGGCCGGATGTGGTCGGTCGTCTGGCCGCTCATAGTCGGCCTGTTCCTCACGACGCTGACCTGGCCCGTGGCGCGCTTCCTGCGCGCCCGCGGGTGGCCCCCCGCCCTGGCCGCGTCGGTGGTGACGGTGCTGTTCCTGCTCGTCGCCACGGGCATCGTGGCCCTGATCGCGGTGCCGACGGCCGCCCAGTCGGGGGAGCTGGCCGACGGTGTGGTGGAGGGGATCCAGAAGCTACGCGAGTGGGCCGCCGGGCCGCCGCTGAACATCGGCGACGACCAGATCAGCGGCGCGTTCGACGCCGCGATCGCCCGCGTCCAGGACAGCGTCGGCAGCGTGGTCACCGCTGTCGTCTCCGGCGTGGGCACCGTGTTCAACGGCGTGATCACCGCCGTCCTGGCGCTCTTCCTGATGTTCTTCTTCCTCAAGGACGGCCCGCGGTTCCTGCCCTGGCTCACCCGTCAGCTTCCCGGCCGGCTCGCCACCGACGTCCCGGTCGTCGCCGCGCGCGGTTGGGACACCCTGGGCGCGTTCGTACGCTCGCAGGCCGTCGTCGGCCTGCTCGACGCCGTCTTCATCGGCCTCGGACTCTGGATCCTCGGCGTACCACTGGTCCTTCCGCTGGCCGTACTCACCTTCGTGTCGGCGTTCGTACCGATCGTCGGCGCCCTGTTCGCCGGCCTGGTCGCGGTACTCATCGCGCTGGTGTCGAACGGCCTGACGGACGCGCTGATCGTGCTCGCGATCATCGTCGTGGTGCAGCAGTTGGAGGGCAACGTCTTCCAGCCCATGATCCAGAGCCGCGGTCTCGGCCTCCACGCGGCGGTCGTCCTGCTGGCCGTGACGCTGGGCGGCAGCCTGGCCGGCATCGTCGGCAGCCTCCTCGCGGTGCCGGTGGCCGCGCTGGTCGCCGTGGTCTGGAACCATCTGCGCGAACAGCTCAGCGAGCCGCCCAGGGAGCCGGAGCCGGACGAGTCGCCCGCCGGCGTCACCGCGTAGCCGACGCCCCTGCCGGCCGGGAGGGGCCTGCGCCGGGTCGCAGCACCGGCCCTTCTCGGGACACCGCCCGTACCCGGGACGCCTGTCCGGAGGAATGCCGGGTATCCGACACTCCCGGTGATACCGACATGGAGAGCGGCGACAAGCCGCAAGGGAGTGTGGACAGTGGCGGTCAAGGCGATGGGTTGGGCGCACTCGTTCCCCGTGTCCGGGGGCGTGCGGGCAGGACGGCACTGGACACGGGGGCACCTGGCGGCGCTGCCGTGGGCCGCCGAGGAGCCCGAGACCGTGGACGCCGTCGTCCTGACGGTGTCCGAGCTGCTCACCAACGCCCATGTGCACGCGAACAGTGACGCGCACCTGGTGCTCACCTGGGACGGCGACTGCCTCCACGTGAGCGTCCACGACGACGATTCGACCCTGCCCCGCCCCCGCGACCCGGATGCCGACGAGGTCTCCGGCCGGGGCGTGGGCATCGTGCAGGCCCTCGCCGACGACTGGGGGATGAGGTGCCAGCGGCACGGCAAGATGGTGTCCGCCTGCTTCCGCCCGGCCACGGCGCAGCGGGACGATTCCTCCGACTGACCCCGGCCGGCCGGGTGTTCCCGACGGGGCAGTGCCCCGGCGTGCGTCCGGTCGTTCGTCAGGTCATGCGAAAGAACGAGCACACCCGCCCCGGCCCCTATCCGAAGAGGATCGCGGCGCATCCGGATCCGGGAGCTTGCCGCTCCCCGGCCAAGTCGTCCGACAGCGCTCTCGCCCGTCCTCGGCCGGAGGCCTGACGTGCGCCTCCGCCGACTCCTGGCCCCCCTCCTCCTGGCAGGCACCCTCACGGCGTGTACGTCGGTCGACGGCACCGCTCCCCGGCCGCCGGACCGCCAGTCTCCGGGACTCCGCCCCGCGGGCGTGCCCGCCCCCCAGCCGGTCGTCGAGACCCCGTCGTCGCCGACACCGGGACCCTTCCGCGAGGAACTCGCCTCCGCCGAACCCGCGCCGCCCAACAACGGGCGTTCCACTCCACGGACGTCACCGAAGACGCCGAAGCGCACCGCCGGGCCGGACCGGCGGAAACAGGCGGGGAGCGAGCAGGCCGAGAAGCGGAAACGGCGGCCCGCGCGCATCCCCGCCGCGCCACGCTCGACGTACGACATGAGGGATCTCTGCCGACAGTCCGACGGGGTCGTCCATCCCGGCGTCACCGGTCTGTGCCGCGACACCTACGGTCGCTGACGCCGTGCCCCCGAAATTGTCCGCCGAGCCCTCAGCCGGTGCCGCCCACTTGAACGGACGCGCCGGGCGAACGATCCCGACCGTCCTCCCGTGTCGTCGCCTCGATCCGTCGGATTACTTCGGAAGACCCGGGGCACACGAGGAGAGCCCCAGCTCCGCACGTCGGCCGAGCTGGGGCGCCTGCGGACGCGCCCACCGATCACCGCGGCGGCCGGAAGACCACCGACGGCTCGCTCACCGGCGTGGGACGCGCTCGACGCGGTGCGCGTCGTCCGTATGTCGTGACATCGTGGTGCCATGACCGTCGAGGTTCGCCCGGCTTCGGTCTTCGAGGACGTCCGTACCCTGCTCGGCCCTAAGTCCCCCGGGGCCAATGTCTGCTGGTGCCTGAGCTACCGGATCCCCTCCAAGCTCAACAATGAGCTGCGCGGGCCGGCCCGCGGCGCGTACGTCGCCGAGCTGTGCCGTACGGGCCCGCCTCCCGGAGTGATCGCCTACGACGGCGACGAGCCGGTCGGCTGGGCCGCTGTGGCACCGCGCGCGGACACCTCGTTCGCGCGCAACCGCAAGATCCCGCACATCGACGATCTACCGGTCTGGTCGCTGTGGTGCATCCGCGTACGCCCCGGCCACCGCAAGAAGGGGATTTCCCACGCCCTGATCGCCGGCGCGGTCGACTTCGCCCGCACCCAAGGCGCACCGGCCGTCGAGGCGTACCCCCTCGACAACGGTGACGCCCGGGTCGACCTGACGATGGCGTACGCCGGGATCCGCAAGAACTTCGAACGCGCCGGGTTCACCTACGCCGCCGACACCACGTCCGTGCTGGCCGGTCACCCCCGGGTCCTGATGCGACTCGACCTGCGCTGACAGCTCACACTCAGCCCAGTGGGATCGGCGCCCTCGGCGTGCTCGAATCCGAACGCGGCGGCACGCTGGAAGCAGACCGCCCGGACAGAGGTGAGTGCCATGGGTGAGGCGTCAGGACGACAGCCTCCGCGGTGGGGAGACCGGCCGCCGCCTCCAGGCGGCTGGGGCGGCTGGGCTCCGCCGCCCCAGCCGCCGAGGAGGTCCAGGACGTGCCTGATCGTCACGCTGGTTCTCGTCGGCCTTGCCGTCCTCGTCGGCCTCGCGGCCGTCGCCCTGCTGGCCACGGTGGACGATCCTGACCGCGACGGTCCGGGAGGCCCGGCAGGCGACGTGCGGATCAGAGCCTGTGAAGTCGACGCCACCACCAAGTGGCCGCACGCCGACCTCGTCATCACCAACCGCAGCGGCAAGGCCAGCGACTACCTGATCAGCGTCGAGTTCGTCGCGCCGTCCGGGGAGCGTGTCGCCGAGGCCAACGCCTCCGCCGACCATCTCGCCCCCGGTCAGGTCTTCAACGAGAGGGCGCGGAGCCTGACGCAGGTCGAGAGGCCGATCACCTGCAACGTGACCGACGTGTTCCGCACGGCGTCCTGACGCTCACAGCCCGTACGCGCGGCCCGGACCGGCGGCCCGACCGCACCAGGCTGGTCGCCGAGGACAGCTCCCGGCGGGTACGGAGGGACCGACCGCCCCTCCGCCCCCGGCCGGCGGGCCGAGCGTGCCGGCGGCTCCGGTTCAGAACCTGCGGATCACGCGCAGCGAGTCCGTGTACAGATCGCCCTTCTGCTCCGCGGTCGACTTCCTGCCGTTGAGGATCGACTTGCCTCCGAGGTCCGCCAGGGTCGGCCCGTTCGGCGTCTTGCGGCTGGAGACGAAACGCAGGCCGCCGTGCTGGTCCCGCCCGACATAGATGCCGGTGTGGTCGATGACGCCCGCCTCGGTCTCGGGGTCCGCCGGGTCGGAGGCGGTCGCGTCGAAGTAGACGACGTCGCCGATCCGCAGCCCGGTAAGCGAGGGCGCCGCGGTCGTGCCCTTGGCCACCACCACGCCGGGGCCGCTGGCGGACTGGTGCCGCGAGGTGCGGGGCAGGTTGCGGCCGTCGAAGTTCTCGTAGGCGACCATCGGGATGCCCAGATGGTGCCCGTAGACCATCCGGACGAAGCCGGAGCAGTCCAGACACCCCTTGAAGGCGGGCTCCGCGCTCTTGCGCTCGCCGCTCGCGGTGAAGGTCCAGTCGAGCCCCATGTACTCGTGGAAGTCGGCGCCGATGTACCGCAGACCGGCCGCGTCCGGCTTGCTGTACTCGGACTCGCCGACCACGGTCGCGCCCTGGAGCGCGGGGTCGGTCACCGCCGGGGCGAAGGGCCGGTACATGGAGGCGTACGCGAGCGCGTCGGGGGAGGTGTCGCCCGCCCAGGCGCGGATCCGCTGCTCCAGCGCGGGCGTCCAGGTGCCGTCGAAGGGCGTCGGCAGCACCCGTACCCAGGTGTCGTGGCAGATGACCGGCGGATCGGCCCACACCGCCGACTCCACGTCGAAGTCGTAGACCCGGGCCTCCAGCGTCGTGGTGCTGCCGGGGGAGGCGTACGCGCGGACTCCGAAGGTGCCCGTGGTGAAGACCTTGGCCGGGTCCTTCTCGGGATCGCTCAGGCTGTGGTGCCACGTATCCGTGGGCTCGGTCGTGCCGTGCCGCCAGGCGCGGGCGCGCAGGAGGGTTCCGGTCTTCTCGACCTTCACCCACCAGTGGTCGAACGCCGCGAAGCCGGTGCCGACCGTGACGGCAGCACCGAGGACGGTCACGCTGTTGTCCAGCGCCTTCTCGACGAGAAGCTGTACGTCTCCGGCGGGGGTGACGATCAGCCGCGCCCGGTAGTGGTTGCTCGTGTCCTTGACCGCGAAGGTCAGGGCGAGCGAGGCGGCCGCACCGGTCGGAACCTTGTCGAAGGAGAAGCGGGCGGCGGCGCCGACGTCCCCGACGTTCTTGTCGGGGAGCAGGGCGTGGCGGCTGGTACCCGCCTCGCTGACGTCGAGCCGGATGACCGCGCGGCCGCTCTCCAGGAAGTAGTTCGTGTCCGGGCCGTTGTACGTGGACCACTTGCCGCCGCCGGGGGAGGAGCCCCAGCCGTTCTGGCCGGCGGGCAAGGTCCGGGTGAAGGCGTCGGCGAATGGTTTCTTCTGCTCGGTGAACCAGCGCTTCGGTCCGCGCAGCCCGACCGTCGTGGCGCCGGTGGTGAGGGTGGCGAGCACCCCCTGGGTGTCGGACACCTCCAGCAGCGGGGGAGTGCCGGGGATCGTACGGGTGGTCAGCGCCCCGGCCGGGTGGGCGGCGAAGTGCCACGGGTCGCACGGGTCGGCCGCCATGGGAAGCCGGCCACCGGGCGCCGTGGGCCCGGCGACCGCCGCCGTGGTCTCTGCCGCCGTGGTCTCCGCGGCGACGGCAGGCGTGGCGGCGAAGGCGGACGGCGCGAGCGGCAGCGAACCGCCGACCGCCGCGCCGGTCAGCGCGGCGAGCGCCGATCTGCGGCTCAAGGAAGACTTCGGCGTGGACATGCGGGTACCCCCCAGGGTGGTGACTGCGGTCACTGGTGTGACGTCAGGGGGACCTTACCGGCGCACGTCACCCATCCGGTGACCGGCCCGCACGACCGTCCCACCGCCGCTGCGAGGACATCGGCCCGCCCCGGCCGCCGCGCGCGAGCGGCGGTCCCTCCCCCGGGTCCTCGCCCCGCGCACTCGGCTCCGGCCGGCGCCGTCCCGTACGTGAACTGCCGTACGCGCGCGACGAGTAGAGCTGTTGAACTCAGGATGCCCGGGCAGAGGAGTCCTATGAACGATCTTGACATCCTCGCCGTCGTCGGAGGGCTCCGCCCATGACCGCCCCCCGCAAGCGCGCTGGCCGCGCACACCAGAGGCAGGCGTTCAGCATCCGGCAGCTTCTCCTCTTCTTCGGCCTGATGGCGATAGCCCTGTGTGCCGTGGGACTTCTGCTGAAGGTGATGGTCAGGACGGCCGAACGCCATCCCGGTCAGGCGGCGGTCACGGTGGCGGCGGTCGCCCTTCTGGCGGTGTCCCTGAGAAGCGTCCGCAAGCGCCGCAGGGCACGCCGCACTCCGGGGACATGGGCCGACATCCCCCCTCAACGAGAGGGGACGACAGCCCATGCGGGCCTGCTCGGGGGCGACTTGGCCACCGAGGCCGAAGCGGCGCCTTCCCGCTTCGGGGCGGACGACTACCTGGCCATGGACCCTGACGGTTTCGAGCAGGCTGTCGCCGCGCTGTGCGCCCGCGACGGCTGTCTCGACGTCCAGGTCGTCGGGGGCGCGGGCGACCTCGGGGCCGACGTCACAGCCACCACGCCCGACGGGCGACACCTGGTCATACAGTGCAAACGCTACGGCCCGGTCAACAAGGTCGGCTCCCAGGACGTGCAGAGATTCGGCGGCACCTGCTTCGCCGTGCACGACGCGGCCGTCGCCGCCGTCGTCACCACGGGGGAGTTCACTCAGCCGGCGACGGAGTACGCGGAACAGTGCGGAATCCGGTGCTTCGACCACGGGGCCCTCGTCGCCTGGACGGAGGGGACCGGCCCGGCACCCTGGGAGGCCGCACCCGCCTTGGACCCCGGAGGACCGGCATAGAACGGTGCCCACCCACGACGTCCGGGAGCGCACGCTCAACCGGCGCCTCGCCGCGCGTCCTTCACCCCCGAGCGGCAGCGGCGCCTGCGCCATCCGCCCTCGGAACGGCCCGTGGAGTGGGCTCGCCCCAGCGGACTCCAGGAGGCCGGAGAGGCGGTGACACGGGCCGTGGACGCCGCGATCCGCGGTCGGTGACCGGAGCCGTCCCCCACCGTCCGGGCCGGCGCGCCCGCCCCCGGCCATCGCCACGCACCCGGGCCGGTGCTCGGCCCGCCCGCCCCCGGCCATCGCCACGCACCCGAGACGCCCGTCTGATCCCGCCGCTGCCGCGGGCCGCCCGTGCACCGTCGGCACGTTGACAGGTGTCTGTCGAGATGTTGCTATAAGGCGCTGCTCAGCCTGGCCTGCGCCGCGACACATGCCGCTCGGGCACCGGACCGGCCGCCACTTCACCGGCCGGCCGCCACTTCACCGGGGCGGCGCCCCCGAGACCAGAGCGAGGACCCATGCCGCAGCGCGCCGCGACCATCGTCGGCGGCGGGATCGGCGGTCTCGCGACGGCCATCGCCCTGCACCGCCGCGGCTGGCGCGTCGAGGTGCTGGAACGGGCCCCGGAGTTCACCGAGGTCGGCGCCGGCATCTCCCTCTGGCCGAACGCGCTGCACGCGCTCGACGTGCTCGGTCTCGCCGACGCCGTGCGCGCGCTCGGCGCCGTCGAGCCCGGCGGCGGCGTACGCGACCGGCGGGGCCGCCGGCTCTCCCGCGCGGACAACACGGAGCTGACCCGCCGCTTCGGCCACCCCCTGCTGGTCCTGCACCGCGCGGACCTGCTGCGGGCGCTCACCGAGGCGCTGCCCGCCGACAGCCTGCGGTCGGGCAGCGAAGTGACCGAGGTCCGCGACGACGGGCGCGACCTGGTCGTCGAGCACCGCGGCGGCGAGTCCCGGCCCGACCTCGTGGTCGGCGCCGACGGTCTGCGCAGTGCGGTCCGCCGCTCCCTGTGGCCCGACGCCGCCGGCCCCCGGTACGCCGGCTACACCGCCTGGCGCATGGTCACCGAGCCCCTCGCCGAGCCGCCCTCCGAGGGCGCGGCGATCTGGGGCCGAGGGGAGAGATTCGGCTACACGGCGCTGCCCGGCGGGCGGATGTACTGCTTCGCGACCGCGTCGCTGCCGCCTACCGGAGCGGCGTCCGGCCCCCGCGAGCACGCCGGACTGCTACGCCGGTTCGGCGCCTGGCCGGACCCCGTCCCCGCCCTGCTGGCGGCCGTCCCCCCGGACGCGGTCCTCCGGCACGACCTGTACGACCTGCCGCCGCTGCCCTCCTTCGCCCGCGGCCGGGCCGCCCTGCTGGGCGACGCCGCCCACGCCATGACACCCAACCTGGGCCAGGGCGCCTGCCAGGCCCTGGAGGACGCGGTCACCCTCGCCCACTGCCTCGACGCCGCCCCCGACGTGGCCGCCGCGCTCCGCTCGTACGACCTGCTGCGCCGCCCGCGAACCCAGGCCGTCACCCGCCGCTCCGCACGGCTCGGCGCGGTCGGCCAGCTGGCGTGGCCGCCCGCGGTGCTGCTGCGCGACACGGCGGCCCGGCTGACACCCACGTGGGTGACCCTGCGCGCCATGACGCCGGTGCTCGGCTGGACCCCGCCCCGTGACGTGGGACCGGCCGGGCCGGGTGACGGAGTGACCGCGACGCAGAAGACGGAGAACGAGAGCCACTGATGCCGGACTGGACCTACCACCCGCTGCGAGGCCCGGCCGCCGCCGTCCTCGGCCCGCGCTGTTCGCAGCGCACCGCACTGCGCCTGCTGGCCTCGATCGGGTCCCGCCCGGCCGGCGCACGGCTGATCTCCCGGGGCTTCGGCCACCGCCATCCGCCGAAGCCGCTCGCCGGCGAGGTCGCCGGCGCACCCGTCTCCGTCCGCCTCGGCATATCCGTCCCGCCCTCGCTCGCCCGCGAGGCGATACGCGCCATGCCCCCGCTCGGCGCCGGTGTCGTCGAGGTGTCACCCGTCTCGGCGGCCGACGTGGAGACCGTCCGCGAAGCAGCCGCCGGCCGCTCGATCCCGATGGTCGTCCACGCCCGCGACCCGCAGACCGAGGCCGCCCTCGCCCCCCACGTCGACGGCTTCACCAGGGGCGACGATCCGCGCATCCGCCGGGTGTCCGACCCGTCGGTCACCGCCGCGGCCGCCGCCCTCGACGAGCCGGGCGCCGTCGTGCTCGCCCGGCCAGAGGTCCTCGTGGCGGCCGGCCCCGGCTGGTTCGCACGGGTCACCGAGGCGGCCACGCCCACCGCGCCCGCTCCGGCGCTACGGGACGTCGGCCCGGTGCTGCGCGACGTCGGCCGCGATCCGCGCCGCTGGCCCCCCTGGTGGTGGGCGCTGATCGTCGGGCTCGGGATGACGGGCGCCGGACTCGGCGCCGCGGCCATCACGCTCGGGCCGGTGCTGCTCTGGTACGACCGCGACTACCTCGGCATGACGCTGGACGAACTGCATGCCGCCAACCACCACCTCGTGCACTTCCTCCAGCACGACCGGATCACCATGGCCGGCACGATGGTGGCGATCGGCGCCCTCTACACCGGCCTCGCCGTGGGCGGGATCAGACGCGGCTGGCCCTGGGCCCGCGAGGTGTACCTGCTCTCGGGGGCGATCGGCTTCCCCACCCTGTTCTACTTCCTGGCCACCGGGTTCGTGGAACCCCTGCACACGGCCACCGCCCTCGTGCTGTTCCCGATGTTCCTGGCCGGGGTCCGCCGGACCCCGCACGCGCCGCGGTGGCGCCTGGCCGCGGAGGGTCCCGAACCGGAGCGCCGACGGGCGCTGGTCGGCCAGCTGCTGCTGATCGTCACCGGTGCGGGGCTCTTCGTCGGCGGAGCGGTGATCTCGGTGGTCGGTCTGACCGGTGTCTTCGTACCGGCCGACCTGGTCTTCCTGGGCACCAGTACGCAGCTGCTGGAAGCCGTCAATCCCCGGCTCGTGCCGTTCGTCGCCCACGACCGGGCGGGATTCGGCGGTGCCCTGATGGCCGCCGCGGTGGCCATCACGCTGCTCAGCGCGTGGGGATGGCGGCGGGGCGAGACGTGGGTGTTCTGGAGCCTCGCCGCGGCGGCGGCCGCCGGCTTCCTGCCGGCCGTCGTCGTGCACGGCGCGATCCATTACACCGACTTCCTCCACCTCGCGCCGGTCTACTTCGGCATCGCCACGACCGGCACGGGCCTGCTGCTCGCGCGTCCGTACCTGTGCGCCAAGGCGTCGACGCCCCCGAGGAGCTGACGCCCGCCCGCGATGAGACGTTCAGGCGGCGTCGCCGGCCGGCCTCAGTCGTCTCATGGGCTCGTTCAGCTCACGCTGGAAGAAGTCGATGAAGCCGTCCGGGTCCGGGCCGGCGTTCTGCATGACCAGCCGGTCGAAGCCCGCGTCGACGAAGCGCTGCGCCACCTCGGTGTACCGCGCCAGGTCGTTGCCGCAGGCGAACTTCTCGAGGATGTCCTCCTCGCGCACGGTCGTGGTCGCCGCCTCGAAATCGACCGGGTTGGGCAGCTCCCTCATGACCTTCCACCCCGTGACCGCCCAGCGGGACGTCTCCCGTACGGCCTTCGCCGCCGTACGCTCGTCGGGCGCCCACGCCATGGGGACCTCGACATAGCCCGGCCCCTCACCGCCGGCCTCACGGTAGTGGCGGACGATCTCCGCCTTGTCCTCGGTGGCGAACAGGCCGTCGCCCAGCTCGGCGGCGATACGCGATGACGGCCCGCCGCTCGCGGCCACCGCGATCAGGGGCAGCTCCTCCGGGAGGTCGAAGACCCGGGCGTCCTCCAACCGCAGATACCCCGCCGGGCGGAACGCCTCGGCGGCGAGCTTGTATCCGATCTGCACGTGTCGTTCCTCTCCTCGACACGGAGACACCGCTTTCGTCCGCGCAGAGGTACCCCCGGCCCCCGCGGCCCGTCACGGGCGCCCGAGGGCGGGCCGAGGCCGGGCCAGGGGCAGGGGACAACCCATCCGGGCCGAGCGCGCTTGTGCTGCGGGTAGCGCCGACCGACCATGAGGTTACGTAAGAAGGCAGGTGCCATGAGCGCGGTGTACGCGGCCGAGGACGCCGACTTCCGCGGTCCTCTCGACGTGACGAATGCGGCGACTGCCGTCCTGGACGCCGACGGTACGGTCGTCGGATGGGGCCCGGCGGCCTACGCGCTGCTCGGGTACCCCGCGCACGAGGCGGTGGGCCGCCCCATCGCCACGTTCGTCGTGGACCGCGCCGACCCCCACCGGGCCGCCACGCCCATGCCCGGCGCGGCCGAGGCCTGGCATCACGTGCTCCACATGGGGCACCGGGACGGCCACGTCATCCGCGTCGCGACCGCGTCCCTTCCGCTGTCCCACACGGGGACCGGCCCCGCCCGGCTGCTGTTCCTGGCGGACGCCGACGAGACGGAGCGGTGGGAGGCCCTCCAGTCCATGCTCCGGGGCCTGGCCACCCAGTCGCCGGTCGGCCTCGCCATCTACGACACCGAGCTGCGGGTCGTCTGGACCAACCGCGCGCTCTACGACGAGATGGGGGCCACGCAGTACGCGGGCCTCGGCCCCGACGAGATGGTCTCCGACGGTGAGATCCTCTCCGACGGCTACCCGGCCACCCTGGAAGAGGCCATGCGCCAGGTGCTCACCACCGGCGAACCCGTGATCGAGCTGCACTACAGCGGCCGACCGCCCGCCGACCCCGAGCACGACCACGTCTGGTCCTGCTCCTACTACCGGCTCCAGGACGCGAACGGCAGTGTCCTGGGCGTGTGCGAGGAGACGGTCGACATCACCGACCGCTACCTCGCCCAACAGCGCCTCGACCTCCTCGTACAGGCCGGCGGCCGGGTCGGCACGTCCCTGGACATGACACGGACGGCGCAGGAACTCGCCGCTGTGGCGGTCCCCCGGTTCGCCGACAGCATCACGGTCGACCTCATCGACGTCGTCCTGGAGGGCGAGCAGCCGACCCCCGGGACGGCCACCGCCAGGCGTTTCGTACGGGTCTGGGAACGACCGCCCGACCGGGCGGCGGCGGACACCGACCCGAACCGGCCCACCCGCGCGGACCCGGCCGGCGCTCCGGACGCGGCCGGTCGTGCGGACCCGGGCGTGCCCACGGACCCGGGCGCCGCTCCCGACGCGGCCGGCCTCGCGGTCTCGGGCGGGCCCACCGTACGGAGCACCTACACCCGGATGGTCGACCACGCGCCGGATTCGATCGAGGCCCGCTGCCTGGCCGGTGGCCGCTCCGTACGGGAACGCGGGACACGCGACGCGGGCGGCGCGCACGCGCGGGTCGCCGTGCCGCTGCGCGCCGGTGCCGCCCCGCTCGGGGTCGTCACCTTCTGCCGCGACAACCACCCCGACCCGTTCGACTCCGATGACCTGCTCGTGGCCGAGGAGCTGGCGGCCCGGGCCGCCGTCAGCATCGACAACGCGCGCCGTTTCACCCGCGAGCACGCCGCCGCACTCACCCTCCAGCGCAGCCTGCTGCCCCGGAACCTGCCACGGCTCACCGGTGTCGACGTCGCGCACCGCTACCTGCCGGCGGACAGCAGCGCCGGAGTCGGCGGTGACTGGTACGACGTGATCGCCCTGTCCGGTACGCGCGTCGGCCTGGTCGTCGGCGACGTCGTCGGCCACGGTGTGCGCGCCGCCGCCACCATGGGCCGGCTGCGGACGAGCGTCCGCGCGCTCGCCCGGCTCGACCTCCCGCCCGACGAACTTCTCTCCCGCCTCGATGAGCTCATCACCCAGGACGCCCACGAGCAGGCCACGGTCCAGGCCGGGACCGACGACGCGGCACTCGGCGTCACCTGCCTCTACGCCGTGTACGACCCGGTGACGGGGCGATGCAGCATGGCCCGCGCCGGCCATCCGCTGCCCTCCGTCGTCGACCCCGCCACGGGGGCGGTCACCCACCCGGACCTGCCCGCCGGACCGCCGCTGGGCCTCGGCGGTCTGCCGTTCGAGAGCAGTGAGTTCACCCTCCCCGAAGGGAGCGTCATCGCCCTGTTCACCGATGGTCTGGTCCAGGGCCGCGGCCGGGACCGCGACGCCGAACTCGACGCGCTGCACGGCATCCTCGCCGACCACCGCCACCCTCTGGACGACCTGTGCGACCGTGTCGTCGCCAAGCTGCTGCCCGGCCCGGTGGACGACGACGCCGCACTCCTCCTCGTACGCACCCGGACTCTCGACAGCCACGAGGTGGCCGCCTGGGAGTTGTCCGACGACCTCGAAGTGGTGGGCCGGGCCCGCGCGCTCGCCACCCGGCAGGTCGATGCGTGGGGACTGGACGGCGACCTCTCCTTCACCACCGAACTGGTCGTCAGCGAGCTCGTCACCAACGCCATCCGCTACGCCTCCGGCCCCATCCAGCTCCGGCTCATCCGCGACCGCGCCCTGATCTGCGAGGTCTCCGACACCGGCCACACCTCCCCCCATCTACGGCGCGCCGGCAACGAGGACGAGGGCGGCCGGGGCCTGTTCCTCGTCGCCCAGATGACGCAGCAGTGGGGCACCCGGTACACCTCGACGGGCAAGACGATCTGGGCCGAGCAGCCGCTCACCCCCTGAGCCCCGGCGCAAGGAGGGTGCCTGAGTCTCCGGCCGCGTCGGACCCCGGCGGCTCCTCACGGGCCCGGTCGGGACCTCGGCCGGTCAGACGTTGTCGAGCACAGCCTCGACCGTCCTGGCCACCCGGTACCTCACCCGGCACCAACTGTTGCAGAAGCGCCTCCCGCGCCACCGCGAACGCTGCTGGAGCTGCCGCTTGCACCACGTGCACGGCTTCGTGCCGATCCCCACGCCAAGTCCCCCCACACCCGTGATCCTAACGGCCCGCCCGGGTGGTCGTCGGTGGCTCCGCGGTGTCCACGTACGAGTGACACCAGCCCGGCCGCGACCTGACCGGTCAGCCGGTTCCCCGCGGCGGGGACGGGACTCCCGCACGACACGGCCGTAGTGTTTGCAAGTGATGTCCCTGGGCGATCTGCAACCCTGACGACGATGACGGCCAAGGTCAGGCCAGGGAGGCACGGGCGATCATGGAGGACCAGGATGTCGAGAGCGAATCCGTGCGTGGCGCGGCCTCGCCTTCGGAGCTGCCCGGACGGCTTGCGGCGGCCGCGTGCGTCGTGGACGACTGCGGTGTCCTCACCGCGGTGAACGCCCGCGCCGAGCGGCTGCTGAGGATCAAGGCCGCCGACGTCGTAGGGCGCGACGCTCACGACCTCCTGCACCGCGACGGCCACGGCCAGCCGCTGGCCAGGGCCCGCTGCCGGGTCGAGGAAGCCATCCTGTCCCGGCGTACGCGGACCGGCCGCGGCTGGTTCGAGCAGGGGGACGGGAGCCTGACCGAGCTGTCCTGGTCGATCGTCCCCTGCGCCGGAGCCACGGACTCCGGCGCGGACACGCTGATGGTCTTCCACGACCCGGGCACCGGCCTGGCCCCCTCCGAGGAACCCGCGGAGACCGGCGCGACGCTGTCGGAGCTCGAGCGCCTGGCGCTGCTGGCCGAGACGACGACGCAGTTGACGTCGACCCTCGACAGCGACGAGGCGCTGCGCCGCCTCGTGCGACTGGTGGTGCCCCGGCTCGCGGACTGGGTGGTGGTGGACCTGATCACCGAGGCCGACGAAGTGGAGCGCGTCATCGTCGTCCACTACGAGGACGAGGCCCTGACCTACCGCGAGGACCTGCAGGGGCCGATGCCACCGGTCCCCGCCGAGTCGCCGATGCCCCTGTCGCGGGCCCTGCGGGGCGCCGCCTCCACGCTGGTGACACCGGCGACGTACCAAGGCCCCCCGGACTCCGGCATCGCCATCGAACAGCGGCGGCTGTTCGAGGCGACGGGCATGCATTCGGCGGCGATCGCACCGATACGGGGTGTACGGGACGTGCTGGGCGCGCTCACTCTGGGCCGGTCCAAGCGCCCGGACGCGATGACCCCGGCGGACCTGTCCCTGGTGGAGGACATCACCCGCCGTACAGGGCTGGCTCTGGACAACGCACGCCTGTACCAGCGGCAGCGCAAGGTCGCGGAGACGATGCAGCGCCACCTCCTGCCGCAGCTGCCGTCGATCCCCGGGCTGCAGATGACCGCGCGCTACGTCCCCTCACCGGACGCCTCGCAGGTCGGCGGCGACTGGTACGACGTCTTCACGCTGGCCGACGGCACGACGGCGCTGGCGATCGGTGACGTGGTCGGGCACGACCTGGACGCCGCGGCGGGCATGGCCCAGGTCCGCAGCATCCTCCGCGCGTACGCGTGGACCCATCGCGACCCGCCCAGCGCGATCGTGAACCGGCTGGACGAGTCGGCCATGCACATCGCGGGGGTCTCGATGGCGACCCTGGTCTTCGGCACGCTGGAACAGACCGGTGACGGGGCCTGGCACCTGGCCTGGACGAATGCCGGCCACCCACCGCCGCTCCTGATCACGTACGACGGGCGGGCCCGCTACCTCACGGAAGGGCACGGGTTGCTGCTGAGTACCGGCCTGACGGCGAAGCGGACGGACACGCGCATCATCCTTCCTCCGCAGTCGACGCTGGTGCTCTACACCGACGGGCTCGTGGAGAGCCGTGACCACTCGATCGACGACGGACTGGAGCGGCTGCGCAAGCACGCCGCCTCGCTGGTGCACCGCCCGCTCGCCGCCTTCACCGACCTGCTGCTGGAACGCGCCCGCCCGGTCCGGAACAACGACGACGACATCGCCATCCTGGCCCTGCGCACCCCGGCCGCGCACACGACCAGCCCACCCCAGCCGGGCGCTGCCTGACCGCCGTGCGGACACGGCCGGCCCATGCCCGCCGGGAGGCCCCCGGCGGGCATGGGGGCGACGGACCGAGGAGAGCTGACCCACACTGGGATCATGGGCAGCGGCGGCGCCGGGTACCGGCCCCTCACCAAGGTCTTGCACTGGAGCGTCGTGGCCGCGTTCGCCGCGCAGTTCGTGGTCGGATACCTCCTGGACGCCGACGAGCCGGGCCGTGGCCGTGGCAGAGGGCGGGGCGGTGGACCGGGGCGCGGGCGCGGCAGGGGAGAGGGCGAGTACGCCGCCTTCGGGGACGACGCGCTCCTCACCGCGCACGTCCTCCTCGGTGTCACGATCATCGTGCTCGGCATCGTCCGGCTCGCCTGGCGGCGGCTGACCCCCTTGCCGCCCTGGGCGCCGACGCTGACCGCACGGGAGCGACGCCTCGCCCACGGCACCGAGAGCGCGCTGTACTGGCTGACCTTCCTCGTGCCCGCCACCGGACTGGTGCTGCTCGCCGCCGGCGACGACATCCTTCCGCTCCACATCGCCGCGCATGCCGCCTTCTTCACCGCTCTCGCCCTGCACGTCGGCCTGGTGCTCAAGCACCAGTTCATCAACCGCGACCGGCTGCTGCATCGCATGCTGTGACCCTGGGGGCACGGGCCCCGTCCCGGGCACGGTGCGGCTGTCCCCGTTGTCAGTGGTGGGCGACAGGATGGGGGCATGACGACGAACTCAGCTGTTGTGCTCGCCGACGCGCCCGCGTACGCCGCCGCTGTCGACCAGGCCGCGCAGGCCGCGGCCGCGTACTACACCACGGGCGAGAGCCTGCTCGACGACGACGCGTACGACCGCCTGGTACGAGGGATCGCCGCCTACGAGGCCGAGCACCCCCAAGGGGTGCTGGACGCCTCACCGACGGGCAAGGTCGCCGGCGGCGCGGCCGTCGGCGACATACCCCACACCGTCCCCATGCTCTCCCTGGACAACGTGTTCTCCGCCGAACAGTTCGTCACCTGGACGGCGTCGCTCGAGCGGCGCATCGGCAGACCCGTCGCTGCCTGGAGCGTGGAGCCGAAACTCGACGGGCTGGCCGTCGCCGCGCGCTATCACGAGGGCCGGCTGGACCGGCTGATCACCCGAGGCGACGGCACCGCGGGCGAGGACGTGTCGCACGCGATCGGCACCATCGTCGGCCTGCCCGAGCAGCTCGGCTCACCGGTGACGATCGAGGTGCGCGGCGAGGTCCTCATGACCGACGAGCAGTTCGAACAGGCCAACACGGTGCGTACGGAGCATGGCGGCGCCCCCTTCGCCAACCCGCGCAACGGAGCGGCCGGCACGCTCCGCGCCAAGGACAGGCCGTACCGCGTCGAGATGACGTTCTTCGCGTACGGCGCGATCCCGCTGCCCGACTCCGGCGAACTCACCGCCGCCTTGGCCGACCTCCCGCACAGCGAGGTCGTCGCGTACGTCGCCGGACTCGGCGTACACACGGCGGCGGCCACGGACGTGGCGCCCCGCACCGTCACCACGGCCGAGGAGGTGCAGGCCAGGGTCGAGGAAGTCGCCGCGCTGCGCGCCTCGTTGCCGTTCGGGATCGACGGCATCGTGATCAAGGCGGACCTGGCCTCGGACCAGCGGGAGGCGGGCTCAGGCACACGGGCACCGCGCTGGGCCATCGCGTACAAGCTGCCGGCCGTCGAGAAGGTCACCCGTCTCCTGGGCGTCGAGTGGAACGTCGGCCGTACCGGCATCATCGCGCCGCGCGCCGTTCTCGAGCCAGTCGAGATCGACGGATCGACCGTCAGCTTCGCGACCCTGCACAACCCGGCCGACATCACGCGGCGGGACCTGCGCCTGGGCGACCGGGTGATGGTCTACAAGGCGGGCGACATCATCCCCCGCATCGAGGCGCCCGTCGCCCATCTGCGCACCGGCGACGAGCAGCCGATCGAGTTCCCCCGGACGTGCCCGCAGTGCGGCTCCGAGATCGACACCAGCGAGCAGCGCTGGCGGTGCACGCGCGGGCGCGACTGCCGCCTGGTCGCCTCCATCTCGTACGCGGCGGGCCGCGACCAGCTCGACATCGAGGGCCTCGGCTCCACCCGGGTGGTGCAGCTCGTCGACGCGGGGCTGGTCGCCGACTTCGCCGACCTCTTCACCCTGGAACGCGAGCAGCTGCTCGCCCTCGACCGGATGGGTGAGACCTCCACGGACAATCTGCTGGCCGCCATCGACACCGCCCGCGGCCGTCCGCTGTCACGGGTGTTCTGCGCCCTCGGGGTACGCGGCACGGGACGCTCCATGTCCCGGCGTATCGCCCGGTACTTCGCCACCATGGACCGGATCGTCGCCGCCGACGCGGAGACGCTTCAGCTGGTCGACGGGATAGGCAGGGAGAAGGCGGCGGGTGTGGTCTCGGAGCTGGCGGAGCTCGCTCCGCTGATCGGGAAGCTGGTGCACGCGGGCGTCAACATGACGGAGCCCGGCGCGACACCGCCGCCGGAACAGGGCACGGAAGCGGTCGCCGAGAGCGGTGAAGGGGCGTCACAGCAGCCTCTCGCCGGGATGACGGTGGTGGTCACCGGGGCCATGACCGGCCGGCTGGAGAAGCTGTCACGCAATCAGATGAACGAGCTGATCGAGCGGGCGGGCGGGAAGTCCTCGTCCGGCGTCTCCCCGCGCACGAGCCTCCTGGTCGCGGGCGAGAAGGCGGGCTCCAAGCGCACGAAGGCGGAGGACCTCGGTGTCCGGATCGCGGCACCCGACGAGTTCGCCGAGCTGGTCGGAGCGTTCCTTGCCCTGGAGGTCTGACGGAATGCTGCGGTGATTCCCTGAGGAAGCGCCGAGGACGGACTGCGGCAGGTGCTTCCTGTCGACCTGCGCGAGGTGCGGGGGCCCGGCCTGTCCCACGCCCCCATGACCCGCACCGCGTCGCCGAGTTGGCCGACGCCCCGTGGCCTCTGCCGGAGAGCGGGGCCGTCCCTTTGGTTTGACCGCCGGAGAAGCGGCAAGCCGAACTGACGAGCGCTCTGCAAGCAGTGACGAACAGCCAGCCAGGAGACACAATCCAGGAAGGCAGCCATGTCGACCCTGACCACAGTCCTCATCATCGCGGCGGTGGTCGCGGTGGTGCTGGCGGCCGGTGTCGTGTTCCGGGCCCGCACGGGCACCGGTAGCGGCACGCGCTCTCTCAAGCGGCGCTTCGGCCCCGAGTACGACCGCACCATCGAACGCCACGGCGGAAACACCGAGGCCGCCCACCGTGACCTGCGCGAGCGGGTCGAGCGGCACGGACACATCCGGCCGCTGCCGCTGGAACCCGCCGTCCGCGAGCAGTACGACGCTCAGTGGACCACCCTTCAGGAGCGCTTCGTCGACGCCCCTCGGCAGGCCGTCGCCGATGCCGAACAGCTCCTCGCGCGGATCGCCGCGACCCGGGGCTTCCCGGCGGCCGACCGGCACGACGAGCAGCTCGCCGCCCTCTCGGTGCACCATCCCCGCCACGTGGAGGGCCTGCGTACGGTACGCCGGACCGTCCACTCGGGGACCGCGTCCACCGAGGAGCTGCGTGAGGCCTTGCTCCACGCACGCGCCCTGTTCGAGAGCCTGACGGCCGCCGAACCGGCGTGGGGTGGCAAGGCGCGTCCGCACACCGCCTCCGCGCGAGGCCGAGGCCACCTGCTCAAGCCGAAGGGAAGTGGTGCCTGATGGCGCGCGAGAACCGGGACCAGCGGGCAGAGGGCCGTACCGGAGACGACCTGCGGCACGAGCCCCAGGCCCCCGCGTACCGGGGCTCGTCGGGCGCCGGTGAGAACGGGCCGGATCGCACGGCGGGTGCCCCCATCCAGGCGGCGCCGGCCCGGAGCACCGGCCGCCCCGCACCGTCGGCGCCCGCGCCCTCGTCGCCACCCGCGCCGGTCACCGGCAGCCAGGCGACACCGCTGTCCGCGTCACCTCTGTCCGCTGAACCGTCCGGCGACCCCGGCGCCACGGGCCGGAACGACAGGAGCCTTACGCACGCTCCCGCCGCGACCCCCGCCGCGCCGCGCGGACGGCAGACGACGGACCCGCTCACGTACGACGGCCACACCTCCGGGTCGGGCCGCGAGCCGGGTGGCGACGGCAGTGGTGACCTTGACGCCGGCGGTGACCCCGGCGCGAGCGGCGCGCGCCGCGCATCCGGTCCGGCCGGAAACCGTCCGCTCGGGCTGTTGCTCGGCGACGCCGACCGCGACCGTCTGGGACAGCGCCTGCACCACGCGCTGGCCGGGTTCGTCGACTCGCCGCGCAGCTCGGTCGCCGAAGCGGCCGAGGTGCTCGACGAGGTGGAGGAACAGCTCATCGCCTCCCTCCGGGACCGTCGCGCCGCCTTGCGGGCGGGCTGGCAGGGAATCGGCGACTCGAGCGATCGGGGCGTCGAGACCGAACAGCTCCGGCTCACCCTGCGAACCTATCGCGAGGTGACGGAACACCTGCTCGGCGCATGACCCCGGCGCCCCTTCCGCCGGCATGGCCGTGGCCCCCGTGGTGATCCACGGGGGCCACGGCCATGCCGGGCGAGCGGCGGCGCGCCACGTGACCGGACGGACCGGCCCACGTCCGTGGGCCGGTCCGTCCGGTCAGACCTCGGAGCGGAACGACCGTCCGCTGCCTTCGACCCCGTTGCCCTCGCCGTCCCCGGCCCCGCGTTCGCCGAAGCTCCATGCGTCGATGTCGCGGTAGCGGATCGGCCCCGGACCCCGGCCGAAGTTGCTGCCGACCAGGTGCAGGCGTTCCGCGTGCCAGGGCCGACCGGTGAATCCGGTGAGTCCGGCAGCGGCCTTCGCCACGCTGTCGGTGTCGTCCCTGCGGGAGCGGGCCAGCGTCAGATGGGGACGCAGGGGGCGGTCCGCGACATCGACCCCGCACGCCTTGACGACGGTGCGGACCTCGGCGGCGAGCAGATGCAGCCCTTCGAGGTCTCCGTCGATCCCGCTCCACAGCACCCGCTCGTCGAAACACCCCGCACCGCGAAGTGCCAGCCGCAAGGGCGGACGCGTTGCCGCGAGGCGGGCGAGCGGTGCCCGCAGGAGCGGAACGGTGGTGACGGGCAGCTCGCCGAGAAACGCGAGCGTGATGTGCCAGTCCTCGATGCGGTTCCACCGCATGTTCGGGTACGCGTCGTAGGCGGGCCGCAGCTCCCGTGCCAGTTCTTCCTTCGCTTCGTCGGGCGGCGCGAGAGCTATGAAGACGCGGACGGTCGAGGTCTGAATCTGTTCGTTCACAGAGACTTCGTACACCACGGGCCCCCGGCTCCGGCCGGAGGGCGCTTCGCCGGACCTCTCGTACGCGAAGACCTTCCGGTACCGGACCCGGAGAACCGCTCTTGTGGGCCGGCCGTCCTCGGACTCAGCCGCGCACCGCGATCCATGTGGTGGCCGCGATGGTCAGGGCCACGCTGCCCAGCGCGAACGCGAACGTGCGGCGTCGGAGCATCTCGTACCGGTGGCTGTACTCCGCGCGGAGCTCCGCGGCGCGCTCGACGGTCGATCGGAGCATCTGGAGGCGGAGGGCGAGGTGCTGGTCGGCGAAGCGGCGGGCGACTTCGTCCTGCTCCAGGGGCCCGAGCCAGGACAGGCTCCGGGCCAGGTCCTCACTCATCTGCTTCACCTCCTGCCGGATGGCCTGGCTCATGAGGTAGCCCTCGAGGCGCGCGAGGCCCTCGGCGTTGCCGTCGGGCCCTTTCGCGGAGCGCGGCCTCATCGAGGCGCCGAGCCGTGTGGGCCGGTGTCGCGTCCAGGCTGCGTCGCGGCGCCGGAGTCATCCAGGATGTCGCGCTTGTGCTCCTTGCCTTCGTCCAGGGCGGCGACCTCCGGATAGTGGAGGTCGAAGGCCGGGGACTCGGAGCGGATCCTGGGCAGGGTGACGAAGTTGTGCCGCGGAGGCGGGCAGGAGGTGGCCCACTCCAGCGAGCGGCCGTATCCCCAGGGGTCCTCGACCTTGACCCGGGGCGCGAATTTCGCGGTCTTCCAGACGTTGTAGAAGAACGGCAGGGTCGACATACCGAGCAGGAACGCGCCGATGCTGGACAGGGTGTTCAGTGCGGTGAAACCGTCGGCCTCCAGATAGTCGGCGTAGCGGCGGGGCATTCCCTCCGCACCGAGCCAGTGCTGGACGAGGAAGGTGCCGTGGAAGCCGATGAAAAGGGTCCAGAAGTGGATCTTCCCGAGGCGTTCGTCGAGCATCGTGCCCGTCATCTTCGGCCACCAGAAGTAGAAGCCGGCGAACATCGCGAAGACGACGGTACCGAAGACGACGTAGTGGAAATGGGCCACGACGAAATAGGTGTCGGTGACATGGAAGTCCATCGGCGGTGAGGCCAGGATGATGCCCGTCAGGCCGCCGAAGAGGAACGTCACCAGGAAGCCGATCGACCACAGCATCGGCGTCTCGAAAGACAGCGAACCCTTCCACATGGTGCCGATCCAGTTGAAGAACTTCACGCCGGTCGGCACCGCGATGAGGAAGGTCATGAAGGAGAAGAACGGCAGCAGAACGGCCCCGGTGGCGAACATGTGGTGCGCCCACACCGTTGCCGACAATCCCGCGATGGCGATCGTCGCGGCGATCAGCCCGATATAGCCGAAGATCGGCTTACGGGAGAACACCGGAAGAATCTCGGAAATGATGCCGAAGAACGGCAGCGCGATGATGTATACCTCGGGGTGCCCGAAGAACCAGAACAGGTGCTGCCACAGCAGTGCTCCGCCGTTGGCCGGGGCGAAGACGTGCGAGCCGAACTGCCGATCCGACTCCAGCACCAGCAGCGCCGCGGCCAGGACCGGGAACGCCAGCAGGACCAGAACGGAGGTCAGCAGGACGTTCCAGGTGAAGATCGGCATCCGGAACATCGTCATGCCCGGGGCCCGCATGCAGATGATGGTGGTGATGAAGTTGACGGCACCCAGAATCGTTCCGAAACCGCCGAGCGCCAGCCCCATGATCCACATGTCGCCTCCCACATAGGGAGTGCGTTCACCGCCACTGAGCGGTGTGTACGCGGTCCACCCGAAGTCCGCCGTGCCCTGTGTGGTGAACACACCTCCGAACGCGATCAGGCCGCCGAAGAGGAACAGCCAGTACGAGAGCATGTTCAGGCGGGGGAATGCGACGTCCGGGGAGCCGATCTGCAAAGGCATGATCGCGTTCGCGAAACCCGCGAAGGTCGGCGTCGCGAACAACAGCAGCATCACCGTGCCGTGCAGGGTGAACGCCTGGTTGTACTGCTCCGGGGACATGATCTGGATTCCGGGCCGCGCGAGCTCGGCCCGGATCATCAAGGCGAGTAGACCGCCCAGGAGAAAGAATACGAACGACGTGATCAGGTAGAGATGCCCGATCTTCTTGTGATCGGTCGTCGTCAGCCAGGAGACGACCACGGCCCCTACACTCCTGCCCGCCACGGGGACGGGGGCGACCGGCTCAGTCGACGTCGTCATGAAAACCTTCCGCAAGAACGAGCGGCCGACAAAACGGCCGTGACGTACCACTTCTACGCCCGCTCGCTCCGCCGGGCCACCCACGGCGCGGGCGCGTACGAGTGACGTCCGGCAAGAGTCGGTGACATGCCGTCAACCCGCGTCGGTCTCGCGCCGCCTCCTGGCGGCCACCGCCGCGAGCACCACGCCGCCGCCGATCACCGCGAGTCCACGAAGCCACACCTGGGCCTCGATCTGTGTGGCGAGGACGACACAAGAGATGAGCCCCAGGACGGGGAGCACGGTCGGGGCCCGGAAGTGGTCGCTCTCGCCCGGGTCCCGGCGCAGGACCAGGACCGCCGTGTTGACGATGCAGAACACCACGAGGAGCAGCAGCACGAGCGTGGAGGCCAGTTCGGCGACACTGCCGGTCAGCGCCAGCAGCATCGCCACCGCGGTCGTGGCCGCGATCGCGACCCACGGCGTACGGCGGCCGGGCAGCACCTTGGTGAGGCCGCTGGGCAGGAGCCCGTCACGGGCCATGCCGTAAGCGAGACGCGACGACATGATGCCGGTGAGCAGCGCGCCGTTGGCGACCGCGATCAGTGCCACCGCGCTGAACAGCCACGTCGGGACGCCTCCCGCCGCCTTCACGACTTCGAGCAGCGGGCCGCTGGACTCGGCGAGCCTCTCGGTCGGCACCGCGGCGGAGGCCGCGATCCCCACGAGCACGTACACGGCGCCCGCCGTGGCGAGCGCGCCGAACAGCGCTCGCGGATAGGAGCGTCGTGGGTTCCGCGTCTCCTCCGCGACGTTCACCGACGTCTCGAAGCCGACGAAGGAGTAGTACGCCAGCACGGAACCGCTCAGCACAGCGGGCACGGCACCCTTCTCCGGTGTGCCGAGCTGGGTGAGCCGCCCGGGATCGCCTTCGCCACGCAGCAGCAGCCACGCGCCCAGGACGACGATGACGAGGAGGCCGCCGACCTCGACGACGGTGGCGACGACGTTCGCGCGCGTCGATTCCTTGATGCCGCGCGCGTTGAGCAGCGCGAGTGCGGCGAGGAAGACGACGGCGACCGAGGCGACGGGGAGCGTCACGAAGGCCGACAGGTACTCACCGCCGAAGCCCCGGGCGAGCGCCGCGACGGAGACCACTCCCGCGGCGAGCATGCAGAACCCGGCGATGAAGCCGACCACCGGGCCGAACGCCCGCGTCGCGTAGTGAGAAGCCCCACCGGCCCTCGGGTACTTCGTCGCCAGCTCCGCATAGGAAGCGGCGGTCAGCAGAGCCAGGAGGAGGGCCACGGTGAGTGGCACCCACACGGCGCCCCCCGAGTCGGCGGCGACCTGCCCGACCAGGACGTAGACGCCGGCGCCCAGCACATCTCCGAGAATGAAGAAGAAGAGCAGGGGCGTGGTGAGGGCCCGCCGGAGGGACGGCTCGGTCGCAGCCGTGGGGAGTGTTTCGTTATCTGTCGACATGTCGACCCCTATCCCCTGGAAAGCCCGAAACACACCACCCGCTCCGCCATCTCACCGTGGGAGCCCGCCGCCGCGGGGCTCACGGCCTGGGGTTGGTGCGGTGCCACCGGGGGCGCGCGTCGCCGCCGCGCCGGCCGGCGACGGAGGCGCAGCGCGGACATTGGAGCCGGACGCGGTCCGCCGCCCCGCCGGACTCCGGAAATGTGTCCGCCCAGGTGATGTGGGGGAAGCGTGTCAGCTCGGACCGGCTGAGGGACAGGCCGCACACGGTCTGGTTCATGCCCGGTTCCCAGGCGTGGACCTCTCCGGCGGGCAGCCGCCGCCGGCCCTCCTCCTCGTCCGTCCACTGCCCGGAGGCGGCGACGGCGTACTGCTTCGAGCGAGGCATGTCGTATCAGCTCCCGTGGTGGTCGGTCTCGGTCACTTCGGTCAGTCGGCCGCGCTCCGGGTACACGGATGCTGCCGGGCCGCGTTTCGTACGGCCGCCAGGCCTGGTCGGCGGCGGGACGGGGGACCGGCCTCCGCGCCCGCGAGGCCGGCCGATCACAGCACTTTCAGAACATAGACGTAGATGGACGGAAAAGGGGTACGCGTCGTGCGTGAGCAACCGGAAAGCTGAACGTTTCGATTGACCAGGAGGAGCCTTGAGCGACTTCCAGGACAGCGGCCGTCCCGACCGGAGCAGGTCCGAGGCGGTGGCGAAAACGGCTCAGGACAAGGCGAGCGAGAGTGCCGGACTGGTGGCGGAGAAGGCCGCCGCGGTCACCGGCACCGCGAAGGAGCAGGCCGCCGATGTCGTCGGCGAAGCGACGAGTCAGGCCCGTGACCTCGTGGGAGAGCTGCGTGATCAGCTTCAGGGCCAGGCCCACTCCCAGACGCAGAACCTCGCGCGGAACGTGCGCCGGTTGGCGGACGAGCTGCGGGAGATGAGCGAGAGCGGCAAGCCGGAGTCCAGCGCGGCGGGTCTCGTGCGGCAACTGGCGGACGGCGGACACCAGGTGGCCTCCCGGATCGAAGAGCGAGGACCTGACGGCCTCGTCGGCGATCTGCAGGATTTCGCGAGGCGCAGGCCGGGCGTGTTCCTGGCCGGAGCGGCCCTCGCGGGATTCGCTGTCGCGCGGGTCGGCAAGGGCATCAGCGGGTCCGCCTCATCGAGCGCCGGCGCGGGGCAGGGCGGTCCGGGCCAGGGTGGCGTGCCACCGCGCCCGACGAGCCCGCCCCGTCACCAGGCGGCACCCAGCAGTGGCTCGGGCGCCCCGCAGGCGGCCTATGACGATCCGCTGGACACCTACGGGCAGTCCCAGCCGCCCCACGTGACGCCGTCCTACGAGCAGGCCCCCCCGACCCCGAGCCGGCCTGCCGCGGCGGCGCCTCCCACTCCGCCTCCGCCGGCGGGACCGCAGCGACCGACGCAAGGGAGCTGAGCGTGGTTACCCCGTACAAACAGCGCACCACCGCACCGACGACAGGCATTCCACCGACCCCGCCCCCGGCCGGAGCGCGTCCCGGATCCTTCCCGGGCACGCCCGCCGGGAGCCCGTACGGGACCCCGCCGCGAACGCCCCCCGGCGTCTCCACGGAAGCACGCGAGGAGGAGCAGTCGATCGGCGACCTGATCGGAGAGATCAGCTCGGACCTGTCGCAGCTGGTCCGCGACGAGATCGAACTGGCGAAAGCGGAGATCAAACAGGAGTCGACCAAGGCGGGAAAGGCCGTCGGCATGCTCGGCGGAGCCGGCTACGCCGGCCACCTGGTCCTCCTCTTCGGCAGCCTGGCGGCGGTCTTCGCCCTCGCCAACGTCATGGACCCCGCCTGGGCCGCGCTGATCGTCACCGCCGTCTGGGGCGTCGTCGGCGCGGTGCTGTACACCACCGGACGCAAACGTCTGCGTGACGTCAACCTCAAGCCGGAACAGACCATGGAGACACTGAAGGAGGACGCCCGATGGGCCCGACACCCGACGAGCTGAGGACCGACGTGGAGTACCGGCGAGCCCATCTGGCCCGCAACGTCGACCTGTTGACGGACCGGGTCACCCCCCGCAAGGTGGCGCGCCGCAAGGTCGGCGCGGCCCGGGGCCGGCTGAGCGGAGTGAAGGAGCGTGTGATGGGCACCGCCCGTGAGACCACCGGAAGGGTGGCCGAGACCACGCAGGGTGTGGCGGACTCCGCCGGGCAGACGTCGGCGAACATCGCCGAGACGGCGAAGGAGACGACCGACCGGCTCGGTGACGCCCTGTCCCAGGCGCCCGCGCAGGTCAGGCAGCAGACCCAGGGCAGCCCTCTCGCCGCCGGCCTGATCGCGTTCGGCGCCGGCATGCTGACGGCCGCGCTGCTGCCGACGACCGAGGCGGAGCAGCGTGCCGGACAGCAGCTGCGGGAGCACTCCGACGAACTCCTGGAGCCCGTGAAGCAGCAGGCGGTCCAGGCGGCGCAGGACATCAAGGAGGAGCTGCGCGAGCCGGCCGCTGAGGCGGTGGAATCGGTGAAGTCCACGGCTCAGGGCGCGGCCCAGACCACCATGGAAGAGACCCGGACGGCCGGACAGGAGACGGCGGGCGGCCTGCGCGACATGGGCAAGGGCGCTGCCGACGAGGTCCGGGGCCAGAGCGGCCGACAGGGGCCGCCGACCCCGTGAGCGGCCGAGACGCGTAGCTCACCGTACGCAGCAGGGGCGCCCGTGCCTTCGCGCACGGGCGCCCCGTCGTCGCGGGGCCTCCTGCCGGCAGTGAGGAGAATCGCTGTGAACAGCGCGACTGTGGCCCGAGCACATGGCTGTTTCCACCTGGTCACCGGTGCTTGGCCCCTCGTCCATCGACGCAGTTTCGAGGCGGTCACCGGACCGAAGGCGGATGTCTGGCTCTTGCAGACCGTGTCCGGGTTGCTGGTCGTCACCGGCTGGGGGCAGATCCGGGCAGCCGGTGCCGACCCGGACAGTGCGCGGAGGACCGGCGTGGGCGCTGCTTGCACGTTGCTCGCCATCGACGTGATCTACGCCTCCCGGGGGAGGATCCGGCGAGTGTACTTTCTCGACGCCGCCTTCCAGGCCCTCTGGCTCATCGCGTGGCGCCGCTCGCTCGCCTCGTGATCATGGCGGGCCAAGGGTCCCGCACCCAGAACCGGCGCACGTGCCGTCGGGCCGCCTCCAGGTCATTCCGTGGCGTCGCGGCACGCTCCCGCCCGCCACCAGGCGGCGAGCCAGGCGATCTCTTTGGCCGCGTCCATGAGGTACGTGGCGGGGATCGTGCGCCGGGGAACGTACACCAGATCGATGGCGAGGAAGGTGAGGGCGGTCCCGACGCCGACGCGACGGGCGTGGCGCACCCCGGCGGGGGTGGAGCCGGCACAGAGCATGCTGAACCCGGCCGACGCGAGCAGAGCCCCGCTGGTCCGCTGCAACCACTTGTCGGTCTTCGCGCCGTACACCTGCTCGAAGGTGCGCAGCGAGACGACCGGCCACAGCCCACCGACGATGTTGAACACGCCTTGGGCGCGAGCGACGGCGACAGGACGCACAAGGGCCGACCCACGGCTCCCGCCCTCCGGTGCGGGCCGGAGGCGGCGCGGCGGCGCGGGGGCCCCGCGCCCCTGGCGGGACCCGGCGTAGGCGGCTTCTCGCAGGGCGCGCAGACGGTCGGTGGGCGGCAGGTCCGGGAGACGCGCCGTATACGGGTCGTACGCGACCGGTCCGTCCGTGCCCGTGGACGGGGGAGTGCCGTTCACGGTGAGCGTGGCGAAGTGCCGCCATCGTTCCCCTCGTGCGGCTGCGCAGAGCCGGAAGCGCGCCGGACGCCGGCGCAGGGCCTCGGCGAGCGCTGCCGGCCGCGCCGGAAGCCGGCGCCCGGGTTCGTCGGGGAAGGCCGCGACGACGCGGTCCCGGTCGGGAAAGCGGTAGCCGGTCAGTGTGGAGTACGGCCCGCCGAGGGCGTCGGTGCGCGGTACGGGGAGGTGCCGCGTGAGCGGCCCGCCGCCGCTCGAGGTCAGGAGCAGGTCGAGCGGGCGGCCCGGACCCGCGGCGTCCACCACCTTCAGCGCCAGGCCCAGGCCGTCGGGCAGGGCCACCGGTACACCCGCTGCCCGCGACCAGCGCACGGTCACGTCGTACCGTCCCGCTCGGTCCAGCCATCCCACCGACCACGGTTGCTCCCCGGACGGGAGGATCTCGAGCTCACCGGAGAACAGCAGACCGTCCGGGTGCAAGGCGGGCCGCCGGCGGCGCCGGGCCAGCGCGCGGGCGGCGGACTGTACGGAGCGGTTGAGGGCGACCATCAGAACCCCGCTACCGGCCGCACTGCCGACCCAGTGGCGCCGATACGGCGCTCAACCGGGGCGTCCGAGACAGGGGGCGATTCGATGCCGTCGGCCATGGCCCTTGCCTTTCGTGTGTCCACCGTGCGCTTCCGTGTCCGGCGGGTACCCGTGACGCCGAGGACGACACCGCACTGTGCCGGACTCCCGGGCTCCTGCGAACAGCAGCGCAGGGACCGGCCGCCGCGCTGATCACGCAGCGTTGGCGGTACACCCGGACTTATCACCCTTTGTAGTGAATCTGGACTTCTGACGCTGGGGCGGCGTGTCGAAGCGGGACACATGAGGCGTGGGTGCTAGAAGGCGCCCCATCGCCGTGCCACCGGATCGCGGTGGCGAAAGGAAGTACTCCCATGCGGAAGCAGCTCGTGACCGTCGCCCTCATAGGCGCCGCCGGTGCCCTGTGCGCACCGCAGGCGTACGCCGCGCCCGTCAGCGACCAGGACACCGCGTTCACGCAGGCGGCACACCGGGCCAACCTCGCCGAGATCGCCGCCGGACAGGACGCCCAGAAGAACGCGACGACCGCCTGCGTCAAGACGGTCGGAGGCGCGCTGGTACGCGACCACAGCCGACTGGACGCGGGTCTGACCGCACTGGCGAAGAAGCACGGCATCGCGTTGCCGGGCTCACCCGCCCCGGAGGACGAGCAGAAGCTGATGGCCGTACGGGCCAAGGCCGGGACCGCCGCGTACGACAAGGCGTGGCTGGCCGACCAGGACGCCGCACACACCAAGTCGCTCGCCCGGATCGACGAGGAGATCGCCAAGGGCGACAACGCCGAGGTCGTCGCCGCCGCCCGAGCCGCGCGGCCGGTCGTCGCCATGCACCTGGACATGGTCCGCGGCGGCACCTGCCACGCGGCCAAGGACCCGAAGACCGTCGGTGCCGGCAACGGCGGCCAGCTGGCCGCCGCGATGAACGACCGCGTCGTACTGGGCACGGCCGCGCTGGCCGGCGGCGCGCTCCTCGTGGCGGGTGCCGGGCTGTGGGCCCTGCGCGGACGCCGCCGCGACGCCGAGAGCTGACGGGATGAGGCGGCGCCACCGCGTCGGCCCCGCGACGGCGGTCATGGCCGGTGGCGTACTCATGGCGGCGGCCGGCTGGAGCCTCCTCGACCGGGTCCATCCCGGCGTGGACGAGGGTGCCCTGCCCGCCGCCGCGCCCGCCGCCGACCCGGCTGCCGAGAGGCACGCGCCACCGGTCGCCGTCGCCGTCCGTGGAGCATCCGGCTTCCACGCCGAGGTCGGCCCCGCCGCCGCCACGCGCGGCGGAGACCTCACCGTGCCGGCGCGGGGCGACCGCGCCGGCTGGTGGGCCCTGGGCGCCGCCCCGGGAGACTCACGGGGCACCGTGCTGATCGCCGGACACGTGGACACCAAGGAAGGCCTGGGCGCCTTCGCGGAGCTCCACGACCTGGACCTCGGCGCGCGCGTGGAGGTCACCGGGGCCGACGGACGCACCCACCGCTACCGCATCACCGCCCGCCGCACATACCCTCACGCGAGCCTGCCGACCGACCTCTTCTCCGCCGAAGGCCCCCCTCGCCTCGCGCTGCTCACCTGCGCCGGCGACTACGACCCGGCCACCGGTCACTACGCCGACAACCTCGTCCTCTACGGCAAGTGGACCGGGGCAGGCCCCGCGCAGTCGCCTTCACCGACCTCCGGGACGGCGGGCGGAGAGCGCCGACCCCGAGAAGCGTCCCGGTGAATCCCGCCGATCGCCGCCCGGCCGCCGGGGTGCGGGCCCGTACGACGCGGGCGGCGGCCCTTGCCGGTGCCGCCGCCGACCGCCTGCCCCCGGCCCGGGGGTCAGAGGCCGAAGACCTCCGGGGAGTCGGCCAGCGCGCGGAAGTACTCGCGCGGCCCCTCCACCAGCCGGCGCGCCTTCAGATCCATCAGGCCGCCGACGCCCGTCACCTCGGCGGCCACCGTGCCGTCCTCCTTGCGGATCGTCTGCTCGATACGGAAGGTCTTGCCCTCACCCCAGAGGAAGGCACACGTCACCTCCACCTCGTCACCCGCCCGCAACTCCCGCTGATAACGCACCGTCACTTCCAGGGCCACCGGCCCCACGCCCTTCTCCAGTAGATCCGTCTGCCGGATGCCGGCCTTCCGCAACAGCGACCAGCGGGCATGCTCCGCGTACTGGAGATAGACGGCCTGGTTCAGATGGCCCTGGGTGTCGGTCTCGTATCCACGCACGGCAACGGCTACGGAGAATGGCTCGACCACGGCGTTCCTCTCGACGGCAGGCCACAAGGACAACTGGCTCGATCCAGCCAACCGCGCGTCGACACACCGCATTCCACGACGGGCCGGCCCCGCTGCGGAGAAGGCCGGGCACCGTCAGCTCGAGTGCGTCCCTCAGTCCGGGCCGGCCGCGCTGGGATCCCGTTCCGCCGCCTCGGCGACGCGTTTGATGGTCGCCAGCCGGCGGTCCCAGTCGGCCGCGAGCGAGGCCATCCACCGTGCCGTCGCGTCGAGCGCCGCCGGCCGCACCGCGTACCGGACCTCGCGCCCGACGCGGCCGCCGGAGACCAGGCCCGCGGCGTCCAGGACGGCGAGGTGCTTGACCACCGCCTGCCGGGAGACGGGGAGTCGTTCGGCGAGCGTCGTGGCGGTGGCCTCGCCCTGCGCCGCCAGGAGATCGAGCAGTCGGCGTCGCGTCGGGTCGGCCAGCGCACCGAGGACGCTGTCGACGACCTCGGTGGCGGCGGCGTGTTCTTCCGTCACGTGGAGGGCTGTTCGGCGCGGGACTTGAGCGCGTCGAGCTCCAGAGGCCAGCCTTGGGTGTGGTCCTTCAGGTTCCGGCTGCGCAGCTCCTCGGATCCCGCCAGCGCCGCGAACCCGCTCTCGACGACGCGGAGCCGCGTCTTGTCGCCTTCCTGGGTCAACGTGAACTCCACGAGGGTGCTGTTGTTCTCGCGCAGTTCCTCTCCGGGGAAGGCGCTGGTCCAGCGGTATGCCAGGTAGGTGGGCGGCTCGACCTTCTCCACACGTACCGGGAAGTCGCCGTGCTCGGCGTTCTTCGCCACCATCGACTCTCCCTCCTTCGCCACGGTGCCGGGCAGGCTCGCCTTGTCGGCCACCCAGAATCCGGGCTGGGCCACCAGCGACCAGACGCGCTCCAGGGGTGCCGCGATCAGGGTTTCGCGTTCGATCCGGTCATTGCTCATGAGGGGCTCCTTTTCCTCCGACGGATGCAACTCTACGGTTGCACAACCAGGCCCCTGGGCGCAACCAGTAGGTTGCACTTCTTGCGTTCTCTCTTCGTCTCATCAAGGGATGCCCGCGCTGGGCCCGGGCCGGGGGTTCAGGAGACCGTGGCGGCGGGTGGGGTCCAGCGGTGGGTGCGGGGCACCGTGCTGGAGACGCCGAAGTCCTTTTTCAGCTGTTCGGGGATGGCGTAGTGCATGACGCGTCCGCGGGTGAGGGAGGAGAGCTCGAAGATGGTGGTGAGGTGGCCGAGGCGGTCCAGGGCCCACGCGCTGAGCGGGGAGCGGTCCTCGATGGTCTCCAGAACGCCCAGGAGGTGCGGCGCCGCCTTGATGACGGTGTCCCAGGGCGTGCGCGGTACGTGGAGCCAGTCGGCGCAGGTATCGCCGATGAGATGGCGGATGAGGGCGGAGACGATCGGGTCGAAGAAGGTGCCGGGCACCACCTCCTCGTAGAGGTCGATGAGCTGCCGGGTCAGTTGCGTGCCCTCCTCGGAGGGTCCCATGTACCGGATCATGTACAGGTCGAGGAAGCGGCGGGCCTCGTCGAGGGTCTTGGGCACGGCGTCCTGGTCGACGCCGAGCATGGCGCCGACGACGCGCCAGGCGTAGTAGTACGCCTCCGCGCCCTCCGTGGACATGTGGATGCCCAGGCGGTGCAGGCTGTCCAGCACCAGCAGGGAGAAGAACATCTGCCCGCCGATCATGTCCTCCTGACAGATCGGCGTTCCGGACGTGTCGGTGTCCCACCGGTTCTCGCGTGTGAGGTGGTGGCGGATGGAGGCGTGCAGGAGGCGCACCTTCTGGGCGGCGGGGATGAAGCGGCTGCCTGCCTCGAAGGCGTCGGGCCGCATCAGGTAGACGGTGAACTGCCCGGTCTCCGCCATCCGTTTGGAGGGGTACTTCAGCCCGTGGGTGGCCGACAGCAGCTTCGCCACACGCGGGACGACGTAACAGGCGGGCATGGAGGCGAAGGACAGCGCGGTGGAGATGTGCACGTTGTTGTCGATGAAGAACAGCCGGGCCCTCTCCATCTCGCCCCAGTCCACCCAGGCCGGCGGCACACGGGTGGCCTCCAGGTATTCCCGGGCGACGTCGGGCAGCCCGTCCGGCAGGGGAGCGCCGACGGTGGAGACGTAGCGCATCAGGTTGTTGAACGTACCCACCTGTCCGCGTTCGAAGAGGGTGGCGACGGTGGCGTCGGCGAGTTCGTCTCCGGCCAGCCGCAGGGCGTTCATCGATGCCTCGGTGTACGTCATGGCAGCGCTCCTTGTCTTCCATGGGGTCGTCCACGACCGGCGGGAGGCCGGCGGGAGACCGGGGGAGGGGGGCGCGGATTCGCGCAGCCCCCGGTGTGAGGGTCAGGACCGGCGAACCGCCGCCGAATGCGCCAGCGCGGTCAGGGCAGCCGCGGCGTGCGCCGGTACGTCCAGTTCGGACAGGGCGTCGAGCGCTGCCTCGACCCGCGCGCTGATCATGCCCTCGATGCGGTCGGGTGCCCCGACTCCGCGCATGACCTCGCGGACCGCTTCCAGGTCGTCGCCCCCAGGGTCCTGTCGGCCCAGGAGGGCACCCAGCAGTCTCCGTTCGTCGTCGCCGGCGAGGCGCCAGGTCTCCGCGAGCAGCGCCGTGGGCCGGTGCCCGCGCAGATCATCGGCGTTGGCCTTGCCGGTGTGCTCCGGGTCTCCGAACAGGCCGAGCAGGTCGTCCCGCAGCTGGAACGCCTCGCCCAGCGCCAGCCCGTACGCGGAGTAGCCCTCGCGCAGCCGGGCCCCGGCCCCGGCCAGGGCGCCGCCGATCAGCAGGGGTTGCTCGACGGTGTACTTGGCGGTCTTGTAGCGAATCACCTTCAGCGACGCGGTCGTGTCCGGACCGGCTCCGGTACGCAGGATCTCCAGGCACTCGCCCGCGACCAGCTCACGGGCCATCACCCACCACAACGGGCGGGCCCGGGCGAGGTACGCGGCGGGCAGACCGCTGGTGGCGAACAACTGCCCGGCCAGGGCCATCAGCAGATCCCCCACCAGCATCGCCAGCGACCTCGCGGCGCCGGCGGCCAGCGGTTGACCGCGTACGGCAGCGCGCAGGGCGACGTGTGCCGTGGGCCGCCCGTGCCGCAGCGGGCTGTCGTCGATGAGGTCGTCGTGGGCCACCGCGGCGGCATGGACCAGCTCCATGGAGGCCGCCGCCCGCAGCAGCGCGTCGCCGTCCGGCTGTCCCACCGCACACCAGCCCCAGTAACAGAACGCCGCCCGCAGCCGCTTGCCGTCCGCGACCGCCGCCTCCAGCCGCTCGGCCACCGGGGCCAGGAGCGGGTCGATCGCCGCGAACCTGTCTGCCTCCTGGGCGACGAACCGGTGCAGTACCTCGTCGACGCGGCCCTTGAACGCGGCCGGCTCCCAACCGTCAGACGCCATCGACGGCCCGTCGAGCCAGGGAGTGCCGGGCCAGAACCTCCAGGTGAGCCGGGGGCACGGTCGCGTACCGGTCCAGTACCAGGCGCCCGCGCGCGATGAGGTCGTGCTCGGCCTCCGCCGCCAGCTCCGCGGCGTCCGAGCGGCGCAGCAGCCCCCGCACCGTCCCCAGGGCCGAACCCAGCGTGCTCACCGCCAGATCGGCCAGCCCGGCCACCAGCAGCACCGCCTGTCCGTCCAGGCCCCGGCCCCGTTCCGCTTCCTGCCCCATGCCCTCTCCCCACTCACCGATGTCCGGGCGGCGTCGGTCACACGCCGTCCTTTCCGAGCATCGGGCCGAACCGGGCGTGATGGAGGAGCAACTCACGATCGAGTGATCACACCGCTCGACCGTACGGATCGGTCCGCCCTGGGCGCTGGACGCCCACCAGGGCCCCCGGACCCGTACGGCCTCGCTTGACTGTCGTACGTCTCGGCAGGTAGGCAGTGGCCTGCCCCTGCTCAGGGGACGGAAACGGGGGGACGCACGCATGAAGCCGCTGGCACCGGGGGATCCCGTCTCGGTCGGTGACGGCCGCTACCTGCTGACACACCGGCTCGGTCAGGGTGGCATGGGCGTGGTGTACCTCGGCCGTTCCCCGTCGGGCCGGGCGGTGGCCGTGAAGGTCGTACGGCCCGAGCTGAGCACCGAACCCGGCTTCCGGCGCCGGTTCGCCGACGAGGTGGCGGCCGCGCGGCGGGTGGGCGGCTTCCACACGGCCTCGGTGGTGGACGCCGATCCCGAAGGCGATCCGGCCTGGCTGGTGACGGCGTTCGTGCCGGGGCCGACGCTGGCCGCCGTCCTCGCGCGCGTCGGCTCGCTGCCGGCGGACACCCTCACGGTGCTGGCCGCCGGGCTCGCCGAGGCGCTGGAGGCGATCCACCGGGCCGGGGTCATCCACCGCGACCTCAAGCCGGCGAACATCATCGTCGCGGAGGACGGGCCTCGGGTCATCGACTTCGGCATCGCCCGCGCCCTGGACGGGACGACGCTGACACGGACCGGCTACCAGGTGGGGACTCCCGGCTTCCTCTCCCCCGAACAGCTCACCGGAGGCGCGGTCACGCCGGCGGTGGACGTCTTCGCCCTGGGCGTGGTCCTGGCCCAGGCGGCGGGCGGCTCGCCGTTCGGGGACGGGCCGTCCGCCGCGCGCCTGTACCAGGTCGTCCACGAGGACCCGGACCTGAGCGCCGTCCCCGACGCCCTGCGGGGGCTGGTCGCCGACTGCCTCTCCAAGGACCCGGCGGCCCGGCCCGCCCCGGCGGACTGCCTCCGCCGTCTGACGGTCCACCACCGGGACGACGGAGCCTGGCTTCCGGACGCGGCGACGGCCCTGCTGCCCCGCCGGGATCCCGCGCCCGATGACCCGCCAACGCAGCGTGCGCCGGAGCGGCTTGAGCCGGCGCGGTCCGAGGCCGTGCGGACCGGGACGGAGCAGACGGAGCCCGAGCGGACCGGGAGGGAGCAGACGGAGCCTGAGCGGCTTGAGCCGGCGCCGTCCGAGTCAGAGCGGCCTGAGCCGGAGCGGACGAAGCCGGAGCGGCCTGGATCCGATCGGACCGAGCCGCAGCGTTCTGGGCCTGAGCGGCCCGGTCCCGAGCATCCTGGGCTCGTGCCGTCCGGGCCCGGGCACCCCGGGCCTGAGCGGATCGAGCCGCTGGGCACTGTCGGCGAACCTCCCGTACGCCGTCAGGGTGGGCGCCGCGTCGTACCGGTCGTCGTGGGCGCCGTGCTGGCGCTGGCCGCGGCCGGTGTCGTGGTGTGGCAGCCGTGGTCCGGCGAGTCCGGGCAGAGCGGCAAGGGCGGCGGCACCGGTGGTCCGTCCGCCTCCTCCACCCCGGCCCCCTTCCCCGACGAGCCCCTGCTGATCCGGCAGGACACCGCACCGGGCTGGCCGGGTACATGCCACGGGGTGATCGTTCGCCGTGACCCGGGAGAGGCCGTGTCCGTTCCCCTGATCGCCGACGACACCTGCTCCGTACTCCCGCAGTGGTCGCCGGACCGGCGCTCGATCGCCTACACACGCATCTCCGCCGACGGCGCGGCCGTCTGGACGGCCAACGCCGACGGCACCGATCCTCGGCGGCTGGCGTCCATCGCCGGCGGCCGGGTGTCCTGGTCTCCCGACGGCACCCGGCTCGCCGTGCTCCGCAAGAAGAACGGTGTGCAGCAGCTGTTCACGGTGGACGTGGCCGACGGAACCGCGCGGCAAGTGACCACCGGCTCCGGTCGGGTGGAGGACCCCGCCTGGTCGCCGGACGGCAGGCACATCGCCGTCTGCCAGGAGGCGGGGGAGGGCAACTGGCAGATCCACCTGGTGGATCCGGACGCGCCCGGCGCCGCCCCCCGGCAGGTGACCCGGCTGCCGCACCCGGCGTTCGACCCGGTGTGGTCGCCTGACGGGCGCGCGTTCGCCTACACGGCCGGCCGCTACGGCCAGGGCACCCAGGGCGACATCCACGTGGTCGGCACCGACGGCCGGAACGACCGCGCGGTCGTGGCGACCGGCGTCCATGAGATGGACCCCACCTGGTCCCCGGACGGCGCCTGGCTGGCTTTCGTGCGCGGCCCCTACGAGAAGCCCTGGATCTGGGCCGTCCGCCGGGACGGCACCGAACCGCGCTCACTGACGCCGGGCACCACTGCCGAGGGCCATCCGAGCTGGCGCTGAGTCGTCATCTTCTGCTGGGCGGCGGCCGCCCGGATGCTGCCCGTGCGGCCGTCCACCGGGCGGCCCGACAGCGCGGCCGAACGGGGCGCGAAGGCGGCCGTGTTCGCCGAAGCTCTGCCTGCGTCCTGCGTCCTGCGTCCTGCGTCCTGCGTCCTGCTCGTGCCGCGTCCTGTGGCCGTCGAGCACGACCCTGGCGGGACGAGAGGTCCGGCGGGACGAGACGCACGGCGACGCGATCGACGGGGCCGCCAAGGCCGGTCCGTACAACTCGCGTTCGCGCGGCGGTCCGTCGCGCGGCCGGCATCGCCCGGCCCTCATCCACCATGCGGGCACGCTGATCTGAGAGGTCGTTCGCTGTTCATCGGCGTGTGTGCCTGTCTTTGCCCTTCCCCCATAGCGTTTCCGCGCCCACCCCCTTACCGAGGAGTATCGTGAGCGCTTCCGCTCTGTGCGCGCTGGCCGCCGCCTTCCTCATGGCGACCGGAACCGCCCCCCACCCTCCGCTGTCCGTCACCGCACGCGCCGAGACCCCCGCGGTCTACGACGACGAAGCGGGCGGCAACGCCGACGCCGACGACCCGGCCGTCTGGGTGGACCCCGCCCATCCGGGCCGCAGCATCGTCATCGGGACGTTGAAAGAGGCGGGCCTCGACGTCTACGGGCTCGACGGCCGCCGTCTGCAGCACCTAGGGGCGCCCCCTGCCCCGCACGACGAGGCCGCGCCCGGCCGCTACAACAACGTCGACATCGTCTACGGGTTCGACCTGGGCGGCAGGAAGACCGACCTGGCCCTCGTCAGCGACCGAGGGCGAGACCGGATCCGGGCCTTCGCCATCGACCCCGGCGCCGTCGCCGCGGGCAGGCCGCCGCTCAAGGACGTCACCGCGCCCGATGCCGCCCCGGTCTTCGCGGCCGACGAGGCGGAAGTGGACGACCAGCACACGGCCTACGGCCTGACCGCCTTCAGCGACGACGACAACGCCTACGTGGTGGCGTCGCAGCGCGAGGAGACCCGCCTGCGGCTGCTGCGACTCGAGGACCGCGACGGACGAATCGGCTACCGGACCGAGGACACCCTCCACCTCCCCGACACCTTCACCCTGCCCGACGGCAGCACCTGGTCACCGTGCGCCGACCCCGGCGAGCGCCCGCAGGTCGAAGGCATGGCCGTGGACCAGGAGAAGCACGTGCTCTACGCCGCTCAGGAGACGGTGGGCCTGTGGCGGATCGAACTCGACGGCGAGGAGTTCGACGAGGCGGAGCTGATGGACCGTGTCCGCGAGTACGGCACCCCGTGGACGTACGACACCACGGAGGAGGAGTGCGTCCTCGACACGGAGAACGACCCCGGATTCGGCGGTGAGCACCTCTCCGCCGACGCGGAAGGCGTCACCGTCTACCACGCCGAGGACGGCACCGGATACGTCCTCGCCTCCAGCCAGGGCGACGACACCTTCGCCGTGTACGAGCGTGACGGCGACAACCGCTACGTCGGCAGCTTCTCCGTCACCCGCAGCACTGCCACCGACGGCGTGCAGCACTCCGACGGCGCCACCGTGGTCAACGTCCCCCTGGGCAGGTCCTTCCCCAAGGGGCTCCTGGTCACGCACGACGGTGAGGCCACTCCCGCGGACGGGGACCGGGAAGGCACGAACTTCAAGCTGACCCGATGGGACGCCGTCGCCGCCGCGTTCCCCGAGCCCCTGACGGTCGACACGGACTCCTTCGACCCCCGCGCTTCGGACTGACCCCACCCCTCAGCGGCTCGCCGCCCCTGGGCAGCGTTGCCCGGGCCGAACCCCGGTCCAGGACAGGGAGCTTGGTGCCCCGTCTCCTGACCGACCTGTCGCGCGAGCCTGGTGAACGACCGCCGATCGGGCCGGGGATGCAACCCCGCTCGGGATGCGGCACGTGGGTGCCTGGATTGCGAGCTGTATGTTCCGCGCTCCTGGACCGTTGATGCCGACCGCTGAACCGCGAGCCGCACCGGAGATCCGCTCCCCGCGCTGGCGGTCCACACCCCTCTGCTGTTCGAAGGCGACTATCTCACCGTCGAACACATAAAAATCTGTCTTGGCCGCAGTAGACATTGGGTGGTGGGGTGGTTATGGTTTCTCTCGTAGCAAGAGATCGAGAAGGGCCCGGCAGAGATGAACTGCCGGGCAGCAGTATCCGCAGTTGCAGTTCGCAGGACGGTGCGGCGGTGGAGTTCCGAAGCCAGAGCGGTTGCAGGATGGCGACGGGGCTGGCGGCCGGACCGGGTGGCCCGCAGTGATCAGGGGCCGCCACGGGCAGTACCAGCAGTGCGGTTCTCAGCGGTACCTCGGTAAAGGCGTCTGACTGCGGGCGCGCGTACCGGGAAGTCCGGCAGTGGGGTTCCAAGCCAGAGCAGACGCAGGACGGGCGACGGGGCTGGCTGCCGGAGAGTGGCGCTTTTCGAGGCCACAGCAGTACGCAGTACCTGTTCGGTAAGTGATTGATTCAGAGGGAAGAACGGAGGAGTTGAACGCCATCAGGATCGCCCGGACCGAAGTACTGAGTCCGGGTACCGCAGGACATCGATAGGCAGGTGGTCTCCGGTCACGCAACCGCGATCCCCGCGCCCCCGGCGGCAGTCGAGCCGGGCCCGCGGAAACAGAAGGTCGGCGCAGCACTAGGGCCGACAGATGGTGTAGCAGTTCCTTCGGGGCCCTGGTGCCGGTACGGCACCAGGGCCCCTCAACACGTTTCACAGAGAGGTGCCAATTGACAGCAGACGACCCGTACGGCCGTCTCGACGACGACGACTTCCCCGCCTACACCATGGGCCGGGCCGCCGAGCTGCTCGGCACCACCCAGGGCTTCCTCCGCGCCATCGGCGAAGCCCGCCTCATCACCCCGCTGCGCTCCGCGGGCGGCCACCGGCGCTACTCCCGCTACCAACTGCGCATCGCCGCCCGAGCCCGCGAACTCGTCGACCAGGGGACCCCCATCGAGGCCGCGTGCCGCATCGTCATCCTCGAGGACCAGCTCGAGGAAGCCCGCCGCATCAACGCCGAATACCGCCGCGCCGCCGAAGCGGCGAACCCGCCGGTCGGGGCACCGTACCGGGACGCCTCCGCCATGGCTTCCGAACCGCAGCCGGCAACACGGTAAGGGCGGCCACGGGAATGGTGGCCGTACAACGCTGATGGAGGGCGCGGCAGTTACCGCTCGTTCGATGGTCAAGCCGCTGCGGGCGGGTGCCGCGCGCTGCGCTGACCGCCGCCCCGTCAGATCACAGCCCGCAAGGCACCGCCGCGCCGCAGGCGTGGTCCGAGTGGCAGGGCTGGCCCGAATGAGTGACGGTGGTGGAGGTGTGCTCGTGCGGGTGTCACGGCAGACCCCGCGCGATCGCGGACCGACGCCCAGTCGGTACTTCACTCGGCCTGGCGCAAGCCGGCCTCGCCCCTGGCATGGCCGCCGATACCGAGGGAGGAAGACCCATGCCATCGTTCAACGACGCCCTGCGGGCAGGGCTGGCGGTCATCGTGGCACTGGGAGTCTCGGCCCCCGCCGCGCTGTCCGTCGCCGGAAGCGCAGAAGCGGCGCCCGGAAAGTACTGCGGATCGGACAGTGTCCACGGACTCGCCGTGTTCGGCAGCGCCAGCACGTCGTGTCCCGTCGCGCTGGACGTCGCCCATGCCTATCAAGCGCGCGGTTCGGACAGCTCCCCGGTGACCGTCCGCGTCAGCGGAACCGCGTGGCGCTGCCAGGAGCAGCCGGGCGACCCCAATCCCATCCACAGGTGCGTCGCCACCACCGATCCGAGCCGGTGGGTTGAGCTCACGTCGTAGGCGTCAGCGCCCTTCACTTCGGAGGTTTCCCATGAACTCTCTACGCCTGTTCGCCGGCGCGGCCGCGGCCGCCCTGGTCCTGGCTCTCCCTTCCGCGGCTCACGCGGCGCCGGCCGTGGCGCCGGGCGGTTGCGCCAAGGCGAGAGCGGTCGCTGAGATGACCCAGAAGGACTACGAGGACATGGTGAAGTGGTACAAGGGGCTCATCGCCCAAGGCGGGCACCCCGGCATCGTCGGAGAGCGAGCGGTCGCCGACGCCAAGGAGGACCGGGACAGGGCGGCGTCCCAGGCGCAGCGCATCTGCGGCCCCTGATCCCTGTTGTCTCCTCGTGAGCCGTGGAAGGCCGGCCGGCCTTCC
>NZ_JBSFTU010000033.1:0-75207 GCF_053591435.1 Streptomyces sp. NPDC003027
GCGGCGATGGCGGCCGTACCGTCGAGCATCGCGGCCTGCTTCGCGGGCACGCGCGCGTGCCCGCTCCCACGCCGCCGAACCGGCCCGAGGGGTCAGCCGAAGACGGCGAGGCTCTTGGCCTTGCCCTTCCGCTCCTCCACCAGGGCGAGCAGCAGGCCGTCCGGCCCGAAGACGGCGACCGGCCCTTCCGGATACGACGGCATCTCCAGGCGTACGCCGTTGAGGAGCAGCCGTGCGCGCCTCTCGTCGACGTCCCAGCGGGGGAACGCCGCCGCGGCCGCGTCGGCGACCGGCATGACCGTCAGCTCCTCCTGGAGCTGGTCGAGCGTACGGGCCGCGTCCAGCTTGTACGGACCGACCCGGGTACGGCGCAGTGCGGTCAGATGGCCGCCCACGCCGAGCCCGGCGCCGAGGTCACGGGCGAGCGCCCGGATGTACGTACCGGAGGAGCAGACCACGGAGACGACCAGGTCGACGACGGGAGTTCCGTCCTCGGCGACCGCGTCCCGCACGTCGTACACCTGGAAGGACGAGACCGTGACCGGGCGGGCCGGGATCTCGAACTCCTCGCCGCCTCGCACGCGCGCGTAGGACCGCTTTCCGTCGATCTTGATGGCGGAGACCTTCGACGGCACCTGCATGATGGCGCCGGTCAGCTTCGCCACCCCCGCGTCGATGGCGTCGCGGGTCACCTGGGAGGCGTCCACGGAGGCCGTGATCTCCCCCTCGGCGTCGTCGGTGACCGACGTCTGCCCGAGGCGGATGGTGCCGAGGTACTCCTTCTCGGTCAGCGCGAGGTGCCCGAGCAGTTTGGTCGCCCGCTCCACACCGAGGACGAGGACGCCCGTCGCCATGGGGTCGAGCGTGCCGGCGTGGCCGATGCGCCGGGTCCTGGCGATCCCGCGCATCTTGGCCACGACGTCGTGCGAGGTGAAGCCCGACGGTTTGTCGACGACGACAAGCCCGTCGGGGGTCTTTCCTGCGTTGCTCATTCGGCGGTGGTGCCCTCTTCGTCCTCGTCACCGGGCTTGCGGTACGGGTCGGGCTCGCCGGCGTAGGTGGCGCCCGAGGACGCCTGTCGCACCTGGGCGTCCGAGGCCCGCGCCTTGTCGAGGAGGTCCTCGATCGTCTTGGCGGTCTCGGGGAGCGCGTCGGCGACGAAGGTCAGCGTCGGGGTGAACTTCGTCCCGGCGGCGGCGCCGACGGCGGAGCGCAGGATGCCCTTGGCGCTCTCCAGTCCGGCGGCCGCGCTGGCCCGCTCCTCGTCGTCGCCGTAGACCGTGTAGAAGACCGTGGCCTCCCGCAGGTCACCGGTGACGCGGGTGTCCGTGATGGTCACGTGCGTACCCAGGCGCGGGTCCTTGATGCCGCGCTGCAGCTTCTCGGCGACCACCTCCCGGATGAGGTCCGCCAGCTTCTTCGCCCGCGCGTTGTCGGCCACTGGTCCTTCTCCTTCTTTGCCTTGCTCGTTCAGTCTTCATCAGTGTGGAGCCTGCGTCGCACCGACAGCAGCTCCACTTCGGGCCGGGCGGCGACGAGGCGCTCGCACCGGTCCAGTACGTCTGTGAGGTGCCCCGTGTCGCCGGAGACCATGGCGACGCCGATCTCGGCCCGCCGATGGAGGTTCTGGCCGCCGACCTCCGCCACGCTCACCGCGAATTTGCGCTGGAGCTCGGCGACGATCGGCCGTACCACGGAGCGTTTCTCCTTCAACGAACGAACATCGCCGAGGAGCAGATCGAAGGACAGAGTCCCCACATACATGTGTGTCCGGATGTCCCGCCGGTTCGGGTTCGGTGACCCCTCCGACGACTCGGCGGGGACCCCAGAACCGTACACGCAACGGCCGGGGCCGATCGACGGAAATAACCTCCGCCGACCGGCCCCGACTCGACTCTGCGATCAGGCGCGCGGCTTCTCGCGCATCTCGTACGTCGCGATGACGTCGTCGATCTTGATGTCGTTGAAGTTTCCGAGGTTGATACCGCCCTCGAAGCCTTCGCGGATCTCGGTGACGTCGTCCTTGAAGCGGCGCAGACCCTCGATGTTGAGGTTCTCCGCGATGACCTTGCCGTCGCGGATGAGGCGCGCCTTGGTGTTGCGCTTGACCTCGCCCGAGCGGATGAGGACACCGGCGATGTTGCCCAGCTTGGACGAGCGGAAGACCTCGCGGATCTCCGCCGTACCGAGCTCGACCTCTTCGTACTCCGGCTTGAGGAGGCCCTTGAGCGCCGCCTCGATCTCCTCGATGGCCTGGTAGATCACCGAGTAGTACCGGACGTCGACGCCCTCGCGCTCCGCCATCTGCGCGGCACGGCCGGCCGCGCGGACGTTGTAGCCGATGACGATGGCGTCGGAGCCCATCGCCAGGTCGATGTCGGACTCGGTGACCGCGCCCACACCGCGGTGCAGGACACGGATGTCGACCTCTTCACCGACGTCGAGCTGGAGCAGCGAGGACTCGAGAGCCTCCACCGCACCGGACGCGTCGCCCTTGATGATGAGGTTGAGTTCCTGGACCAGACCGGCCTTGAGCACCTTGTCGAGGTCCTCGAGGGACACCCGGCGGACGCGCTTGGCGAAGGCGGCGTTGCGCTCACGCGCAGCGCGCTTCTCGGCGATCTGACGGGCCGTACGGTCCTCGTCGACCACCAGGAAGTTGTCGCCGGCACCCGGGACGTTGGTGAGACCGAGCACGAGGACGGGAGTCGACGGGGTCGCCTCCTCGACGTTGTTGCCCTTGTCGTCGAGCATCGCCCGGACACGGCCGTACGCGTCGCCGACGACCATCGTGTCGCCGATGCGCAGCGTTCCGCGCTGGACCAGGACGGTCGAGACGGCACCGCGGCCCTTGTCCAGGTGGGACTCGATCGCAATACCCTGCGCGTCCTGGTTCGGGTTGGCCCGAAGGTCGAGCGAGGCGTCCGCGGTGAGGACCACGGCCTCCAGCAGGGAGTCGATGTTGAGACCCTGCTTGGCGGAGATGTCGACGAACATCGTGTCGCCGCCGTACTCCTCGGCCACCAGACCGAACTCGGTCAGCTGACCACGGACCTTGGTCGGGTCCGCGCCCTCGACGTCGATCTTGTTGACCGCGACCACGATCGGCACACCGGCCGCCTTGGCGTGGTTCAGCGCCTCGATCGTCTGGGGCATCACACCGTCGTTGGCCGCCACTACGAGGATCGCGATGTCGGTCGACTTCGCACCACGGGCACGCATGGCGGTGAACGCCTCGTGACCCGGGGTGTCGATGAAGGTGATCCGGCGCTCTTCACCGTTGACCTCGGTACCCACCTGGTAGGCACCGATGTGCTGGGTGATGCCGCCGGCCTCGCCCGCGACGACGTTCGTCTTGCGGATGGCGTCGAGCAGTCGGGTCTTACCGTGGTCGACGTGACCCATGACGGTGACGACCGGCGGACGCGAGACCAGGGCCTCTTCGCCGCCCTCGTCCTCGCCGAACTCGATGTCGAAGGACTCGAGCAGCTCGCGGTCCTCCTCCTCGGGGGAGACGATCTGAACGGTGTAGTTCATCTCGTCGCCGAGGAGCTGCAGCGTCTCGTCGGAGACAGACTGCGTGGCCGTGACCATCTCGCCGAGGTTCATCATCACCGCGACGAGCGACGCCGGGTTGGCGTTGATCTTCTCGGCGAAGTCGGTGAGGGACGCACCGCGCGACAGGCGAATGGTCTCGCCGTTGCCGCGAGGCAGCATCACGCCGCCGACCGACGGGGCCTGCATGGCCTCGTACTCCTGGCGCCTCTGCCGCTTCGACTTGCGACCGCGACGCGCGGGACCGCCGGGGCGACCGAAGGCGCCCTGCGTGCCACCACGGCCACCCGGACCGCCGGGACGGCCACCGAAGCCGCCGGGACGACCGCCGAAGCCGCCGCCACCGCCGCCGGGACCACCCGGACGACCGCCGCCGCCACCACCGGGACCGCCGGGACGACCGGCGAAGCCGCCGCCGCCACCGCCGGGACCGGCCGGACGGCCGGCGAAGCCGCCGCCGCCGGGACGACCGCCGCCGCCTGCCGGACGACCACCGGGGCCGCCGGGGCCACGGCCGCCGCCGGGGCCACCACCGGGACGCGGGCCGGCAGCGGGACGCTGCGGCATCATGCCCGGGTTGGGACGGTTACCACCGGGAGCGCCTCCCGGACGGGGAGCCTGCGGGCGAGGCATGCCACCGGGGGTGGGGCGGGCGCCGCCCTGACCCTGCGGGCGCGGGGCGCCGCCGGGGCCGCCCTGCGGACGCGGGGCGCCCGGAACGGCACCGGGGCCGCCGGGACGGGGAGCGCCGCCGCCGGGACGGGGCGTCTGCGGACGCGCCATTCCGGTGGAGCCACCCGAGGTGAAGGGGTTGTTGCCCGGACGGGGACCGGCCGGACGAGCGCCGGGACGCGGAGCGCCCTGGCCCTGGGGGCGCGGGGCACCCTGGCCCTGCGGACGCTGGCCCTGCTGACCCGGACGGGCGGGACGCTCGCCGGCGGGACGCGGACCCGGGGTACCGCCACCGGCACGCGGACCGGCGGCCGGGGCCGACGGGGGCGCGGTGAACTCGGGGGCCGCCGGAGCCGGCGTGGCCGGCTTGGGCGCGGGCTTCGGGCCCGGGCGGGGGCCCGAGGCGGCCGGAGCCGGAGAGGGGGTGCTGCTCGTCGGCGCGGCCGGCGTGACCGGGGCCGGCGCCGCGGGCGCGGCAGGAGCCGGCTTGGGGGCCGGTGCGCCGGGCTTGGGGGCAGCGGGACGTGCCGCGGCGGCCTGAGACGGCGCCGAGGGCTTCGAGGGGGCGGCCTTGCGAGGCGCCCCCGGCTTGGCAGCGGACTTGCCGGCGTTGCCGCCGGGCCCCTGCAGTGCATCAGTCAACTTGCGCACGACCGGCGCCTCGATCGTCGAGGACGCCGAACGGACGAATTCACCGAGTTCTTGGAGCTTGGCCATGACGACCTTGCTCTCCACACCGAACTCCTTGGCGAGTTCGTATACCCGGACCTTAGCCACTTCGCTCCTTTTAGGTCCGGTTACCGCCGGACCGTCGCTACTTCATGGGCGTACTCATCGCGTACTCATCGAGTGCTCATCGCAATCTCGACCTACTTCCAACTCGCGAGGTACCTGACCGCACGGTGTTCCGTGCCGTACTTCTTCTTACGGTGTCGCCTGCTCGACATGACAGCGGATTTCCGCGGTGTCGAGCGGTCCCTGGGCCTTGAAGGCCCTCGGAAACGCCCGGCGGCGGACCGCCAGGTCGAGACAGACCGAGGCGGGGTGCAGATACGCACCCCGGCCGGGCAGCGTACCGCGAGGATCGGGGACACAGGTGCCCTCGATCGCCACGATGCGCAGCAGATCGCTCTTGGCCGCTCGCTCCCGGCATCCCACACAGGTTCGCTCAGGGCACACGCGGGCATGCGTCCGGCCAGACACGCTTAAGTCTACCTCCCCGTAGCGACCTCACCCGTGCGGGGCAAAAATCGAACGGTCGTTTGTCGTGATTTCGCCATGGCAGAACGTCACCATGGCGCGATCCATTCCTTCGACGGCTCAGCGGTGGTCGCGGTCACCGTCGGACGGCTGCTCGGTGTCCGGGCGGATGTCGATGCGCCAGCCGGTGAGGCGGGCGGCGAGCCGGGCGTTCTGCCCTTCCTTGCCGATGGCGAGGGAGAGCTGGTAGTCCGGCACGGTCACGCGGGCCGAACGGGCGGCCAGGTCGACGATCTCGACCTTGGAGACCCGGGCCGGGGAGAGCGCGTTGGCCACCATCTCGGCCGGGTCGTCGGACCAGTCGACGATGTCGATCTTCTCGCCGAGCAGCTCCGCCATGACATTGCGCACGCGGCTGCCCATCGGGCCGATGCAGGCGCCCTTGGCGTTCAGGCCCGACCGGGTGGACCGCACGGCGATCTTGGTGCGGTGACCGGCCTCACGGGCGATCGCCGAGATCTCCACGGAACCGTCCGCGATCTCGGGGACCTCCAGCGCGAAGAGCTTCTTCACCAGATTGGGGTGGGTGCGCGACAGGGTGACGGACGGACCGCGGACACCCTTGGCCACCCGGACGACGTACGTACGCAGCCGCAGACCGTGCGTGTAGTCCTCGCCCGGCACCTGCTCCTGCACCGGAAGGATGGCTTCCAGCTTGTCGTCCAGCTTGACGAGGACGTTCTTCGGGTCCTTGCCCTGCTGCACCATACCGGCGACGATGTCGCCCTCGCGGCGGGCGTACTCGCCGAAGGTGACGTCGTTCTCGGCGTCGCGCAGCCGCTGCTGGATGACCTGGCGGGCGGTGCTCGCGGCGATCCGTCCGAAGTCCGACGGAGTGTCGTCGAAGTCCTTGGGCTCCTGGCCCTCCTCCAGCTCGGAGGGGTCTTCCTTCGCCCACACCGTCACATGACCGGTCTGCCGGTTCAGCTCCACACGCGCGTGGCGGCGGGCGGAGGGGGTGCGGTGGTAGGCGATGAGGAGGGCCGACTCGATCGCCTCGACCAACAGGTCGAAGGAGATCTCCTTCTCTTGTGCCAAGCCCTTCAGGAGCTTCACGTCGATGTCCACGGCTACGCCTCCTCTTCCTTCTTGTCCTTGCGGTTGAACTCGATCTCGACACGCGCCTTGGCGATGTCGGCGAACTCGACCCGGCGGGCGGTGGGCTTGCGCCCCTTCAGGCCCGGCACTTCGAGGTCGAGGCCGTCGTCGTCCACGGTCAGGATCCGGGCGATCACGTCGTCGCCCTCGTGCAGCTGAAGCTTGACCAGGCGTCCCGTGGCACGGACGTAGTGCCGGTGCTGGGTGAGCGGACGGTCGGCGCCGGGCGAGCTGACCTCGAGGACGTACTCGCCCTCTCCCATCGCGTCCGTCTCGTCGAGCTTCTCGGAGATGGCGCGGCTCAGCTCGGCGCAGGCGTCGAGTTCGACGCCCTCGTCCGAGTCGACGATGACCCTCAGCAGTCCGCGGCGGCCGGCCCGGGACACTTCGATCTCTTCGAGATCCAGGTCCTTCGCGTGGACGAGCGGCTCCAGGAGTCCGCGCAGCCTGTCGCTCTGGGTGGTGCTCATCCGGGTGACTCCTCGGCCGCGTGTGCTGTTGTGGGTTTCGTCGCGTGTCAGACCAAAGGGTATCCGGTCCGGAGGGGTGTTGCCGTCCACGGGCCGCCGGCCGCGGGTACGCTCGCCTGCGGTGATCTTCGAGATCTTGGACCGAGGCACGAGGGAGTGAACGTGGGGCGCACGGGGACGTTGGGCAGGCGCGCGCTCCTGGCGGCGGGCGCCGTGACGCTGGCCGGCTGCACCTCCGACGGGGACGGCGGCCGCGATCGCCCGAGGCAGCCGTCCGCGGCCGAGCGGGCGGCGCGCGCCGAGGCGGCGCTGCGCCGCGCGTCGGTGGCGACCAGCCAGGACCTGCTGAAACGTTACGACGCGGTGCTCGCCGCGCATCCCTCGCTGGCGGCGCGGCTGACTCCGCTGCGGGCGTCGGTGGCGGCGCACGCGAAGGCGCTCGGGGAGGGTCTCACCGACGCTCCGACCGGTGCCGCCACGGACGGCGGTGCGACCCCCGCCGCACCGGGCTCCTCCGCCGCCACGGGCCCGAGCGGGCCCCCCGGTGCGCGGCCGCCGGCGACCGCCGCGGGCCCTGCCGTGCCGGCCGATCCGGCCGCCGCGCTGCGGGAGCTGACCGCCGCCGCCCGGAAGGCCGCCGACGCGCACACGGACGCGCTGCTCGACGCGCCGCCCGAGTACGCCCGGCTGCTGGCCTCGGTGGCGGCGGCCGGTGCGGCGCACGCCTATCTGCTGACCGACGGAGGCCGGGCATGAGCGCTCTCGACGCGGCACAGGCCGCGCTGGCCGCCGAACACGCGGCGGTGTACGGGTACGGGGTCGTCGGCGGCCGGATCGGCGCGGAGCGGCGCGCGGAGGCCGCGGCGGCGTACGACGGCCACCGGGCCCGGCGCGACGCGCTGCGCCGGACGGTACGGGACCTGGGCGGCGAGCCGGCCGTCGCGGCGGCCGGTTACGAGCTGCCGTTCGCCGTGCCGGACACCGCGGCGGCCGTGCGCCTCGCCGCCCTGCTGGAGGACCGGATCGCGGGCGTCTACGCCGACCTCGTACGGGCGGCGCCGGGGCCGCTGCGGCGGGACGCGGCGGCCGCGTTGCGCGACGCAGCGGTGCGGGCCGTCCGCTGGCGCGGCGGAGACGTAACCTTTCCTGGGCTCGCCGAGCGGGTATGAGCCGGGCCCCGACCAGGCTCCGAACCGCGGAAGGAACGACGCACGCATGGGTTTCGAACCGCCGCAGCGACTGGTGCGGGCGCTCGGCGAGACGTACGGGGACGCGGTCGCGCAGGATTGGCTCGGCAGGCTTCCCGAACTCGCTGAGGCCACGCTGGACCAGGCGTCCCTGGACGTCGAACGGGTGGTGGCGCCGGGCGGACGGAGCAGCCTGGTGGTGCTCGTACGGCAGCCGGACGGTTCTCCGGCGGCGCTGAAGATCGCCCCCGGGTTCACCCGCCCCGCGTTGGAGCGGGACGCGCTGGCGCACTGGAACGGCTGGGGGGCGGTGCGGCTGCTCGGGGAGGCGAAGGGCGGCGCGCTGCTCCTGGAGCGGCTGCACACCGAGGTCTCGCTGCGTTCCCTGCCGGAGGCGAAGGCGCTTCTGGAGGCGGCCGGAACGGTACGGCGGCTGTGGGTCGAGCCGCCGGCGGGGCACGGCTTCGAGTCGGTCGCCGAGCGCACGGCCCGGCAGGCGACGGCCATGGCGGCCCATCGGGGCGACGCGGTGGCCGGCGATCTGGCGGCGGCGGCGCTCGCCATCCGCGAGGAGCTGGTCGCGGACTCCCCCGAGACACTGCTGCTGCACGGCTGCTTCCGGCAGGGCAAGGTCCTGGCCGGTGACCGGGCGCCGTGGCTGGCCGTGGGGCCCGACCCGCTGGTCGGCGAGCGCGCCTACGACCTGGCGCGGCTGGTCCGCGACCGGGTCGAGGACCTGGTGGCGTCCTCGGCGGGGGCCTCGTCGGCGCGCCGGCGGGTGAACAAGCTGGCGGACTCCCTGGAGGTGGACCGGGAGCGGCTGCGTGGCTGGTCGCTGTTCCGGGCGGTGGAGTCGGGCACGCGCGCGCTGGCGGTGGGGCGGCGGCAGGACGCGGAGCTGTTGCTCGAGTTCGCGGGCTGGCTGTAGGGGAATACCCTTTTTGTAACGCTTTTTGTGACGCTCGGCGCGGACCGTGAGGGGGCCGTGATGGTCGAGGAGCTGTTGACGGCGGCGGCAGGTGTCGGAACGGCCGTGGTGGTCTACGTCGGCGCCGCCGCGCGTGTGGTGAAGCAGTACGAACGGGGTGTCGTCTTCCGCTTCGGGCGGCTCCGCCCCCAGGTGCGGGGTCCCGGGTTCACGATGATCGTTCCGGTCATCGACCGGCTGCACAAGGTGAACCTGCAGATCGTGACGATGCCCGTGCCGGCCCAGGAGGGCATCACGCGGGACAACGTGACGGTGCGGGTGGACGCGGTCGTGTACTTCAAGGTGGTCGACGCGGCCGAGGCGCTGGTGCGGGTGGAGGACTACCGCTTCGCGGTGTCGCAGATGGCGCAGACGTCGCTGCGGTCGATCATCGGCAAGAGCGATCTCGACGATCTGCTGTCGAACCGGGAGAAGCTCAACCAGGGTCTTGAGCTGATGCTGGACTCGCCCGCGATCGGGTGGGGGGTGCAGATCGACCGGGTGGAGATCAAGGACGTGTCGCTGCCGGAGACGATGAAGCGGTCGATGGCCCGGCAGGCGGAGGCGGACCGTGAGCGGCGGGCGCGCGTGATCAACGCGGACGCGGAGCTGCAGGCGTCGAAGAAGCTGGCGGAGGCGGCGGGCGTGATGTCGGACCAGCCTGCGGCGCTCCAGCTGCGGCTGCTGCAGACGGTGGTGGCGGTGGCGGCGGAGAAGAACTCGACGCTGGTGCTGCCGTTCCCGGTGGAGCTGCTGCGGTTCCTGGAGCGGGCGGCGCAGAACCAGCCGGGGGCGGCGGACCATGTGCGCGTGGCGCGTCCGGAGGCGCCGCGTGCGCCGACCGAGAGGTTCGAGGACCCGCTGCCGCCCCTCCCGGGCGAACCGGGTGCTTCGCTGCCGGAGCCGGTGGACGACACCGTGACCGGCCCCCCGGTCGACCCGGATCCCGAGTCCCGGATCGGCCCCTGACGACGGGGGCCCGCGGGTGGTGGGCACCGCCCCGTCGGGACCGGTGCCCACCACCCGCGGGCCGCGCCGTCAGCCGCTCAGGCGGGCGATCGCCTCGTCGGCCGTCAGTTCCTCGCGCTCGCCCGTGCGGCGGTCCTTCAGCTCCAGGACGCCCTCGGCCGAGCGGCGGCCGGCGACCAGGATCTTCGGGACGCCGATGAGCTCCGCGTCGGTGAACTTCACACCCGGCGAGACGCCCGCGCGGTCGTCGACGAGGACCCGCAGGCCCGCGTTCTTGAGCTTCTCGGAGACCTCCAGGGCCAGCTCGGTCTGGAGCGCCTTGCCGGCCGCGACGACGTGGACGTCGGCCGGGGCCACCTCGGCGGGCCAGCACAGGCCCTTGTCGTCGGCGTGCTGCTCGGCCAGGGCGGCGACGGCGCGCGAGACGCCGATGCCGTACGAGCCCATCGTCACGCGGACCGGCTTGCCGTTCTGGCCGAGGACGTCGAGCTGGAAGGCGTCGGCGTACTTGCGGCCGAGCTGGAAGATGTGGCCGATCTCGATCGCGCGGTCCATCTTCAGGCCGGTGCCGCAGTTCGGGCAGGGGTCGTTCTCCTCGACCACGACGACGTCGAGGTAGTCGTCGACCTGGAAGTCGCGGCCCGCGACGACGTTCTTCGCGTGCTTGCCCTCCTTGTTGGCGCCGGTGATCCAGGAGGTGCCGGCCGCGACGCGCGGGTCGGCGATGTAGCGGACCTTGTCGAGGCCCTGCGGGCCGACGTAGCCGCGTACCAGGTCGGGCCGGCCCTCGAAGTCCTCGGCGGTGACCAGCTCGACGACGGCCGGGGACAGGTGGTCCTCCAGCTTGCCGAGGTCGACCTCGCGGTCGCCGGGCACGCCGACGGCGACGATCTCGCCGTCGACCTTGACCAGCAGGTTCTTCAGCGTGGCGGAGGCCGGGACGCCGAGGTGCTGGGCGAGGGTCTCGATGGTCGGGGTGTCGGGGGTGTCCAGCTCCTCGACCGGGCCGACGGCGGACGCGTCCGCCGCCTCGGCCTTGAAGGTCACGGCCTCCGTGTTGGCGGCGTACTCGCAGTTCGGGCAGTACACGAAGGTGTCCTCGCCGGCCGCGGCCGGGGCCAGGAACTCCTCGGAGGCCGAGCCGCCCATGGCGCCCGAGATCGCGGAGACGATCTTGTGGTCGAGTCCGAGCCGGTCGAAGATCCTGATGTACGCCTGGCGGTGCAACGCGTACGACTCGGCCAGGCCCTCGTCCGTGGTGTCGAAGGAGTACGAGTCCTTCATCTGGAACTCGCGGCCGCGCAGGATGCCCGAGCGGGGACGCGCCTCGTCGCGGTACTTGGTCTGGATCTGGTAGAGGATCACCGGCAGGTCCTTGTAGGACGTGCACTGGTCCTTGACCAGTTGGGTGAAGATCTCCTCGTGCGTCGGGCCGAGGAGGTAGTCGCCGCCCTTGCGGTCCTGGAGGCGGAACAGCTCGGGGCCGTACTCCTCCCAGCGGCCGGAGGCCTCGTAGGGCTCCTTGGGCAGCAGCGCCGGCAGCAGGACCTCCTGCGCGCCGATCGCGTCCATCTCCTCGCGCACCACGCGGGAGACGTTCTCCAGGACCTTCATGCCGAGCGGCAGCCAGGACCAGATGCCCGCGGCGTTGCGGCGGACGTAACCGGCGCGGACGAGCAGCTTGTGGCTGAGCGTCTCGGCGTCCGCCGGGTCGTCGCGCAGTGTCTTGACCATCAACCGGGACATGCGCTGGACCTGGGCCATGGGGAACTCTCCTGCGGATAAAAGTGTGATGGCTAGGAGGTTAGCCGGGCGGCCCGCGCGGGCGGAAATCAGTTCCTCCCCGGCGCCTTCCTCCGCAGCGGCAGCGGGGCGCCCATCACGGCGTACGGGCGGGGCGCGGTGGGGAAGTGCACCCGCCGGGCGAGGTCGGTGTAGCCGAGGGCCCGGTACAGGGCGCGGGCGGGGCTCTCGGTGTCGATGGCGGAGAGGATGGAGCGGGGCTGCTCGGCCTGGTCGGTGATGGTGGTGATCAGCGCGCGGCCCACTCCCCGCCCCTGGTGGGCGGGGTGGACGTGGAGTTCGGTGATGACGAAGGAGTCGTCGAGCCAGTCCGCGGTGCCGGTGGCGCGGAGGTACGGCTCCACGACGCCGGACCACCAGTGGGCGCGGTCGTTGGGCATCCCGTACACGAAGCCGACGAGGCGGCCGGAGGCGGTGGTGGCGCCGTAGGCGCGGGCGCCGGGGTTGAGGAGATGGCGGAGCACGATGTGGCGTCGTACGGCGATCTCGTCCTCGCTCAGTCCGAAGGCGAGCGCCTGCACGGCGAGGGCGTCGTCCACCCGAGCGGATAGATTGACCGGTCCGATCGTGACGTCAGCGTCATCCATGCGCGCACCCTACAAGTCGGTCCCCGGGCTCAGAACAGCACGCTCATGAAGGCGCCGACCTCGCGGAAGCCGACCCGGCGGTACGCCGCCCTGGCGGGGGTGTTGTAGTCGTTGACGTAGAGGCTGACGACCGGGGCGACGTCGGCGAGGGCGTAGCGCAGGACGGCGGCCATGCCGGTCTCGGAGAGGCCCCTGCCGCGGTGTTCCGGGGCGACCCAGACGCCCTGGATCTGGCAGGCATGGCGGGTGGCGGCGCCGATCTCCGCCTTGAAGACGACCTTGCCGTCCTCGATGCGGGCGAAGGAGCGTCCGGACCCGACGAGTTCGGCGACGCGGGCCTGGTAGAGCAGTCCGCCGTCGCCGGCCATGGGCGAGATGCCGACCTCCTCGGTGAACATGGCCACGCACGCGGGCAGGATCACCTCCATCTCGTCCTTGCGGACGCGGCGGACGAAGGGGTCGGGCTCGACGGTGGCGGAGGGTTCCTCGGTGACCATCAGCGGCTGGTGCGGACGGATGTCCCGGGCGGGGCCCCAGCCGGGTTCCAGGAGCCGCCAGAGCTGGGCGGTGGGTTCGGCGGGGCCGACGAGGGAGGAGCAGCGGCGGCCGGTCCTGCGCGCCCGGTCGGCGAAGGCGCGGACGGCCTCGGGGGTGGCGCAGATGGGGACGAGGTTGGCGCCGGAGTAGCACAGGGACCGCAGCCGCCCGTCGGTGTACCAGCCCCACATCTCGCCGCCGAGGCGCCAGGGGTCGAGTCCGGCCGCCTGGACGCGCGCCGCGACGAAGGCGTTCTCGACGGGGGCGCTCTCCAGGACGGCGAGCGCGGCGCCGAGGTCGGCGGGTTCGAGGACCCGGGTGGTGGTCTGCGTCAACACGAGGGGGCCTCACCATACGGTCTGCTGGTCTCCGCACTGTACCTGGCGCGTCGGGGAGGTGTCGGGTGAGCGGACGGACGGGTACGGCGAAGCCCCGCCACGGGGTGCGGCGGGGCTTCACGGCGTACGTACTCGGGTGGTGCGGGGCGGTCGGCCGACGGCTGCGGCCTCGGGCCCTCCGGGCGGTCGGCCGACGGCTGCGGCCTCGGGCCCCCTCCGGGGGGTCAGCCGACGGCGACGACCTCGGGCTCGCCGCTCATCACGCCGTCCTTCTCCATCTGCTCGGCGATCTTCATCGCCTCCTCGATGAGGGTCTCGACGATCTTCGACTCGGGGACGGTCTTGATGACCTCGCCCTTGACGAAGATCTGGCCCTTGCCGTTGCCGGAGGCGACGCCGAGGTCGGCCTCGCGGGCCTCGCCGGGGCCGTTGACGACGCAGCCCATGACGGCGACGCGCAGCGGGACCTCCATGCCCTCCAGGCCCGCGGTGACCTCTTCGGCGAGCTTGTAGACGTCGACCTGGGCCCGGCCGCAGGAGGGGCAGGAGACGATCTCCAGGCGGCGCTGGCGCAGGTTGAGCGACTCCAGGATCTGGATGCCGACCTTGATCTCCTCCGCCGGGGGCGCCGACAGCGAGACACGGATGGTGTCGCCGATGCCCTCGGCGAGCAGGGCGCCGAAGGCGACGGCGGACTTGATGGTGCCCTGGAAGGCGGGGCCGGCCTCGGTGACGCCGAGGTGCAGCGGGTAGTCGCACTGCGCGGCGAGCTGGCGGTAGGCGTTGACCATGACGACCGGGTCGTTGTGCTTGACCGAGATCTTGATGTCCTGGAAGCCGTGCTCCTCGAAGAGGGACGCCTCCCACAGGGCGGACTCGACGAGGGCCTCGGGGGTGGCCTTGCCGTACTTCGCCAGCAGGCGGGCGTCGAGCGAGCCGGCGTTGACCCCGATCCGGATCGGGGTGCCGGCCGCGGAGGCCGCCTTGGCGATCTCCTTGACCTTGTCGTCGAACTGCTTGATGTTGCCCGGGTTGACGCGGACCGCGGCGCAGCCGGCGTCGATCGCGGCGAAGACGTACTTCGGCTGGAAGTGGATGTCGGCGATGACCGGGATCTGCGACTTCTTCGCGATGATCGCGAGCGCGTCGGCGTCGTCCTGCGTCGGGCAGGCTACGCGGACGATCTGGCAGCCGGAGGCGGTCAGCTCGGCGATCTGCTGGAGCGTGGCGCCGATGTCGGAGGTACGGGTGGTGGTCATCGACTGCACCGAAACGGGCGCGTCGCCGCCGACGGCCACGGAACCGACCTGGATCTGGCGGCTCTTGCGCCGCTCGGCGAGCCTGGTCGGAACGGACGGGATACCGAGAGAAATCGCGGTCATCAGCTGTGCAACCCCAAGGTGTGGCCAAGATGCGGATCGAGATCCCGTACGTCGGCGGGCTCAGGTCTTCGAGGTTACCGCCCCGGCGGTGGGCGGCCGGACACCACGGGGCTCCGGCCGCCCGTGCGTCACGTGAGCTTCACCGGATTGACGATGTCGGCGGCGAGGACGAGCAGCGTGAAGCAGATGAAGACGCCCGCCACCACGTAGGCGGCCGGCATCAGCTTGGCCACGTCGAACGGGCCGGGGTCGGGCCGGCGGAAGATCCGCGCGGTGTGCCGTCGTACCGACTCCCACAGGGCGCCGGCGATGTGCCCGCCGTCGAGGGGAAGCAGCGGCAGCATGTTGAACAGGAACAGCGAGACGTTGAACATCACGAGGACGTTCATGAACATCACGAGGATCCGCTCCGGCGGCGCCTCGACGGTCATCAGCTCGCCGGTGAGCCGGGCCGCGCCGACCACGCCGACCGGGGAGTCCGCGGCGCGTTCGCCGTCACCGAAGGTGGCGTCCCACAGGGCCGGGATCTTGCTGGGCAGGGCGATCACGGACTCCGCGCCGGTCTGCAGCAGGTCCGTCATACGGGCGGTGGTCTCGCCGAAGGTGAGGGGCATCACCTCGCTCTTCGAGGCGAAGCCCAGGTATCCGGCCTTGACGTAGGCCGGCGGGTTGACGACCCGGCCGTCCTCGTCCTTCTTCAACACCTGGTTGGCGACGAGGGTGGGGTGCAGGTCGAGCTGCCGGCCGTCGCGTTCGACGGTCAGGGTGGCGGGGCCGATGGTGTCGCGGATGTGGTCGGAGAGGGTGTTCCAGTCGTCGACGGGCGTGCCGTTGAAGGCGACGATCTTGTCGCCCTCCTTGAGGCCCGCCGCGTGGGCCGGGGAGACCGGGTCGTCCTTACCGCAGGTGTCGCGCTTCTCGCTCTGCTCGATGACGCACTTCTGGACGCCGGCGACCTTGGTGGTCTGGCCCTCGATGCCGAGCACCATCATGCTGCCGAAGAAGAGCACGACGGCCAGGACCAGGTTCATGAAGGGTCCGGCGAACATGACGATGACGCGCTTCCAGGGCTTGCGCGTGTAGAAGAGCCGGTTCTCGTCGCCCGGCTTGAGCTCCTCGAAGGAGGCCTCGCGGGCGTCCTCGATCATCGAGCGCCAGGGGGAGGTGGAGCGGGCCTCCATCCGGCCGTCCTTGCCGGGCGGGAACATGCCGATCATGCGGATGTACCCGCCTGCCGGGATGGCCTTGATGCCGTACTCCGTCTCGCCCTTCCGCTTGGACCAGATCGTGGGGCCGAAACCGACCATGTACTGGGGCACGCGGATGCCGAAGAGCTTGGCCGTGGAGAGGTGGCCGAGCTCGTGCCAGGCGATGGAGACGAGCAGCCCCAGCGCGAACAGCACGATGCCGAGGACGTAGAGAAGTGCGGTCATGCGCGTGCCTCCGCGGTTGCCTTCGCTGCCAGTTCCCGGGCCCGGGCGCGGGCCCAGGTCTCCGCTTCCAGGACGTCCGCCACCGTGAGCGAGGTTCCCCGGGCGGGGGTGCCGTGTTCGGTGACGACCGCGGTGACCGTATCCATGATTCCGTTGAACGGCAGCCTTCCGGCGAGGAACGCCTCGACGCACTCCTCGTTCGCCGCGTTGAAGACGGCCGGGGCGGTGCCGCCGAGCGTGCCGACGTGCCGGGCGAGTCCGACGGACGGGAACGCCTCGGTGTCGAGCGGGAAGAACTCCCAGGTGGAGGCCGTGGACCAGTCGAAGGCGGGGGCCGCGTCGGGGACCCGCTCGGGCCAGCCGATGCCGATGGCGATCGGGCCGCGCATATCGGGCGGGGTGGCCTGGGCGAGGGTGGAGCCGTCGGTGAACTCGACCATCGAGTGGACGTACGACTGGGGGTGCACGACGACCTCGATGCGGTCGAAGGGGATGTCGTAGAGGAGGTGCGCCTCGATGACCTCCAGGCCCTTGTTGACCAGGGTGGCGCTGTTGACCGTGATGACGGGGCCCATCGCCCACGTGGGGTGGGCGAGCGCGTCCTCGCGGGTGACGTGCGCCAGCTCGTCGCGCGTACGGCCGCGGAAGGGGCCGCCGGAGGCGGTGACGACGAGTTTGCGGACGTCGGCGCGGGTGCCCGCGGCGAGCGCCTGGAAGAGTGCGGCGTGCTCGGAGTCGACCGGGATGATCTGCCCGGGCTTGGCCCGCTCCCTGACCAGCGGGCCGCCGACGATCAGCGACTCCTTGTTGGCGAGGGCGAGGGTGCGGCCGGCTTCGAGGGCGGCGAGGGTGGGCGCCAGGCCGATGGAGCCGGTGATGCCGTTGAGCACGGTGTGGCAGGGGGAGGCGGCCACCTCGGTGGCGGCGTCCGGGCCGGCGAGGATCTCGGGCAGCGGCTCGGAGCCGTACCAGCGCCTCAGCGCGTCCCGCAGCTCCGGCACCACGTCCTCGCGGGCGACGGCGACCGTGGCCACCCGCAGCCGGTGCGCCTGCTCGGCGAGCAGCCCGACCCGGCCGCCGGACGCGGCGAGGGCGGTGACCCGGAAGCGGTCGGGGTTGCGCAGGACCAGGTCGATGGCCTGGGTGCCGATGGATCCGGTGGAGCCGAGGACGACGATGTCCCGACGGCCTTCGGCTGGATCGAAGGCGATGTGCGGATCGGCGAGAGGAGAGGGGCGGTCGCTCATGCCCCCATTCTCACCGCAAAGAGGGGGCGGCCTTCACGGGGTGCGGGTGAACGCCTCGAAGACGTGGTGGAAGTCGGGGAAGGTCTTCCGTACGCGGCCGGGGCGTCGGGCGCCGGGGCCGTGGGTGGTGCCCACCCGCCCCCACCCCCGCGGGACGCGTGCCCACAGGGGTGGGGGGCGGATGGGCAGCGGCGCCCGTCAGCCGATGCGGCGGTGGACGTTCTCCTTCGTCGAGGGGCCCGGCGGGGTGTCCGCGATCCAGGGGCCGTCGTCGCTCGCGTCGACGACTCCGGCCTCCAGCCATTCGTACGCGCCCGCCAGCACGCTCTCCACCACCCGTCGGTCCACCTCGTCCGTGTTGGACCACAGGCGGCCGAAGAGCTCCTCCACCCGCAGCCGCGCCTGACGGCAGAACACGTCCGCGAGCTGGTACGCCTCGCGGCCGTGGTCGTCCGTCGACCGCAGCGACTCCGCCCGTACGCACGCCGCGCTCATCGCGAAGAGCTCCGCGCCGATGTCCACGATCCGGCCGAGGAACGCCTGCTTCAGCTCCATCCGCCCCTGCCACCGGGACATCGCGTAGAACGTCGACCGGGCCAGCTTGCGCGAGGTCCGCTCGACGTACCGCAGATGGGTGGCGAGGTCGCCGAACTCCCGGTAGGCGCCCGGCACCTGCCCCTGCCCGGCGACCAGCTTCGGCAGCCAGCGGGCGTAGAACCCGCCCGCCCGCGCGCCCGCCCGCGCCTTGTCGGAGAGGGACTTCTCCGGGTCGATGATGTCGCCCGCGACGGCGAGGTGCGCGTCCACCGCCTCCCGGGCGATGAGCAGGTGCATGATCTCGGTAGAGCCCTCGAAGATCCGGTTGATCCGCAGATCGCGCAGGAGTTGCTCGGCCGGGACCGCCCGCTCGCCCCGGGCCGCCAGCGAGTCCGCCGTCTCGTAGCCGCGGCCGCCCCGGATCTGGACCAGCTCGTCGGCGATGAGGCACCCCATCTCGGAGCCGTAGAGCTTGGCGAGCGCCGCCTCGATGCGGATGTCGTTGCGGTCCTCGTCGGCCATCTGCGAGGCCAGGTCGACGACGGCCTCCAGGGCGAACGTGGTCGCCGCGATGAAGGAGATCTTGGTGCCCACGGCCTCGTGGCGGGCGACGGGCTTGCCCCACTGCTCGCGTACGGCGGACCACTCCCGGGCGATCTTCAGCGACCACTTGCCCGCGCCGACGCACATCGCGGGCAGCGAGAGGCGACCGGTGTTCAGGGTGGTCAGGGCGATCTTGAGGCCGGCGCCCTCGGGTCCGATGCGGTTCGCGGCGGGTACCCGGACGGCGTGGAAGCGGGTGACGCCGTTCTCCAGGCCGCGCAGGCCCATGAAGGCGTTGCGGTGCTCGACGGTGATGCCGGGCGAGTCCGCCTCGACGACGAAGGCGGTGATGCCGCCCTTGTGGCCGTCGGACTTCGGGACGCGGGCCATGACGACGAGCAGGTCGGCGACGACGCCGTTGGTCGTCCAGAGCTTCACCCCGTCCAGGACGTAGTCGTCGCCGTCCGGCACGGCGGTGGTGGCGAGCCGGGCCGGGTCGGACCCCACGTCGGGCTCGGTCAGCAGGAAGGCCGAGATGTCGGTGCGGGCGAGGCGCGGCAGGAAGGTGTCCTTCTGCTCCGGCGTGCCGAAGATTTTCAGCGGCTGCGGTACGCCGATCGACTGATGGGCCGAGAGCAGGGCGCCGATCGCGGGGCTCGCGGTTCCGACGAGGGCGAGGGCGCGGTTGTAGTACACCTGGGTGAGGCCGAGCCCGCCGTACTTCGGGTCGATCTTCATCCCGAGCGCGCCGAGTTCCTTGAGGCCGGAGACGACCTCGTCGGGGATGCGGGCCTCGCGTTCGATCAGCCGGCCGTCGATGCGCGTCTCGCAGAAGTCCCGCAGCTTGGCGAGGAAGGCCTCGCCGCGCCGTACGTCCTCCTCGGAGGGGAGGGGGTGCGGGTGGATGAGGTCCAGCCGGAAGCGGCCGAGGAAGAGCTCCTTGGCGAAGCTGGGTTTGCGCCAGTCCTGCTCGCGCGCGGCCTCGGCGACCTGCCGCGCTTCTCGTTCCGTGACCTTGGGCCGCTGGGTGGGTGCGGACATACGGAGCTCACCTCGCCGCTCATCGGGGGCTCGTGGGGCTTGTGGCTACCCGTCCGTAGTACCCGATTTCACAGCGTGGGGAAACAGGAGAAGACGGCCGGAGCCCCCGCACAGTGCGTTCCTCAAACCATCCCTGACCTGCGATTTGGCTCTGACCTGCACGAACGGTCCAGCGTTTCGGCCCGCATCTCCACTCATCCGGCCGTATCTCTTCGCATACGCCCTCACCTATGTTCCCGCGGGAACACCTTGGGAACACCCACTCCGGAAGCACGCGAGACTCGCAGGCGTCCTCAACGGCAGCAGACCGCCCAGCGGGTCTTCCGGCGGGCCAGTTCACGAGGTCCGTGCGTCTGGGCTCACAGGTTCCCCCTTGCCCACACTCCCGCGCCGACTAAGAGGTCCTGCGAGGGGTTTCGGGCCTGCACACCGGGGCCATGAAGCACGCATGACAAGGTCATATGACCCATGGAGCTGGGAGTGGCGTCGGCTCCGGTGTCTCGCAGGCTGCGGTGAACCCGTAAAGCGCGCCGTGCATGCGTGGGTGGAGTTGTACGGGACACAGTCGGGCAGTTGGCTCTCTGCCACCCGCATTGACGCAGGGCAGGGACTCGCCGACCCTCTTCCGCCGCCTTCCGATGAGCCGCTGTACATGCTCGGAGGCGCGCACCGGGCGTGCCTGGACCCAGCGGTCGAGTTGCTTCGACAGGGACTCGCTATTTTCGATCACCCTCTCCAGGAGGCGTTTGTCGACGTACCGCCTCATGGCCAAACGCCCGCCGATTGGCTACCAGCGCAGCGCGGCCGGTGCCCCTTCTGCCAGGACTTGGAGCCGAACCCCACGAAGGAGGACATCTACCCGAAGTGGCTGATCCGGGAGCTGCGCCGACTCGGCGTGAGGAACGGTTCGCCAGATCCACGACAGCGGAAGATCGAATGGCCAACCACTCCGGTCTGCCAGCAGTGCAACAACAACTGGATGTCCGTTCTCGAGAACGACGTCTCTTCGATCTTGCTCCCCATGTTCTTCAGCACGCGTCTCGTGAGTGAGCCAGAGCAGGTGAGGCTGGCTCTGTGGGCAGCCATGAAGGCGGTGCTGTTCGACTCCGCTGGCGAGGCCGTCATACCTCACGGGTTCGGTCAGAGCCTGGAGCTCTTCCGTCATCCGCACCCCGGCATGCACGTATGGATCGCCGCATACCACGACAGCAACCCGCTGTCCCTGGTGGTTCGGCCTGTCTACGCAGCCCATGGGGTGGAAGGAGGCAGTGATCAGCTCGATGGTTGGTGTGCCACGTTCTCCATGCTGCGGGTCGCCTTTCAGGTGTTCATCCCGTTCGCGGAAGGAGACCTCGCTCCGCTCCCGGACTTCCATGGCTCCGTGGTCAGGCTCTGGCCCCCGTCAGGCAAGGTTCTGGACTGGCCGCCGCCGTACTACTTCGACAGCAAGTCCATAAACGGCCTCGCGGCACGGATCAACGACAACCGAGAAGTCATTCAGATGGAGGTCACCCTCACCGAGGCTATTCGGGAACCCGGACCGCCTGGCCCCGCGCCTACCCCGTAGGCCGGGACCAGGCGACTCCGGGTGCTTCAGCGCAGGGCTTCGAGAACGCGCGTGCGCAGGGTCTCGTTCTCGATTTCGTCTGCGTAGCGCCAGGCCGCCGCCGTGACCTCCTCTTCCTGGAGCTCAACCGCGTCGGAGTGGGTGCGGAAGAGGAAGCGGAAGTCGAAGTGACGGTGGCTCGGCTCGTCCTTGGCCGGGTTCGCGGGGATGTGGTGGGCGTCGACGTGGAGGGGGCGGTGGCCGACGGGGATGACCGCCGAGACTGGGATGCCGGTCTCCTCGGTGAGCTCGCGCTGTGCGGCTTCGAGGAGGCTCTCGTCCTGGCGCTCCAGGTGGCCGCCGGGGAGCAGCCACCGGTTCAGCGCGCGGTGCTTGATCAGGAGGACGCGGCCAGCGGGGTCGGCGAGGATCGCTCCGGCGGTGAGGTGGCCGTCGAAGGTCTTGCGGCTGGTGACGTCGTGGTCGGCGTCGAGCAGTTCGCCGATGAGTGAGAGGCGCCACTTCTCGTCGGGATGTGCGTCGAGGTACTCGTAGAGCGTTTCGCGGATTTGGTCGGGCTTGATGGGCAAGGCGTCTCCTCAGTGGTGGAAGTGGTCGAGCCACGTCGCGGCGATGGCGGCGCGGTCGGTGGGGCTGATCTCGTGCATGCCGGGCTCCAAGCCGCCGCGTGCGAGGGCGGCGGAGGCGGCGAGTATCTCGGCCTGGACGAGGAAGATGAACGGACCCACGCTGGCGCCGTGCAGGAAGTTGACGGCGTTGCCGCCGTTGAGCAGGTCGAAGTGGTGGTCGGCGGTCAGGTAGCGGGTGACGTGCTCGCCGACGTGGACGCGCTGATAGATCGGCGGCAGCCCTGCGAGGTCGAGCTCGTCCTCGCTGCTGGTCACCGTGGCGACGTAGGCGCCGACGCGCAGCCTCGGGAAGTCCTGGCCCCGGAGTGCCAGGGAGCCGGTGGCGCACAGGACGATGCCAGCCTCGGCGAGGCTGGCATCGCGGTCGGAGGTCACCGCGAAGCCCTGTGAGAGGGCCTGGGTGCGCTTGACCGGGTCGATGTCGTGGACGGTGACGTGTACGCCCTTGCCGTGGAGCAGGCGGGCGATACTTGATCCGAGCTTTCCAAAGCCGACCACGAGGGCAGAGCGGCCGATCAGGATGTCGCCACGGGAGCGCATGAGCGCCTCGGTCGAGAAGACGATCGACTGACCGACGAGGTAGTCCTCGGGATCCTTCAGCGGCGAGCGGGCCACGGAGACGACCGGACAGGGCAGCTTGCCGAGTTCGGCGTACCGGCGGTGGCCGTTCTCCGTGTCCTCGACGACGCCGAGGATCTGGCCGGAGAAGCGGTCGCAGAGCGCGCCGAGCGTGTGGGCGAAGTAGCCGCCGACGTCGAGCAGGACGACCGGTCGGCCTGCGGCCCGTGCCTCCAGGAAGCCGAGCGCCCGGTCGGGGTCGGTGAACAGCTCGCGGGACAGTTCGGCGCAGCTGTACCCGTCGTCCTCGATCTTGCGCAGGGCGTGCGGGTCGACAGACTTCGGCTTGGGCAGGACGGTCCGCAGGTCGGTGACCGTGCCCACGCCGCGGACGAAGGCCGGCCGCTCGGGCAGCACGTGTGTGATCAGGACCGAGGCAGGGCGCTCAGCGGGCGTGAACCGTCGGGCGATGCGCTCGAAGTACGTGTCGAGACGGGCCCGTTCCAGGGTGTCCATGGCGGTGTCTCCTCCGGTACGGCGGTGAGGTGGCGCACGGGGTCGGTGTGCTGTTGCTCCAGGGCGCGGCGGAGCGCGGCGGGGTCGGTGAGCGTTTCGTCATCGGGCAGCTCGCACCATCCGCCGGTGTGGCCGTCCAAGCAGTTCGGGTCCGGGGCCACGAGCCAGGCGCCGACGCTCAGCACGCGCACGGGCAGGTCCTGCCAGAGGCTTCCACTCCCGGTGGGTACGGAGAAGTACAGGCGCTGGCTCAGGCGGTCGTACAGCACGGGGCCGAGTCCCTCCTCGGCTGCCCGGAGCCGGGCGAGTGTGAAGAAGCCCGTCTCCGCCGACACCCGCACCGCGTCCCAGTCCTGGCCGAGAGGAAGGAGGCGGAGGTCGGGGAACTTGTCGACCTGGGCGGCGCTCCTCAGGGAATCGCGGAGGGACATCAGACACCTCCGCGTTGCCGGACGACCGGCCGGGCCTCGACCGGACGCTTCCTGCCAGGTCGGGGGCTGCTTCCCCGGACGACGATCAGGCAGGCCCTGGCCTTCTCGATGCGGCGCCCGCGCTCGGCAGCGAGCCCCTTCGGCCCCAGGTGGCTACGCGAGGGCACGACCACTCCGTAGGTGCCGGCCAGGGCGAGGACGTCGAGGAGGCCGACGAAGGCCGGGGCAAGCGGGTTCGTGGTCGCCTCGCGCTCGGTGAAGAAGCCGTGCAGCGTCAACTCGTGCTGGAGGCAGTATTCGGCGAGGGAGTCGACCAGGGCCGTGTGGCGGGCCGCCGAGCCATTCGTATGGCGCAGGTAGCCGTAGACGTGGACCTCACCGACCTCGCGGTGTTCCGTGATGGGTTCCATGCATTGAGCGTCCCGGTGACTGAACGGCCTCGAAATGACCGTCTGTTGTACTTCCGTTGCACTTCCCGCCCCTCGCGTGCACTCGGCGTGCTTCGATACGCGGCGGAGGGAGGCAGCCCGTGGTCAACGTGCAGCAATGGACCGGCCGAGAGGCCAAAGCACTGCGCTCGGCACTCCGGATGAGCACCCGCGCCTTCGCCGAGCACCTGGGCGTGGCGCTGCGCACCGTGGCCAAGTGGGAGAAGCACGGTGCGGACACCCACCCGCGCCCCGACACACAGGCCATCCTCGACACCGCTCTCGCCCGCGCCGACGAGGCTGCGCACGCGCGCTTCGAGAAGGTGTTGCGCGGCCGGCGGACCGCCCCGTCCGTGGATCACGAGGCATGGACGGAGGACATCGACCGCGCCATCATCTGCCTCAGTCACCAGCGGTTTACCTTCGCCTCGGACCTGCTGAACAGGTGGCTGGGCCGCCACGAGCCGCGCGGCCTCGACGACAAGGGCGCCTATCTATACGGCCGTTCCCTCGTCCTCCTCGGTGACTTACAGCGCGACCAGGGCGCCATCCTCGGTCCGCTCTCCGCGCGCCACTCCTATCTGCGAGCTCACCGCCTGTTCCACGACCTGGCCATCCCGCGACGCACGGCACAGATCGAACTCTCCCTCGGCGTGGTCACGGAGATGGCCGGGCAGCTCGAAGCCTCGGCACGCCAGTACGAGCAGTTGGCCACTGACGACCGTCTCAGCCACCGCGACCGGGCCCGCGCCCGTCTGTGGGTGGGCACAGCCCTCAGCAAGCACGGCGACAACGAGTACGCCACCAAGGTCATGCGTTCCGCGATCAGGGACTTCGAGGAGCTGGGCGAGCCCGAGGACTGGTCGGTCGCCCACCAGAAGCTCGCCTTGGCACATCGCGGGGCCGCCGAGCTCGGTCAGGCGCTGCACTACATCGACATCGCCCGCTCGACCGGATCCGTCGACTCCCCCATGCAGCGCGTCCGGCTGGACACCGCGTACTCGCACATCCTTCTGTCCGACCCGGCCACCCGCGATGATGGGTTGACCGTCCTCGACGACGCGGCGCGCATGGCCTCCCAGCACGGCCTGAGCCACCAGCTCCGCAGCATTGAGGGAATCCGGCGGTCGTACGACGACCCGCGGACCCTCGTGTCGAGGTGAAGGCAGCGATGATCGAGGGAGTCCCCGTGGCGGACCACGCAGAGCGCACCATCACCGACGAGCAGTGGAACGACGCCGTGCTGATCTGGCGCTATCACCAGATGGGCCACGAGGTACGCCCCTGCTCGGCGGCCATCGGCCTGGGCAGCCACGATCTCGGTGTCGCCACCGCCACCGCCGACCTCTACGGCGCCGGCCTGTTCCCCGTCGTCGTCTTCAGCGGCGGAAACAGCCCGACCACGGCGGCCCGCTTCCCGCGCGGCGAGGCGGTCCACTACCGCGAGCACGCCCTCGACCTGGGCGTGCCCGACGAGGCGATCTTGCTGGAGACCAAGGCCGGCAACACCGGCCAGAACATCACGCTGTCCCGAGAGGTGCTGCGCGAGGCCGGCGTAGAGGTGGAGTCGCTGCTCCTGATCTCCAAGCCGTACATGGAGCGCCGCTCATACGCCACGTGCCGCAAGCTCTGGCCGGAGGTAGAGGTCGTCTGCGCCTCCGAGCCGCTGGAGTTCGACGACTACATCAAGTCCATCGGCGACGAGAAGCTCGTCGTGGACATGCTCGTGGGCGACCTGCAACGGGTCATCGAGTACCCGGCGCTCGGCTTCGCCCTCGAGCAGGACGTACCGGGGGATGTCCATGACGCGTACGAGCGCCTGCTGCGCGCCGGCTTCGACAGCAGGCTCATCAGCTCCTGACACCGTCACCGCCCCTCCGGGGGCGGTGTGCGCGATCCACCAGCCGAACTTCCTCCCACGGCTGTCCACGCTGGCGAAGCTGTTCGCCTCGGACGTGTGGATCGTCCTGGACGACGTCCAGTTCGCCCGCCGGGACTATCAGCACCGCACCCGGCTGACCAGCCTTGAAGACCCCGGCGACGGGCGGTGGCTGTCTCTGGCCACCCACCTGCCTCAAGGTCGCAGCACGCTGATCCGCGACGCGCAGCTTGCCGATCCCGAACGCTGCCGTCGGCGGGTCCAGCAGCTCACGCACCAGTTGTACGGGCGAAGCTCGAACTGGCCCACTGTAAAGGCGGTCGTGGAGTGGGTACTGGAGGAGTTCGATTCCACGAAGCGGACGGCCTCTGTCGCAGAGGCGTCCACGTTGGCGCTCCTGGCGGCCGTGGGGTGGTCCGGGACCGTCGTCCGAAGCAGCGCACTGACCGCTCGCGCCGGCCGATCCACACGCCTCGCGGACCTCACCGTGGCTATGCGCAGCAGAACGTACCTGTGTGGCCGCGGCGGCATGCGCTACGTCGAGCACCGTGCCTTCTCGGACGCGGGCGTGGCTGTCGTGCCCTTCCTGCCACCGGAGACGTCGAGGCCGCCGTGGGGGCATGCGCAATCCATCAGCGCCCTGTGGGCCTTAGCAGCGGTGGGCACACATGGACTGCGCCAAGAGTTGCAGGATGCGGCTTCCGGCGCGCGTGGGGCGTAGCGACCGCTCGCGGAAGCACGATCACCTTGGCCAAGACCACTGGGCCGGTGTTCCCACGCGTTCACGAGGTTCAGCCAAGATCCGACGTTTCTCGCAGGTCAGAGCTTGGACAAGGGAGACGGCCGGAGCCCCCGCACAGTGGGCTCCGGCCGCCGGTCTTGGTCCGTACAGGTGGGGTACGGGTTACAGCGCGAGGCCCGTGAGGACCAGGACGCGCTCGTAGGTGTAGTCGTCCATGGCGTACTTGACGCCCTCGCGGCCCACGCCGGACTGCTTGACGCCGCCGTACGGCATCTGGTCGGCGCGGTAGGACGGGACGTCGCCGACGACCACGCCGCCGACCTCCAGCGCGCGGTGGGCGCGGAAGGCGGTCTGGAGGTCGTGGGTGAAGACGCCGGCCTGGAGGCCGAACTTGGAGTTGTTGACCTCGGCGAAGGCCTCGGCCTCGCCGTCGACCTTCTTGATGGTGAGGACCGGTCCGAAGACCTCCTCGCAGGCCAGGGTGGTGCCGGCCGGCAGGTCGGCGAGCACGGTCGGGGCGTAGGTGGCGCCGTCGCGCTTGCCGCCGGTGAGGAGGGTCGCGCCGTCCTTCACGGCCTCGTCCACCCAGGACTCGACGCGCTTGGCCGCGTCCTCGCTGACGAGCGGGCCGACGTCGGTGGTGTCGTCCGACGGGTCGCCGGTGCCCTGCGCCTCGACGGCGGCGACGATCTTCGGGACGAGCCGGTCGTAGACCGACGCGTCGGCGATCACGCGCTGCACGGAGATGCAGGACTGGCCGCCCTGGTAGTTGGAGAAGGTGGCGATACGGGTCGCCGCCCAGTCCAGGTCGGCCTCGGAGGCCCAGTCGCCGAGGACGACGGCCGCGGCGTTGCCGCCCAGCTCCAGGGTGCAGTGCTTGTGCGGCACCGACTGCTGGATGGCGTAGCCGACCTTGTCGGAACCGGTGAAGGAGATGACGGGGAGGCGCTCGTCCTGGACGAGGGCCGGCATCCGGTCGTTCGGAACGGTCAGGACGGACCAGGAGCCGGCCGGCAGGTCGGTCTCGGCCAGCAGCTCGCCCAGGATCAGGGACGAGATGGGGGTGGCCGGGGCCGGCTTGAGGATGATCGGGGCGCCGACGGCGATGGCCGGGGCGACCTTGTGGGCGCTGAGGTTCAGCGGGAAGTTGAACGGCGCGATACCGAGGACGACACCCTTGGGCATACGGCGGGTCAGGGCCAGCCGGCCGACACCGCCGGCGTCGGTGTCGAGGCGCTGGGCCTCGCCGCCGTTGAACCGGCGGGCCTCCTCGGCGGCGAAGCGGAAGACGGAGACGGCGCGGCCGACCTCGCCGCGCGCCCACTTGATGGGCTTGCCGTTCTCGGCGGAGATCAGCTGGGCGATCTCCTCGGTGCGCTCGGCGAGACGCTTCGATACGTGGTCGAGGGCGGCGGCGCGCACGTGTGCCGGGGTGGCGGCGAACTCGTCGACGATGGCGTGCGCGGCGGCGACGGCCTCCTCGACCTGGGCCTCGGTGGGAACGCTCACCTTGCCGACGAGACGGCCGTCCCAGGGGGAGGTGACGTCGAAGGTGGCCTCGCCGGTGGCCTCGCGGCCGGCGAGCCAGAAGGCGTGGGTGGCAGTCATTGCGTCCCGGCCCTTTCGTATCGGTGGTGTCGTGCCGTCAGTGGGGTCGCTGACGTGTCTGCGTGCCACGGTAGGGCCGAGGGGGCGGCGTGTGGTTTGTCCGCTGTGGAGTGGTGAGGGGTGGCGGCCCTGACGGTTTGGAGGAAGAGCGTGGTCACGACCGTCGCTCGGTGGAGACGATGAGGCAGACGCCCGCGACGACGATGCCGCCGCCGAGGGCGATCGGCCAGGTCAGGGCCTCGTTGAGGACGAGGGCGCCGAGGAGGACGGCGACGACGGGGTTGACGTAGGCGTAGGTGGCGGCGAGCGACAGCGGTGCGCTCTGGAGCAGCCACGCGTAGGCCGTGAACCCGATCAGCGAGCCGAAGAGGACGAGGTAGGCGAGCGCGACCCAGGAGCGGGTGGAGAGGGCGGACAGGTCGAGGCCGTGCTGTTCGCCGCGGACCAGGCCGACGACGATGCCGCCGAGACCGCCGGCGATCATCTCGTACGCGCTGGCGGTGAAGGGGTTGGACGGCATCGGGATCCGGCCGGACGAGAAGGAGCCGACGGACCACAGCAGGGCGGCGAGGATCACGAGGAGGACGCCGCCGAGGTGGACGTCGCCGCTGAGGCCGGGGAGCGTGAGCACGGCGAGGCCGGCGAGGCCGAGGAGGACGCCGAGCACGGCGGACCCGCCGGGGCGCTCGCCCGACGCGGTCCGCAGCAGGACGACCCAGGCGGGCACGACGGCGATGAGCAGGGCGGCGAGGCCGGACGGGATGGAGGTCTCGGCGAGCACGACGAGGCCGTTGCCGCCGAGGATCAGCAGCAGGCCGACGACGACGGCCGAGGCGAGCTGCCTGCGGGTCACCTTCAGGGCGGCGGGGCCGCGCCGCCAGGCGATGAGCCCGGCGAGGATCAGCCCGGCGGTGACGAAGCGGGCGCCGGCGGAGAGGAACGGGGGCATCGTCTCGACGACGATCCGGATGCCGAGGTACGTGGACCCCCAGACGACGTACACGATCCCGAGGGCGGCCCACACGGCACCGGAGATCCGGCGGGGCGTGCGGGCGGGGGTGCCGGGGGAGGCGGAGGCGGACGTCTGGACCTCGGAGGCCGGTTCGACGGCGGGGCTTGGCATGCTCAGGAGATTAGGGAATCGCGGAGCTGATGACCAAGGAATTTGCCCGCGAGCGGGCAGGTGAGGCGGGTTTCGGCCGCGGCGCCGCACGGGTCGTCGCTCCGCTCCCCCGGGCACCCCGCCCGGACGCGGCCTACGAGGCTGAGGAGGCGCCCGGCGTGTCGCCGCCCGTCGCCTTCAGGGCCAGCCAGAGCTCCATGCGGACGTCCGGGTCGTCGAGGGAGCGGCCGAGGATCTCCTCCACCCGGCGCATGCGGTAGCGCAGGGTGTGGCGGTGCACGCCCAGGTCGGCGGCGGCCGCGTCCCACTGGCCGTGGCGGGAGAGCCAGGCGCGCAGGGAGGCGACGAGGTCGCCGCGGCCCGTGGCGTCGTGCTCGTGGAGGGCGCGGAGCATGCCGTCGGCGAAGGCCCGTACCGCGTCGTCGGCGAGCAGCGGCAGGATCGAGCCCGCCGCCAGGTCCTCGTGCTCCACCAGGGCCCGGCCACGCCGCCGCGCCACCGACAGGGCCTGTTCGGCCTGCTTGTACGCGGCCGCCGCCGCGATGGGGCCCGTCGGCGCCGAGAGCCCGACGACGACCCCGGCCTCCTCCGCCTCCCGCTCGGCGTACGCCTCGCACGCCGTGACGACCGCTCCGCCGTCGGTGGCGAGGACGAGCAGCCGCTCCTCGCCCTCCGGCACCGCGAGGACCGTCTCGCCCGCCCGGGCCGCCGCCGACTCCAGCGCCTCCGCGAGCACCGGAAGCGGCGCTTCGCCCTCCGGCTCGCCCGTCGCCGGCTCCGCGATCAGCAGGCGGAAGGGCGCGTCGAGGAGCCCGCCGTACAGGTCGCCCGCCACGGCTCGCGCGTGGTCCGGCTGCCCCGAGAGCATCATCCGCAGCACCGCCGCGCCCAGCCGCCCCTCGGCCGCCTGGAGCGAGCGGGAGCGCTCGGTCGTGAGCGTCAGCAGGGCGATCGCGGAGTGCACGGCGTACCGTTCCGCCGTCCCGAGCGGCGCCCCCGTCCCGACCGCCAGCGCGCCCCGGACCCGCCGCCCCGTCCCGAGGGACTGCAGCTCGACCCGGTCGTCCGTGCCGCCGACCACCGCGCTCGCCGGCGCGGGACGTTCCCGCAGCCGCTCGACGTCGGGCGTCAACCGCGCGGCCCGGCGCGCCGCCCACTCGGGTGACACGGCGAGGACCGTGCCCGAGGTGTCGTACAGCGCCGCCCACCCGTCCACATGCGCCGCGAGCCGGGCCACCACCGCGTCCGGCCCTTCGGCGAGCGCCGCCCGGGTGAGTTCGCGCTGCGCCTCGAAGCCGGCGGTCACGGCCCGGTACTGGTCCGCCGCGATGGCCGCCGACACCGCCTTGCTGATCGCCAGGAACGGCGTCCGCCGCGGCACCTCCAGGAGGGGCAGGCCCTCGGCCCGTGCCGCCTCGAGGAGCGCCCCCGGGATGTCCTCGTAGTTGACGCCGATCGCGAATCCGAGCCCCACCACCCCGGCGGCGAGCAGCCGCCGCACATAGCGGTGCATCGCCTCGGGGTCCTCGGCGTCGAGGGTGAGCGCGGTGGTGAGCAGCAGTTCGCCGCCCTCCATGTAGGGGACGGGGTCGGTGAGCTCACTGACATGGGCCCAGCGCACGGGGGTGTCGAGGCGGTCCTCACCGGCTCGGACGGTGAGCTTGAGCGCCGAGTGCTGGACGAGGGAGGCGAGCGTGGGCGGCATTGGGGACCGTCGGACCTTTGAGCGAGGGGAGGGCCGCTCAGCCGAGCGGCGCCCCCGATTGTGCCAGGGCCCACTGCCCGGCGCGTCGGCTCGCGGCGTCGCCTCCGCCCTTGAAGCCGCCGGCTCCGGCGTCAGCCCGGCGCTCGAGGGCGTCAGCTCCGCAGCTCCACCAGGAGCGGTGGCGTGTGCTCGCCCCGCACATCGGTCAGGGAGAGCACCGCGTGCCCGGCCGGGACGGCGTGCGCCAGGTCGGAGGCCGACCACCGCTCGCGCTCCACCTCGCGTACGGTCACGGCCTCCGCCGTCGCCGCCTTGCCGGTCACCACGCGCCGCATGAAGTGCAGGGCCTTGGTGAGGGGCTCGTCGGAGATGATCTGCCGGTTGGTGACGTCCCGCGTCTGCACCCATTCGGTGCCCCACGTCTCGGCGAACCGTCCTCCGTCCCAGTGCGCGATCCCCGCGAACGCCATCCGGCAGCCGACCGCGCCGAGCAGCGGGCCGCGCAGCGCCTCGGGCACGTCCTCCAGGCTGCGCAGCGCGAGGACGACACCGGCGTTGGCCGAGCGCAGCCGCTGCACCGCCCGCACCGAGTCGGCGGTGACGGTGTACGAGGCGTCGTCGAGGACCAGACAGGCGAACAGCGACCGGTCGCGGCGGGCGAGGGCGGCCTCGGCGAACTGGGCGAGCAGCAGCCGGGAGACGATCCGGGAGGCTTCGGCGTGGCCCCGTTCGGGCAGGTCGACGCGGACCCTGAGCGGGTGTTCGACGGCCCGGAGGGAGAACTGCCGCCGCGGCCCCTCCGTATCCGTACGGAAGAACCGCGCGAAGGCCGGCCGGTCGAGGAAGGCGATCCGCTCGGCGAGCAGCACGGCGACGTCGTCGGCGCGTTCGGCCTGGCGGGCGCGGGCGTCGAGCTCGCGCAGCTGGGCCGGGTCACCGGCGACGGCCCGGCGCAGCGCGGCGGTCGCCTCCGGTGACCCGGCGAGCAGCTCGCGCAGCTCGGGAACGGCCGGGAAGCGCCCGTACGCGCTGTGGAACGGCCCGAGGAGCTGGGCGAGCGCGGTGGCGGCCCGGCGGCTGTCGGCGACGAGGTCCCCGACGAGCGCCTCGGCGAGGACCCGGGCGGCCTCGTCGGGGTCGTCGGCGCCGCCGTACAGGTCGAGGTCGTGGGTGGAGTCGGCGCGGCCGACGGAGACGACGGCGTCGAAGGAGTCGTCGGGGCCGAGGGCGGTGCCGTGGGCGGTGACGGCGACGACGGCCGCCCGGTTGGCCAGCGCCTGCAGACAGAGCGACTCGACGACGGGCCGTACGAGACGCACGGTCTTGCCGGACCCGGCGGGGCCGACGGCGAGCAGCGAGGTGCCCAGCAAGCCGGGCTCCAGGGCGACGCCGGTGGTGCGGCGCGCGTACGGGTTGCGCGGGTGGTCGGCGGCGGTGCCGATGCGTACCTGCGCGGTGGCCAGGTCGTGGGTGGCGGTACGGACGGGCAGGTCGCGGAGGCCGGAGGGGTGGGCGCAGGCGGCGGCGCCCCGGGTGCGCACGGCGTCGTCGAAGGCGGCGAGCCGCTCGGGCCGGGTCCGTACGCCCTGCCAGGCACGCCGGATCCGGGCGTAGTCGACGTCGCCGAGGACGCCTCGGCGGGTGGCGTCGGCGAGGGTGCTCGCGGCCTCGGTGAGCCCGGCCTCGCGCAGCTCGGGCCACTCCACGGGGTCGGCGGCGGGCGGGGCCGCCGCCTCGGCGGCCGGGTCGGACGTTCCCAGGCGCCGGCGGACGGCCGGCCAGGTGCCGACCCGCGTCACGGCGGCGGCGACGGCGGCGGCGAGCAGGACGTAGTAGACGTTGGAGGTCCAGGTCAGCCAGGTCTCCCGGTCGCGGGGCATCTCCTGCCAGACGCCCTGCACGAGCACGAACAGGGGCCACAGCGGCACGCCGTAGCGCTGCCACACCTCACGCCAGTTGCCGATCCGCCCGAAGCCGACGGCGAGCAGGGAGAGGACGATCGCGTTCCAGAGGTAGGTCGCGGCGACGAAGAGGTGGATCCGGGGGCTGTGCACCGACTGCCAGGAGTCGGGCACGAGCAGGGTCATCGGCAGCAGCCACCAGTCGTCGACGAAGATCCACCACCCTTCGAGGTAGCCGTTGAAGAGCAGTGACCAGAGCAGCCAGCCGCAGAGGTAGGCGATGAAGGCGCCGGTGAGCAGCTGGCGGCCGGGGACGAGGTCCGGTTCCTCGGCGGGCCGCTCGCGGTGGCCGAGCCGCCAGACACCGGGGGCGGCGGCCGGTCGCGGCACGCGCAGCCAGTCGGCGACGGCCGGGCGGGTGGTGGGCGCGTGGAGCGGCATCGCGGGCGAACCGGCGGGCGCGGAGGCGAGCGGACGCGAGGGCGCCCCGCCGGACGCGGAAGGACCGGGGCCGGCGGACGGACCAGGTCCGGCGGACGGACCAGGTCCGGCGGACGGACCTGGTCCAGTGGGCGGACGCGTTCCCGCAGGCCCGTACGAGGGCTGCCCAGCAGAGGGCCCCGGCTGCGCGGGCCCCTGCGAAGGCAGCCCCGCGGGCCCGTGCGAACCCGGCTCCGCGGCGCCGTACGACGGCGGCCCCGCCGGCGGTGGCGGTCCGGCCGGGGCGGCGGGCGGGAGGTGTGGTGGCGCCGCCGGGCGTGGCACCGCATCGGGCCGTGTGCCGCGCGCGTCGTATGTGCCTTCGGATTCCATGAACCGCTGCCCCCTGACCAGCCACGCCCGTCTGTGCACGGTCAATCTAGTGCCCCCACGGGAGTGAGTTCAGCGACTCGCGTCGGTGTCGTCGCCACGCGCCTATGTCCGTGGCGGACAACGACCGACCACGCAACACTCCCTATCGGCGCATGCCCACCCCCCTCCCCCACGCCTAGCCTGCGAAGAGACCACCAGTGCGTCCCGAACATCCCAGGAGCCCCGCATGAACGCTGTCCCGCAGGAGCGGCGCGTCGTCACCGCCATTCCCGGTCCGAAGTCGCAGGAGCTTCAGGCCCGCCGCCTCGACGCCGTGGCCGGCGGCGTGGGCTCCGTGCTGCCCGTCTTCACGGCCAAGGCCGGCGGCGGCATCATCGAGGACGTCGACGGCAACCGTCTGATCGACTTCGGCTCCGGCATCGCCGTGACCTCCGTCGGCGCCTCCGCCGAGGCCGTGGTCCGCCGCGCCGCCGCGCAGCTCGCCGACTTCACGCACACCTGTTTCATGGTCACGCCGTACGAGGGTTACGTCGAGGTCTGCGAGGCGCTGGCCGAGCTGACCCCGGGCGACCACGCCAAGAAGTCCGCGCTGTTCAACTCCGGCGCCGAGGCCGTCGAGAACGCGGTCAAGATCGCCCGTTCGTACACCAAGCGCCAGGCGGTCGTCGTCTTCGACCACGGCTACCACGGCCGCACGAACCTGACGATGGCGCTGACCTCGAAGAACATGCCGTACAAGCAGGGCTTCGGTCCGTTCGCGCCCGAGGTCTACCGCGTGCCGGTCGCCTACGGCTACCGCTGGCCCACCGGCGCCGAGAACTGCGGTCCCGAGGCCGCGGCCCAGGCGATCGACCAGATCAGCAAGCAGATCGGCGCCGACAACGTCGCCGCGATCATCATCGAGCCCGTCCTCGGTGAGGGCGGCTTCATCGAGCCGGCCAAGGGCTTCCTGCCGGCGATCGTGAAGTTCGCCAACGACAACGGCATCGTCTTCGTCGCGGACGAGATCCAGTCCGGCTTCTGCCGTACCGGCCAGTGGTTCGCCTGCGAGGACGAGGGCATCGTCCCGGACCTGATCACGACCGCCAAGGGCATCGCGGGCGGCCTGCCGCTCGCCGCCGTCACCGGCCGCGCCGAGATCATGGACTCCGTGCACGGCGGCGGTCTGGGCGGCACCTACGGCGGCAACCCGGTGGCCTGCGCCGGTGCGCTGGGCTCCATCGAGACGATGAAGGAGCTCGACCTCAACGCCAAGGCGAAGAACATCGAGTCGGTCATGAAGGCGCGCCTGTCGGCGATGGCCGAGAAGTTCGACGCGATCGGCGACATCCGCGGCCGTGGCGCCATGATCGCCATCGAGCTGGTGAAGGACCGGGCGACCAAGGAGCCCCACCCGGAGGCCGCCGGCGCGCTGGCGAAGGCCTGCCACGCCGAGGGCCTGCTCGTACTGACCTGTGGCACCTACGGCAACGTGCTGCGCTTCCTGCCGCCGCTGGTGATCGGCGAGGACCTGCTGAACGAGGGCCTCGACATCATCGAGAACGCGTTCGCCGGCATCTGACGCGTCCGCCGGAATCCAGGCGTACGACACCTCCTGTGAAGAACGTGTGGGGGGCCGATGGCGGGATGGAGATCCCGCTGTCGGCCCCCCTTTCCGTGCCGTACGGTTTCCGCAGATGAGAGAAACACCCCGCTCGCAGGGCACCGCGGGCGACAACAGGGCGGAGCCTCCCCAGCCCCGCCTTGACCGTGCCTTCGCGCACACCGCTGGAGCCTTCGGCTCCGGAACTCCTCACCGATCGGATGGCCGCCCGCCCCACACCCCCCGGGGCGCGCGGCAGCCCGGTCAAGGCGGCCTCCCCGGAACCACCCCCCCTGTTCCGGGGAGGCCGGCTGTCTTCTCGGCGCTCCTCCTCCTCGCCCTCGTCACCTGGCAGGTCCTCGTCGAAGGGCCGCTGGTCCGGTGGGACGAACGCGCCTCCCGCTCCGTCGTCGGCACCGTTCCGCGCGGGCTCTCCGAACTCGGCGCGGACCTGGGCGAGATGGCGGTCGCCCTCCCCGTCCTCGGCTGCGCGATGGCGTACGCGGCATGGCGCGGCCGGCGTGCGGCGGCCCTGTACGCGGGCGCGGCGATGGCTCTCGTACCGCTCCTGGTCATCCCGCTCAAGGAGTGGACGGCCCGCCCGGGCCCCCTGGAACCGTGGGCCGCGGGCTACTACCCGTCGGGCCACACGGCGACGGCGATGGTGGCGTACGTCGGCGCGGCGTTCCTCTTGTCGAACCGTCTGATCCCCGTCGCGGCCGCGCTGACGGCGGCTACGGGGACCGGACTGGTGCTGCGCGGCTACCACTGGCCCCTGGACGTGGTGGCCTCGGTCGCCCTGTGTCTGCCCCTTCTGCGGTGGCCTGTCGTCGCCGCGCGATACGGTCGACGTTCGCCGGAGGACCGGCAGAGGGAGGGGACATGGGGGACGAGCGGGGGCGCTGCGCCGTCACGGTCGAGGGACGGCCGTACGAACTGAATCCGTCGGGCGGCGAGGTGATCCTGCCCGGACACGGCAGCAAGATCCACCACGATCCGTCCTGTACGCATCTGACCGACTCGGGGACGCTGCCACGCCACCCCGACCGGGACGGTCTGCTGTGGCGGCGGCTGCTCGACGCCGCGGACCCGGCCGCGTACGCGCTCTCCATCGGTCTGCGCAACGGGCAGAACCGGCTGGTCACGGGGGTCTGCTCGTGCGCTCTGCGCCCCGTCGCGGAGAGCCACGCCGAGACCCTGCCGTACTGGCCCGTCGACGACGCGCTGCGCGTGTTCGACCGTGAACGCCACCAGGCCGCCGTCGAGGCGGCCGACCGCGAGGCCGAGGCGATCCGGGCCGCGTTCCCCTGGGAGGACTGGCCGAAGCTGTCCCTCGACCGCTACGCCCTGGGCCAGCCGGACGCCCCCGGCCAGGTCTACAGCCACGCCCTGGAGTTCGGCAGCAAGGCGCTGGGCAGCATCACCGGCGGTACGGCCAAGAAGCACCTGGTCTACCGGCAGAACAACGGCGCCTGGTGGCACGACAAGCGGTACGGAGACGTCACCGAGGCGTGGGAGGAGGTCCGCGCCGGGATCGTCTCCGCCGTCGAGGCCGCTCGCCAGGGCCGCGTCCGGGACATCGACGACCTGCCCGCCGTCCGCTCCGGCATCACGGTGATCGCCAAGACCCTGCGGATCTACGCGCCCGAGGCGACGCTGCCGGTCTACGCCGACAGTTTCACCCAGCACTATCTGGACCGTCTCGCGCCCGGGACCTCGGCCGGGCTCCAGCCCTTCGCCCGCAAGGAGCTGCTCAAATCCCTGGTGGACCGGGACCCCCGGTTCGAGGGCTGGCCGCCCCAGCTCGTCTGGTACTTCCTCGACTGGTGGGCGCCCGTGCGCCGGTCCGCGGCGCGCGTGCTCAAGATCGGGACGGGCTCTCTCATCGAGCACTGGCCCGCCTTCCTCGACGGGGGCCTGATCGCCGTCCACGGCGACCGGGTCGGCGATCTGCACCGGTACGCCGACCTGGACGAGTTCCAGGCCGCGTACGCGGACGCCTACGCTCTCGACGGAACACCCCCGCACCGGCTCGCCGCCCAGGCCGCCGAGGTGTGGCAGCTGCTCGACCTGCGCCTGGGCGACCGCGTGGTGGCGGCCCACGGCAGGAGCGAGGTCCTCGCGGTCGGCAAGGTCGTCGGCGGCGGCTACGCCTGGCGGCCGGAGTTCGGCGAGACCCCGCACACGGTCGCGGTCGAGTGGGACGAGGGATACGCGGGCACGCTGGCCCAGCCGGTGGCCGACTGGGGGGTCAGGACCGTCTCGGAGGTGCCGTCGGCGCTCTGGAAGCGGATCCAGGCGCTGGCCGGCGCACCGCTCACGGCGCATCTCTCCGACATGGCCGACGAGATCGCGCGGGACGCGGCGGACGCGGAGATCCCGCCGCTCGACGACGGTCTCCAGCGCATCGACGACGCCCTGGAGCGGCGCGGCCAGGCGGTGCTCTTCGGCCCGCCCGGCACGGGGAAGACGTACCACGCGCTGCGGTACGCCGTGCGCCGGCTGGGCGAGCTCTCGGAGGACCTGGCGGCGGTGGATCCGCTCGCGGAGCCCGGCAGCAAGGAGTTCGCCGCGACCCTGGAGGCGCTGACCCGGTCGGGGCGGCTGACGATGGTCACCTTCCATCCGAGCTACGGCTACGAGGACTTCGTCGAGGGCCTGCGGCCCGTCAAGGGGGACTCGGGGTTCAGCCTGGAACCGGTGCCCGGCGTCTTCAAGCGGGTCTGCGCGCACGCCGAGGCCGACCCGGGTCAGCTGTACCTGATGATCGTCGACGAGCTCAACCGCGGTGATCTCCCGCGCATCCTGGGCGAGTTGGTCACGGTTCTGGAGAAGGACAAGCGCGGCCTGCCCGTCACCCTGCCGCTGACCGGCGAGACGTTCCGCGTTCCCCCGAACGTCCGGCTGCTCGGCACGATGAACACCGCCGACCGTTCCATCAGGATGCTGGACTCCGCGATCCGCCGCCGGTTCACCTTCCTCGAACTCCTCCCGGACTCGGGGCCGCTGCTGGGCCGCCGGGTCGGAGAACTGCACCTCGCCGACTTCCTCGACGAGCTCAACCGGCGCATCAGGACCCATCTGGACCGCGAGAAGCAGATAGGGCACGCCTTCTTCCTGCCGGACGGCGAGGCCGTGTCCACCCCGGCCGAGTTCGCTGCGGTGATCAGGGGCGAGATCCTGCCGCTGCTCCAGGAGTACGCCTACGACGACTACACCCTGCTCGCCGCGTTCCTGGGCGAGGAACTCGTCGACCCGGTCGCCCACACCCTGAGGGACGTGGGCGACGAGAGACTCCTCTCCCTGCTCTACGACGAACTGCAGGTCGGCGCCGGTGGCCGGTGAGCGGGTGTGCGAACTGACCGAGTACGGCTCCGAGGTCTTCGAGGGCGTCCGTCTCACGGACGCCGACCGGCGGCTCCTGGCCGGCGGCGCTCTCGACTCCCGGCTCCGGATCCGCCGGCTCGCGGGTGACCTGCTGGAGGTGACGGCCTCCTCGTACGTGGGCGTGGTCCGGCTGGACGGCTGCGAGATCCGCGTCCGGCCGAAGTACCTCGGAACGGATCTCGACGTCCTGCGGATGCTCGACCACGCCTGGAGCCGGGTCCCCGACCCGCTGCCCACGCCCGGGGCGTTCCGGGAAGGGGCGCCGAACCTGCGCGACCTGGTGTGCCTCATGGTCGTCGAGCACGGTGAGCGGCTTCTGCGGCACGGGGTCCGGCGCGACTACGTGACCGTCGAGGACGACCTGCGCGTGGTGCGCGGCAGGCTCCTGCCCGACCGCCAGCTGCTGCGCCACCACGGCCGGCTGGACAGGCTGGCCTGCCGCTTCCGGGAGCACGACGCGGACATCGCCGACAACCGGCTGTGCGCGGCCGCGCTCGCCGTGGCCGCGCGGACGGCTCGCGCCGCGTCCGTGCGGGCCCGTGCCCGGCGGGCCGCGAGCGAGTTCGCGCGGCACGCGCCGACCCCGGCCGGGGACGTGCGGGCCGCTCTGTCCGCTCTGGAGTACCACCGGCACAACGAGCACTACCGGCCCGCGCACCGCTGGTCCGGGCTGCTGCTGCGCGGGGGTGGCGTCGACGGCCTCTTCACGTCCGGTCCGCTCTCCGCGCGGACCTTCCTGGTGGACATGAACCAGTTGTTCGAGGCGTTCGTGACCCGGCTCCTGGAGTGGGGCGCGGCGGGTTCGGGGCTGCGGGTGACCGCGCAGCCCCGGCGGCGGGAGGTGCTGTACGACGAGCGGGCCGCGCGGAGTTACGGCGAGGTGCGGCCCGATCTGCTGGTGTCCGGGGAGCGGGGAGGCGAGCCGTTCGGGCTGCCCGTGGACGTCAAGTACAAGCTGTACGGGGAGAGGAAGCTGGCGCCGGAGGACCTGTACCAGGCGTTCGTGTACGCGCAGGCCCTGGGCCGGCTGCCCGGTGCGGAGCCTCCGGTCTGCGTGCTGCTGTATCCGGGCGGCGCCACGGCGGTGCGTGAACGGGTCGCCGTACAGCGCCCGCACGGGCCGGTCGCGGCGCGGGTGCGGTCGGTCCCGGTGGATCTGCGTGCGGTGCTGGCCGGCCTGGCGGGGCCGGAGCCGTGGACGGCCCCGGCCCGGCTGTTCGACGAGGTGCTGGACTGACCTCCGGGTTCACCGGCCGCCCGTCTCCCCGTCCTCCCTCGCCAGTAGGCCCACCGCTTCGTGCATCGCCAGTTCCAGCAGGGAGGCGTCGTTGAGGAGCCCGCTTCCGTCCGGCGGCACCAGCCAGCGCACTCCCCCGGCCGCCCGTCCCGGGTACGGCACGACGACCCAGCTGCCGCGGCCCGCGCCGCGCACCCCCGTGCCGAGCCAGCCGGCGGCCGTACCCGGGGGCACGAAGAAGCCCGTCCGCGCGTCGCCGAAGTCGCTGAGGACCGGGCCCGGCCGGTCCACCAGCCGGCACAGTACGTCGAGCGTGGGGCGGCCGAGCTCCCCCGGCAGGATCAGAACGTCCCAGCGCCTGCCTGCGGGCAGCAGGGCGACCCCGAGGGGGTTGCGCTCCCATTCCCACCGGCAGGCGTCGGGATCCGGCGCCACCGATACCAGCCATTCCACTGCGGGCCTGGCCCCGGAACCACTCATCGCCAACGGCCTCCATTCCGTGTGCGGACCACGCGGACGCGCTGTCCACACCCAGAGAGCGGGGTTGGCGACGATCATGACGCGGGTTCGGTCACCCGATGGTGGTGAACCGGGGTCACCCCATGATCAAGTGGTGTGCGCCGGGGGCGTACCCCCGGCGCACACCACGCGGTCGGGTCAGCTGTCGAAGCCGAGGCCCAGGCGGTCCATCGCCTTCAGCCAGAGATTGCGCCGGCCGCCGTTCTCGTCGGCGCGGGCCAGCGACCACTTGGTGATGCCGATGCCGGCCCAGGCGATCGGCTCGGGCGGGAAGGGCAGCGGCTTGGAGCGGACCATCTTCAGCTCGGTGCGTTCCGTGCGCTCGCCCGCGAGCAGGTCGAGCATCACGTCGCCACCGAAGCGGGTGGCGCCGACTCCGAGGCCGGTGTACCCGGCCGCGTACGCGACCTTCCCCTGGTACGCCGTGCCGAAGAAGGCGGAGAAGCGGGAGCAGGTGTCGATCGCGCCGCCCCAGGCGTGGCTGAAGCGGACTCCCTCCAGCTGCGGGAAGCAGCGGAAGAAGTGCTCGGCGAGGGTGAGGTACGTCTGCGGGCGGTGGTCGAGCTCGGCGCTGACGCGGCCCCCGAAGGGGTAGACCGCGTCGAAGCCGCCCCAGAGGATCCGGTGGTCGGCGGTGATCCGGAAGTAGTGGAACCGGTTGGCGCTGTCGCCGAGCCCCTGCCGGTTCTTCCAGCCGACGGAGGCGAGCTGCTCCGGGGTGAGCGGTTCGGTCGTCAGGGCGTAGTCGTAGACCGGGACGGTGTAGGGCCGCACCCGCTTGACCAGCGACGGGAAGACGTTGGTGCCGAGCGCGACCCGGCGGGCGACGACCCTGCCGTACGGGGTGCGCACCCCCATCCCCGCGCCGACGGGGACCAGCTCGAGACCGGGGGTGTTCTCGAAGATCCGTACGCCCAGGTCCCGGCAGGCCCGCTTCAGTCCCCAGGCCAGCTTGGCGGGGTGGAGCATGGCGACCCCCCGGCGGTCCCAGAGGCCGCCGAGGAAGGTCGGCGAGTCGACCTCCGCGCGGACGGCGTCCCGGTCCAGGAGCTCCAGGCCGTCGGCGAGACCGAGCCGGCGGGCCTCCTCGTACATCGCGGCGAGTTCGTCGAGCTGGTGCGGCTCGGTGGCGACGTCGATCTCGCCGCTGCGCTCGAACTCGCAGTCGAGGGCGTAGCGGGCGACCGCCTCCTCGATGGCGTCGAGGTTGCGCTCGCCGAGCCGCTCCAGCGTGCCCAGCTCCTCGGGCCAGCGGGCGAGCCCGTTGCCCAGACCGTGGGTGAGAGAGGCGGCGCAGAAGCCGCCGTTGCGGCCCGAGGCGGCCCAGCCCACCTCGCGGCCTTCGATGAGTACGACGTCCCGGTCCGGCTCCCGCTCCTTGGCGAGGAGCGCGGTCCACAGTCCGCTGTAGCCGCCTCCCACCACGAGAAGGTCGCACGTCTCGGTGGTGGTGAGGGCGGGCAGGGCGGCGGGCTTGCCGGGGTCGTCCAGCCAGAAGGAGACGGGCCGGGCGTCGGAGAGAGATCGAGCAGCGGTACGCATGGCGACTGGGGCCATGTCTTCCAACTCCTTACGGAACCATGGAATCGCGGGACTACCTGAGCTGTGCTTTCTTGCGGCGGTTGGCGGCGATCTGGCCGCCGAGGACCACCAGTACCGCGATGACGAACATCGCCGTGCCGATGACGTTGATCTGAACGGGCGTGCCGCGCTGGGCCGAGCCCCAGACGAACATGGGGAAGGTGACGGTCGAGCCCGCGTTGAAGTTGGTGATGATGAAGTCGTCGAACGAGAGCGCGAAGGCGAGCAGCGCTCCGGCGGCGATGCCGGGGGCGGCGATCGGCAGGGTGACCCGTACGAAGGTCTGGACGGGGCCGGCGTAGAGGTCGCGCGCGGCCTCCTCCAGGCGCGGGTCCATCGACATCACGCGTGCCTTGACGGCGGTGACGACGAAGGACAGGCAGAACATGATGTGGGCGATCAGGACCGTCCAGAAGCCCAGCTCTGCCCCCATGTTGAGGAAGAGGGTGAGCAGCGAGGCGGCCATGACGACCTCGGGCATCGCCATCGGCAGGAAGATCAGCGAGTTGATCGCGCCGCGCGCCCGGAAGCGGTAGCGGACCAGCGCGAAGGCGATCATCGCGCCGAGGATCGTGGCGCCGAGGGTGGCCCAGGCCGCGATCTGGAGCGACAGGGTCAGCGAGCCGCACAGGTCGGCGACGCCGCACGGGTCCTTCCAGGCATCCAGGGAGAAGCGCTGCCAGGCGTAGTTGAAGCGCCCGTTCGGCTTGTTGAACGAGAACACCATCACGACGATGTTCGGCAGGATCATGTACGCGAGCGTCAGCAGGCCCGCGATGGCGACGAGGTTCCGGCGGATCCAACGCATCAGACCAGGTCCTCCGTTCCCGCACGGCGGATGTAGACGGTGACCATGATCAGCACGATCGCCATGAGGATGAAGGACAGCGCGGCCGCCGTCGGGTAGTCGAGCACTCGAAGGAACTGCGACTGGATGACGTTGCCGACCATCTTGGTGTCGGTGGAGCCGAGCAGTTCGGCGTTGACGTAGTCGCCGCTGGCCGGGATGAAGGTGAGCAGCGTGCCCGAGACGACACCCGGCATCGAGAGCGGGAACGTCACCTTCCGGAAGGTGGTGGCGGGTGACGCGTACAGGTCCCTGGCCGCCTCGTGCAGCCGGCCGTCGATCCGCTCCAGAGAGGTGTACAGCGGCAGGATCATGAACGGCAGGAAGTTGTACGTCAGTCCGCAGACCACCGCCATCGGGGTGGCGAGGACCCGGTCGCCCTCGGTCCAGCCGAGCCAGCTGGTCACGTCGAGGACGTGCAGGGTGTTGAGGACGTCGACGACCGGTCCGCCGTCGGCGAGGATCGTCTTCCACGCCAGCGTCCGGATGAGGAAGCTGGTGAAGAACGGCGCGATCACCAGGACGAGGAGCAGATTGCGCCAGCGGCCGGCCTTGAAGGCGATCAGATACGCCAGCGGGTAGCCGAGCAGCAGACACAGCAGCGTGGCGGTACCGGCGTACAGCAGCGAGCGGACGAACTGCGGCCAGTACTCCTGGAAGGCCTCCCAGTACGTCTGGAAGTGCCAGGTGACCTCGAAGCCCTTCTCCAGCGAGCCCGTCTGCACGGAGGTGGAGGCCTGGTAGACCATCGGCAGCGCGAAGAAGACGAGCAGCCAGACGATGCCGGGCAGGAGCAGCCAGTACGGCGTGAGCCGCTTGCGGGTGGCCGCCTTGCGGACCGGGAGGTCCGGTACGGGTGGAGCTTCCGTGATGGTCACGAGGCGTCCTCCACCGTCTCCACGCCCGCGTCGCCCACTGTCCCTGCGAGCAGGGACTGGGTCGCGTCCAGGCCGAAGGTGTGGGCCGGGTTCCAGTGCAGGACGACCTCGGCGCCGGGCGCCAGGCGCGTGTCACGCTCGATGTTCTGCTCGTAGACCTGCAGCTCCGCGCCCGCCGGCGAGTTCACCACGTACTGCGTGGAGACGCCGATGAAGGAGGAGTCGGCGATCCGGCCGGTGACCCGGTTGCGGCCCTCGGCGATCTCCCCCGCGTCGTCGGCGTGCGCGAGCGAGATCTTCTCGGGCCGGACACCGACGAGGACCTTGCCGCCGGTGCGTACGGTCGCGGAGCAGCGGTCGGCGGGCAGCTTGAGCTTGCCGCCGCCGGCCGCCACGACCAGGTCCGTGCCGCCGGTCTCGACGACCTCCGCCTCGATGAGGTTGGAGGTGCCGAGGAAGTTGGCGACGAACGTGGTCCGGGGGTTCTCGTAGAGGTCGGCGGGCGCGCCGAGCTGCTCGACCCGGCCGCCGTTCATCACCGCGACCTGGTCGGCCATGGTCATGGCCTCCTCCTGGTCGTGGGTGACGTGGACGAAGGTGATGCCGACCTCGGTCTGGATCCGCTTGAGCTCCAGCTGCATCTGGCGGCGCAGCTTGAGGTCGAGGGCGCCGAGCGGCTCGTCGAGGAGGAGGACCCGCGGGTGGTTGATGAGGGCGCGGGCGACGGCGACGCGCTGCTGCTGGCCGCCGGAGAGCTGGTGCGGCTTGTGCTTGGCCTTGTCGCCGAGCTGGACGAGGTCGAGCATGTCGCCGACCTGCTTCTTCACGGACGTGACGCCCCGGCGGCGCAGGCCGAAGGCGATGTTCTCGTAGATGTCCAGGTGCGGGAAGAGCGCGTAGGACTGGAAGACGGTGTTGACCGGCCGCTTGTACGGCGGGAGGTCGGTGACGTCCTTGTCGCCGAGGAAGACGGTGCCGGTGGTGGGCTCCTCCAGGCCGGCGATCATGCGCAGGGTGGTGGTCTTTCCGCAGCCGGAGGCGCCCAGGAGGGCGAAGAACGAGCCCTGCGGGACGGTCAGGTCGAGCGGGTGGACGGCGGTGAAGGAGCCGTAGGTCTTGCTGATGCCGGTGAGACGGACGTCGCCGCCGGTGTTCGTGTCAGTCATGGGTTGCGATCCCGGTTCGTAAGGGGTGGTCGACGGCTGCTCAGGCACCGATGAGCTTGGCGAACTTCTCCTCGTACGCCGTCTCTTCCTCGCTGGTCAGCGAGCGGAAGGCGTGCGACTTCGCGGCCATGGCCTTGTCGGGCAGGATCAGCGTGTTGTTCGCGAGCTCGGGGTCGATCTCGGCGAGCTCGGCCTTCACCCCGTCGACCGGACACACGTAGTTGATGTACGCGGCGAGCTGGGCGGCGACCGGAAGCTCGTAGTAGTAGTCGATGAGCTTCTCGGCGTTCGTCTTGTGCCGCGCGTTGGCGGGGACGAGGAGGTTGTCGGTGGACGTCATGTAACCGGCGGCCGGGATCGCGAACCGGATGTCCGGGTTGTCGACCTGGAGCTGGATGAGGTCTCCGGCCCAGGCGAGGCAGGCCGCGATGTCGCCCTTGCTGAGGTCCGAGGTGTAGTCGTTGCCGGTGAAGCGCCGGATCTGCTTGGTGTCGACGCCCTTCTGGACCCGCCCGAGGGCGGCGTCGAAGTCGGCGTCGGTGACGGTGCCCGGGTCCTTGCCCATGTCGAGCAGGGTCATGCCGACCGTGTCGCGCATCTCGGAGAGGAAGGCGACCTTGCCCTTGAGGGTGGGGTCGTCGAGCAGCTGGGTGACGGAGTCGACCTTGCGGCCGCCGGTGGCCTTGACGTTGTACGCGATGACGGTCGAGATGCCGGTCCACGGGTACGAGTAGGAGCGGCCGGGGTCCCAGTCGGGGCGGCGGAACTGCGGGGCCAGGTTGGCGTACGCGTTCGGCAGGTTGGCCGGGTCCAGCTTCTGCGCCCAGCCCAGGCGGATGATGCGGGCGGCGAGCCAGTCGGTGACGCAGATGAGGTCACGGCCGGTGTCCTGGCCGGCGGCGAGCTGGGGCTGGATCTTGCCGAAGAACTCGACGTTGTCGTTGATGTCCTCGGTGTACTTGACCGTGATCCCGGTGCGCTTGGTGAACGCCTCCAGGGTGGGGCGGGACTTCTCGTCCTCGCTGATGTCGATGTACTGCGTCCAGTTGGAGAAAGTGAGTTGCTTCTCCTTGGCCGAGAAGTCGGTGGAGGCCGGCCCCTGGCCCTCCCGCTTGGCCGGGGGGATGCCGCAGGCGCTCAAGGAGGCGAGGCCGCCGACCGTGAGCGCGCCGACACCTCCGGCGCGCAGCATCGAACGGCGGGTGAGGGCGCCCCGGCCGCTCGTCAGGCTGCGCCGCACCGCCGCGAGCTGCGCGGCGGACAGGCTGTCGGGCTCGTACTGCTCCATGCGCTGTGCCCTTTCGGGAGGTTGGGCCGCTGGTCGGGCGGCTGGGCCACGCGGCGGTAGCCGCATATCGATGCTTATCGGTCCCCGAAGATCGTGCGGTGCCAGTCCTTCGCGGCGACCGCCGTGTTGTCGTACATCACGTGCTTGACCTGCGTGTACTCCTCGAAGGAGTAGGCCGACATGTCCTTTCCGAATCCGGAGGCCTTGTAGCCGCCGTGCGGCATCTCGCTGATGATCGGGATGTGGTCGTTGACCCAGACGCACCCGGCCTTGATCTCGCGGGTGGCCCGGCCCGCCCGGAACACGTCGCGGGTCCAGGCGGAGGCCGCGAGGCCGTACGGGGTGTCGTTGGCGAGCCGGATGCCGTCGTCGTCGCTGTCGAACGGCAGGGCCACCAGGACCGGTCCGAAGATCTCCGACTGCACGACCTCGCTGTCCTGCGCGGCGCCGGTGATCAGGGTCGGACGATAGTACGCACCGTTCTTCAGGTCACCGCCCGGGGCCTCGCCGCCGGTGACGACCGTGGCGTAGCCGCGGGCGCGCTCGACGAAGGCGGCGACGCGGTCGCGCTGGGCGTGGCTGATCAGCGGACCGAGGTCGGTGGAGGGATCGAAGGGGTCACCCAGGCGGACGGTCTCCATCAGCTCGGCGACCCGGGCCACGAAGGCGTCGAAGAGCGGGCGCTGCACGTACGCGCGCGTGGCGGCGGTGCAGTCCTGGCCGGTGTTGATGAGCGATGCGGCGACGGCGCCCCGCGCGGCGGCCTCCAGGTCGGCGTCGTCGAAGACGACGAAGGGGGCCTTGCCGCCGAGTTCGAGGTGCAGCCGCTTCACGGTGGAGGTGGCGATCTCGGCGACCCGCTTGCCGACCGGGGTGGAGCCGGTGAAGGAGGTCATGGCCACGCCGGGGTGGCCGACGAGGTGCTCGCCGGCGGTCCGCCCCGCGCCGGTGACGATGTTGACGACGCCGTCGGGGATGCCGGCCTCCGTGGCCGCCCGCGCGAACATCAGCGAGGTGAGCGGGGTGATCTCGGCGGGCTTCAGGACGATCGTGTTGCCGGCGGCGATGGCCGGGAGGATCTTCCAGGCGGCCATCTGGAGGGGGTAGTTCCAGGGGGCGATGGAGCCGACCACGCCGATGGGCTCGCGCCGTACGTACGAGGTGTGGTCGCCGCTGTACTCACCGGCGGACTGGCCCTGGAGATGGCGGGCCGCGCCGGCGAAGAAGGCGGTGTTGTCGACGGTGCCGGGGACGTCGAACCCGGTGGAGAGCTTGATGGGTTTGCCGCACTGGAGGGACTCGGCGCGGGCGAACTCCTCGGCCTGCTCGGCGAGGACGCCGGCGAAGCGGTGCAGGGCGTCGGAGCGCTCGCCGGGGGTGGCGGCGGCCCACGCGGGGAAGGCGTCGGCGGCGGCCGCGACGGCGGCGTCGACGTCGTCGGTGGAGGCGAGCGCGTAGGTGTACACGCTCTCGCCGGTGGCCGGATCGACGACGCTGTGTTCCTCACCCGAGGTTCCGGGCCTCAGCCGCCCGCCGATGTACTGCGCGCCGTCCGCGAAGCGGTCCGTCACCTGGAAGCGGTTGCCCATGACGCTCTCCGTTGTCCCAGCTCGAATTGAGTGCCGATCCTGACAGAGGGCTTCTCACTCAACAAGGGATTCCGTTGTTGCCTTTTGATTACGCGACGGAATCGGTCGACCAAGTGTCGAGGGTGCCGCGAAATACCCGTACGGAGTGTCAGTGGTGACTGCCAGACTCGCGTGCATGGGGAAGATCGAGGAGCTGACGCAGCAGGTCAGCAGGGGTGAGAAGGTCAAGTGGCTGCACTTCTGGGGGCACCGGCCGAGGCCGGACGGGCAGCTCTCGGCGAGCTGTCTGAGCCAGTGGTGGCCGTCCCCGTTCGAGGTGGACGGGGTGCGGTACGCGACGGCGGAGCACTGGATGATGGCGGCGAAGGCGCGGCTCTTCGGCGACGAGGAGGCCGAGCGGGCGGCCCTGGCCGCGCGCTCGCCCGCGGCGGCGAAGAAGGCGGGGCGCCTGGTGCGGGGCTTCGACGAGGCGGTGTGGGAGCGGGAGCGCTTCGGGATCGTCGTCGAGGGCAGCGTCCACAAGTTCGCCTCGGACGAGGCGCTGCGGGGGTTCCTGGTCGGCACGGGCGGGCGAAGCGAGATGGGGGTACCCCCGGCCGAAGGCCGGGGGAGGGTGCTGGTGGAGGCGAGTCCGCTGGACCGCATATGGGGCATCGGCCTGGCCGCCGACGACCCCCGCGCGAAGGACCCCTCCCGCTGGCGCGGGCTCAACCTCCTGGGCTTCGCCCTGATGGAGGCGCGGGAACGCCTGCGCTGACCCCGGGGACGGGGGGCGGAAGGCAGGCGGGGGCGGGGGCCTTCCGAACCGCCCGCCCCTTTCCCGGCGTTGATCCGCGCCCGTCACGCCCTACCGCGCGTCGACCACCAGGGTCGTCGCGAAGGGGTCCTCCGGGTTGTCCTCGAAGGTCGACGGGTCCTGCTGGATCGCCCAGACGATGAAGCCCAGGAAGACCGCGCCGACCACGATGCCGACCGCGCCCAGCACGATGCCGGCTATCGCCATGCCCCGGTTCGTCGCCTCACCCCGGCCGGCCTTCTTGACACCGATGATCCCGAAGATCAGCGCGAGGATGCCCAGGACGACGCCGAACCCGTACAGGCAGAAGCCGAACACGGCGACGATGCCGAGCACCATCGCCGCCGTACCCATGCCGTTGGACGGGGGCTGCTGCCAGCCGGGCCGGCCGTAGCCGCCGGCGCCGTAACCGGGCGTGCCGTACGCCGGGTAGCCGGGGTAGCCGTACCCGGCCGTGCCCGAGGGCGCCATCGGCGCTGCCGGGCCCGTCGGGTAGCCGTAGGCTCCGGGGGCCGCGGCCGGGCCGCCGGGTGCGACCGGAGGCGGCGGCAGCCGGCCCGTGTCCGAGTCCCCCGCCGGCATCGACGTCATCGTCGGCTGGTCGTGCACCGGCGGACGGTCCTGCGCCGGCGGCGTCGCCGGCTTGCTCAGTTCCACCCCGTCGCGGTTCGGCGGAGCCCACGGATCCGCCGGGTCGTACCCGCCCCGCGGCTGGTCGCTGTTGTCAGACATGGGCCCTCCCCCATCGTGGTTCCGCCATGCTACGACCTCCCTCCGCGGCCGGAACGGCCCGGCCTACGATGATCCGATGACCGATCTCCACCCCTTCATCGCCGGACTCCCCAAGGCCGAGCTGCACGTCCACCATGTCGGCTCGGCCTCCCCCCGCATCGTCGCCGAGCTGGCCGCCCGCCACCCCGACTCCAAGGTCCCCACGGACCCGGAGGCGCTCGCCGACTACTTCACCTTCACCGACTTCGCCCACTTCATCGAGGTCTACCTCTCCGTCGTGGACCTGATCCGCACCCCGGAGGACGTCCGGCTGCTGACCTACGAGGTCGCCCGCGACATGGCCCGCCAGAACATCCGGTACGCGGAGCTGACGATCACGCCCTTCAGCTCGACCCGTCGCGGGATCGAGGAGCACGCCTTCATGGCGGCGATCGAGGACGCGCGCAAGGCCGCCGCGGGCGAGCTGGACGTCGAGCTGCGCTGGTGCTTCGACATCCCCGGCGAGGCCGGCCTCGACGCCGCGGAGGAGACCACCCGGCTCGCCGTGGACCTGCACCCCGAGGGCCTGGTCTCCTTCGGCCTCGGCGGCCCGGAGATCGGCGTGCCGCGTCCCCAGTTCAAGCCGTACTTCGACCGGGCGATCGCGGCCGGTCTGCGCTCCGTGCCGCACGCGGGCGAGACGACCGGCCCGCAGACGATCTGGGACGCCCTGAACGACCTGCGCGCCGAGCGCGTCGGCCACGGCACCAGCGCCGTGAAGGACCCGGCCCTGCTGGCCCACCTCGCCGAGCACCGGATCCCCCTGGAGGTCTGCCCGACCTCGAACATCGCGACCCGCGCGGTCGCGCACCTCGACGAGCACCCCCTCAAGCAGATGGTGGACGCCGGTGTCCTGGTGACGATCAACAGCGACGACCCGCCGATGTTCGGCACGGATCTGAACAACGAGTACGCGGTCGCCGCCCGGCTCCTGGACCTCGACGAGCGCGGTCTGGCCGCCCTCGCCAAGAACGCGGTGGAGGCGTCCTTCCTCGACGCGGCCGGCAAGGACCGGATCAACGCGGAGATCGACACGTACACCGACAACTGGCTGGCGCGCTGACAGCCGCGACAATGGGCCCATGGACCACGTCACTGTCGTAGCCCACCGCGGCGACCCGTACCGCGTCCGCGAGAACACCGTCCCCTCGATCGTCTCGGCGATCGAGGCCGGTGCGGACGCCGTCGAGATCGATGTACGGCTCACCGGCGACGGCGTTCCCGTCCTCCTCCACGACGACACCCTCAAGCGGCTGTGGGGCCACGACCGCGGGCTCTCGGGGCTCTCCCTCGCGGAGCTCCGCGAGCTCACCCACGACGGCGTCCCCACCCTGCGGGAGGCGCTGATCGCGGCCGCGCCGCACCGGCTGCTGCTCGATCTGCCCGGCGGTGACGAGACGTCGGTCCGCACCATCGTCCGCACGGTCCGCGAGTGCGGGGCGGCCGAGCGGGTGTACTACTGCGCGGGCGGCGTCGCCATGCTCCAGATCAGGGCCGCCGACCCGGCCGCGGAGATCGCCCTGACCTGGACGACGCTCTCCCCGCCCCGCGCCGTGCTCCTGGACGCGGTCCGGCCGCGCTGGCTCAACTACCGCTTCGGACTGGTGAGTCGCGAGCTGGTGGACCGGGTCCACCGGGACGGTTACCTCGTCTCGGCCTGGACGGCGGACACCCGGCGCACGATGCGTAAGCTGATCGCGTGCGGGGTGGACGCCATCACCACCAACCGCGTGGACGCGCTCGCCGCCGAACTGCGAAGGGGTACTCCGAGGTGACCGGAACCGACAGGATCCGTACGGACATCGCCCACAACGCCCGGGTGTGGAACTACTGGCTGGGCGGCAAGGACAACTACCCGGTGGACCGGGCGGTCGGCGACCAGGTCACCGGGCTCTATCCCAGCATCGGCGAAGTGGCCCGCGCCGACCGGGCGTTCCTCGGCCGCGCCGTGACCCACCTGGCCGCCGACCGGGGGGTGCGCCAGTTCCTGGACATCGGCACGGGCCTGCCGACCGCGGACAACACCCACGAGGTCGCCCAGCGCGTCGCGCCGGACGCCCGGATCGTGTACGTCGACAACGACCCCATCGTGCTCACGCACGCCCGCGCCCTGCTGACCAGCTCCCCGGAGGGTGTCACCGAGTACGTCGACGCCGACGCCCGGCAGCCGGAGCGCATCCTGCGGGCGGCGGCGAAGACACTGGACCTCGGCCGGCCGGTCGCGGTGATGATGCTCGGCATCCTCAACTTCGTCCTGGACACCGACGAGGCGCGCACCATCGTGCGCACGCTGATGGACGCGATGCCGTCCGGGAGCCATCTCGTCCTGACCCACCCCACCCTGGAGCCCGAGCTCGGCGGTGAGGGCAACGTGGCGGCGATGGAGTTCTGGAACGAGAACGCGACCCCGCCGATCACCGCCCGCACCCGCGCCGAGTTCACCTCGTTCCTCGACGGTCTCGACATCCTGGAGCCCGGCGTGGTGTCGTGCGCGAGCTGGCGGTTCGCCCCGGCGAGCGAGGTGGCGCAGTTCGGCGCGGTGGGACGCAAGCCGTAGCGGACCCCCGAGCCCGGCACGATCCACACGAGAGGCCCTACGGCGCTCCGGCGGCCTGGAGCGCCTCCAGGCGCTTGATCATCCGCCGTACGACGAGCAGCGGGACGATCCCGAGGACGCCGAACGACATGTCGATGACGGACCACCAGAAGGGGATGTCCCGGATCGGCCCGCAGATCAGGGCGAGCGGGATGATGCCGACGCAGGCGATCATGCCGAACTCGATGACCCAGATGTTGCGGACCGGGTCGCGGTAGGGCCCGTAGAAGGCGACGGCGATGACCAGGTGGGCGAAGGCGAGCCAGTCGGTGCCGTAGAGGAGGAACGGGTACTGGGCGTCGGCGGTGTCCACCCCCACCCGCACCCGCTGTATCCACTCCAGGAGTCCGGGGAAGGCGTCGGCGACCGGCCCGGCCCAGGAGGTCAGCGCCTCGTCGGCGAGGCGGAGTTCGGTGACGAGCGGGAAGGCGGTCGCCCCGCTGAGGACCAGGCAGACGATGAAGACGGCCAGCCAGACGCGGATGCGCTTGAGAAGGGCTCTCGGCCCGTTCGTGTCGCTCATGACGGCAGCGTACGCCCCGTCTGAACGCGTTCAAAAAGAGGGGTGCCGCTGGGGCCACCCCGGAAAAGCCGGACGGGCGGCCGGGGAGGAATCCCGGCCGCCCGTCGCGTCTCACCGTGGTGATCAGCCCAGGGACGTCATCACGTGCTTGATGCGCGTGTAGTCCTCGAAGCCGTACGCCGAGAGGTCCTTGCCGTAACCGGACTTCTTGTAGCCGCCGTGCGGCATCTCCGCCACCAGCGGGATGTGGGTGTTGATCCACACGCAGCCGAAGTCCAGCGCCTTGGACATGCGCATCGCCCGCGCGTGGTCCTTCGTCCAGACCGAGGAGGCGAGCGCGAACTCGACGCCGTTGGCGTACTCCAGGGCCTGCTCCTCGTCACGGAACGACTGCACCGTGATGACCGGGCCGAAGACCTCGTTCTGGATGATCTCGTCGTCCTGCTTGAGGCCGGAGACGACGGTCGGGGCGTAGAAGTAGCCCTTCTCGCCGACGCGGTGGCCGCCCGCCTCGACCTTGGCGTGGGCCGGCAGGCGGTCGATGAAGCCGGAGACCTGCTTCAGCTGGTTGGCGTTGTTCAGCGGGCCGTACAGCACGTCCTCGTCGTCCGGCTGACCGGTCTTGGTGTCGGTCGCGGCCTTGGCGAGCGCGGCGACGAACTCGTCGTGGATCGACTCGTGCACGAGGACGCGGGTGGCGGCCGTGCAGTCCTGGCCGGCGTTGAAGAAGCCCGCCACCGAGATGTCCTCGACGGCCTTGTCGATGTCGGTGTCCTCGAAGACGACGACCGGCGCCTTGCCGCCCAGCTCCAGGTGGACACGCTTGACGTCCTTGGCCGCCGACTCGGCGACCTGCATGCCGGCGCGTACCGAACCGGTGATGGAGGCCATCGCCGGGATCGGGTGCTCGACCATCGCGCGGCCCGTCTCACGGTCGCCGCAGATCACGTTGAAGACGCCCTTGGGGACGATGGAGCCGATGATCTCGGCCATCAGGACGGTCGACGCGGGGGTCGTGTCCGAGGGCTTGAGGACGACCGTGTTGCCGGCGGCGAGGGCCGGGGCGAACTTCCACACGGCCATCATCATCGGGTAGTTCCACGGCGCGACCTGGGCGCAGACACCCACCGGCTCGCGGCGGATGATGGAGGTCAGGCCCTCCATGTACTCGCCGGCGGACTTGCCCTCCAGCATCCGCGCGGCACCCGCGAAGAAGCGGATCTGGTCCACCATGGGCGGGATCTCCTCGCTCGCGGTGAGAGCGACCGGCTTACCGGTGTTCTCGACCTCGGCGGCGATCAGGTCCTCGGCGCGCTCCTCGAAGGCGTCCGCGATCTTCAGCAGGACCTTCTGACGCTCGGCGGGCGTGGTGTCGCGCCAGGCCGGGAACGCGGCCGCGGCGGCCGACATCGCGGCGTCGACGTCGGCCTGCCCGGAGAGCGGAGACGTGGCGAAGACCTCGCCCGTGGCCGGGTTGACCACCTCGATGGTCCGCCCGTCGGCGGCGTCCCGGAACTCCCCGTTGATGTAGTTACGCAGCCGGCGCAGCTCGGTGGTCACTTGCCACCCCTCCTGTCGTTCAGAGTTCGTCTGTCCCGATGGATGAGACACCCCCACAGTAGTCGCTCGGCGGACGCTTTCGACAGGCCCGACGCCTCACAACTTCGGATTCAGTGTGATCGCGAAGCCGAAACAACGAATTACATCGCTTCGGGCTTGCCAGACAGACGAGTCTCGGTGCACAGTGAGGTTGTGGCCAGTCAAAGCACGAACTCCAGAACCGGAACCGGTTCGTCCCCGACGATCGATGCCGTCTCGCTGGCGATCATCGAGCAGCTCCAGCAGGACGGTCGCCGTCCGTACGCCTCCATCGGCAAGGCCGTCGGCCTGTCGGAAGCGGCCGTACGGCAGCGCGTCCAGAAGCTGCTCGACCAGGGCGTCATGCAGATCGTCGCCGTCACCGACCCGCTCACCGTGGGATTCCGGCGGCAGGCGATGGTCGGCATCAACGTCGAGGGTGACCTCGATCCGGTCGCCGACGCGCTGACTGCCATGGCCGAATGCGAGTACGTGGTGATGACCGCGGGCTCGTTCGACCTGATGGTGGAGATCGTCTGCGAGGACGACGACCACCTGCTGGATGTGATCAACAAGCGCATCCGCACCCTCCCCGGCGTGCGCTCCACCGAGAGCTTCGTCTACCTCAAGCTCAAGAAGCAGACCTATATGTGGGGAACCCGATAGCCGTGAGCAAGGACCTCTCCAAGACCGCCTACGACCACCTGTGGATGCACTTCACCCGCATGTCGTCGTACGAGAACTCGCCTGTCCCCACCATCGTGCGTGGTGAGGGCACCTACATCTTCGACGACAAGGGCAAGCGCTACCTCGACGGTCTCGCGGGTCTCTTCGTGGTCAACGCCGGCCACGGCCGCCAGGAGCTGGCCGAGGTCGCGTACAAGCAGGCCCAGGAGCTCGCGTTCTTCCCCGTGTGGTCGTACGCGCACCCCAAGGCCGTCGAGCTCGCCGAGCGGCTTGCGCACTACGCCCCGGGCGACCTGAACAAGGTCTTCTTCACCACCGGTGGCGGCGAGGCGGTCGAGACCGCCTGGAAGCTCGCCAAGCAGTACTTCAAGCTCCAGGGCAAGCACACCAAGTACAAGGTCATCTCCCGCGCGGTCGCCTACCACGGCACCCCGCAGGGCGCCCTGTCGATCACCGGCCTGCCCGCCCTCAAGGCCCCCTTCGAGCCGCTGGTCCCCGGCGCGCACAAGGTGCCGAACACCAACATCTACCGCGCCCCGATCCACGGCGACGACCCCGAGGCCTTCGGCCGCTGGGCCGCCGACCAGATCGAGCAGCAGATCCTCTTCGAGGGCCCCGAGACCGTCGCGGCCGTCTTCCTGGAGCCGGTGCAGAACGCCGGCGGCTGCTTCCCGCCGCCGCCCGGGTACTTCCAGCGCGTCCGCGAGATCTGCGACCAGTACGACGTGCTCCTCGTCTCCGACGAGACGATCTGCGCCTTCGGCCGCCTCGGCACGATGTTCGCCTGTGACAAGTTCGACTACGTCCCGGACATGATCACCTGCGCCAAGGGCATGACCTCGGGCTACTCCCCGATCGGCGCCTGCATCATCTCGGACCGCCTCGCGGAGCCGTTCTACAAGGGCGACAACACCTTCCTGCACGGCTACACCTTCGGTGGCCACCCGGTGTCGTCGGCGGTCGCGATCGCCAACCTCGACATCTTCGACAAGGAAGGCCTGAACCAGCACGTGCTGGACCAGGAGGGCAACTTCTTCGACACCCTGAAGAAGCTGCACGACCTGCCGATCGTCGGCGACGTCCGCGGCAACGGCTTCTTCTACGGCATCGAGCTCGTCAAGGACAAGGTCACCAAGGAGTCCTTCACGGACGAGGAGACCGAGCGCGTGCTCTACGGCTACCTCTCCAAGGCGCTCTTCGACAACGGCCTGTACTGCCGTGCCGACGACCGCGGCGACCCGGTCATCCAGCTGGCCCCGCCGCTGATCGCCGACCAGGGCACCTTCGACGAGATCGAAGGCATCCTGCGCTCGGTGCTCACCGAGGCGTGGACCAAGCTCTGATCCCGTCCGGCTGACACCGGTACGACCTCACGCCGCCCTCACGGCGTGACCCCGGCCCGGGCATGCCGCCATCCGAGTGGATGGCGGCGGCCCGGGCCGCGTGCTGTCCGTACAAGCGGATCTGAATCCTTACGGTGCCCAGTGACCCAAAGGCCCGTCCTTTCGTTCCCCCGTACGGGGGAACACGGGGGACCAGAGATCAGATCCGACTTCGATCGACTTCGAGGTGTACGCGATGGCCCCACCGGACAACGACGTGCTCTGGGCGCGTTCCCTGCACTACTCCCTCGGCGACACGACCGTGCTCAGCGGCGTCTCCCTGGGCGTGCGCGAGGGAGAGATCCTCGCCCTCGTCGGCCCGCGCGGCAGCGGCAAGACGGCCCTCATGCACTGCCTGTCGGGGCAGGCGGTCGCCCAGCAGGGCGAGGTCTGGTTCAACAGCACCCCTGTGCACACCATGGGTCAGGCCCAGCGCGAACGGCTCCGGCGGGATCGTTTCAGCTGGATCGACCCCGAGCCCGGGCTCGTCCCCGAGCTGACCGCCTGGGAGAACGCCGCACTGCCGCTGCTGCTGCGCGGGGTCTCCCACCGGGTGGCCAGGACCTCCGCCCTGGAGTGGCTGGAGCGGCTCGACATCGGCATGTGCGGGCGCAAGCGGCCGCACGCCCTGACCCAGTCGCAGCGCCAGCGGATCGCCATCGCCCGCGCCCTCGTCACCACCCCGTCGGTGCTGTTCGCCGACGAACCGACCGCCTCCCTGCACAGCGCCGACGGGTCGCAGGTGCTGCGCACCCTGACGGCCGCGGCCCGCTCGCACCGCATCACGGTGCTGCTCGCCACCCACGACACCGAGGTCGCCGCCCTCGCCGACCGCACGGTCGCCCTGCTCGACGGGCGCCGGGTGAGCACCGTGGCACCGACGACCGGGGCGGAGGGCGTCACCGCGTGCTCGCTCTCCGTCTAGTCCGCGGAACCCACCCCCTCGTCCTGCTGCGACGGCTCCTCGTCTCCGCGGCGTCCGCGGGGGTCGGGTTCCTGCTGCTGTGCACGCTGGGGTACGCCGTCGGCCACCCCGACGACTCGGCCGCCTCGACGCTGCGCCTGCTGTGGTGCTTCATCCCGCTGGCGGCCACCGCGCAGTTCGCGGTGGCGGTGGCGCGTACGGATCCCAGCACGCGGCCGCGGCCGGGGCTCTCGGCGGTCGGTCTCGGCCCCGCCCGGCTGACGGCCATCGCCGCCGCCTCCACGGCGGTGTCCTGCACGCTCGGCTCGATGGTCGCGCTCCTGCTCTTCCTGCATCTGCGCGGGGACATCACCGGGCTGCCGTTCGACGGGGCGGCCGCCGAGCTGCTCGCCGCCGACCGGCCGATCCCGCTGGCCGCGGCGCTCACCCTGCTCGCGATCCTGCCGGTGGTCGCCTCGACGGCGGCCGCGCTCGCCCTGCGGCCGAGGAAGCGGGTCACGCCGGAGGGCGCCGAGAGAGCGGCGCCGTCCGGGCTGCCGTGGGGCGTGGCGCTGCTCGCGGTCGGCCTCGCGGTGGAGACGTACGCGGGACAGGGCGACGGGGGCGGGGCGCTCCCGCTGCCGGGCGGCTTCGAGGGCAGCCCGGCGGGCGTCCTGGCCGGCTGGATCCTCACCGCGCTGGGCCTGGCGATGGCGGGCCCCGGCATCACCCACTGGTGCGGCCGCCTCCTCCAGGCCGCCCGCCCGGGCGCGACCCGGCTGCTCGCCGGCCGGGTCCTGATGGACGAGTCCCGCCGGATCGGACGCCCGCTCGGCGTGGTGTGCGCGGTGGCCTCCGGCGGCCTCGCGGCGGCGACGCTGTACGACACGGGGACGGCCGGCTTCGGACTGCTGACCGGCCTCGGCGCGGCGCTGGTGACGGCCTGCACGACGGCGACGCTGCTGACGACGGCCCTGGAGTCCAAGCAGTCCCGGGCGCACACGACCGAGGCCCTGCTGCGCCTCGGCGCCCCACCCACGGTCCTGCGCACGGCGGCCCTCCTGCGCGCGGGCGCCCTGCTGGCGGTGTTCCTCCCCGTGACCTGGCTGGTGGCATCACTGGCGGCGGTCCCGCTCCGGTAAGGGGGCGCGCCCTTACCGGGCCGGGGCCGGGGCGCCGGGACGGTGGCTGAGGCCGGAGCCTCTGCGGGCGTCGCCGTCCGCCCGGGGCCTATCGTGGGCGCATGGCCCGCCCTCACGACCGCGAGATCCACCACCACCGGGAATTCGCCGCGGCCGTCGCCCGCGGCTCTCTCGTCGGCCACCGGATCCAGTCGCTCGATCTGACCGACCACACCTTCGCGCTGCTGTCCGTCGCGACCACCGGCGCCGTCTTCCTCGGCTGCGAGATGCAGCCCGAGGCCGCGGCCAAGGTCCGTGCCGACGGGGCCCTGGTCTTCCCTCCCGTACCGGACCTTCCGTTCGACCCGTACCGCGCCCTGCTCTACTCCCCCGAGGAGCTCTTCGCCGGGGTGCGGGAGGAGGGGTACGAGGCGACCCCCGACGCCCTCGCGTACGCCTGGTTCCAGCGCACGAAGGACGACGGCGACATCTTCGCGTCGATGCTCCGCGCCATCCACGACGACGCGATCTCCGACGCGCTCGACGAACTGCTCGCCGGCAGCCGGGTCGTCGGTGTCATGGGCGGCCACGCCATGGCCCGGGGCACCGACGCGTACGCCGGTGCCGCCCGCCTCGGGCGGTCGCTGGCCCGCACCGGCCTGACCGTGGCGACCGGCGGCGGCCCGGGCGCGATGGAGGCCGCGAACCTGGGCGCGTACACCGCCCCGCTCGCCGACGCCGTCCTCGACGAGGCGCTCGAACTCCTCGCGAAAGCGCCGTCGTTCGCGCCGTCCGTCACCGAGTGGGCGCGCGCCGCGTTCGAGGTGCGGGTCCGCTGGCCCGGCGGCGGCGACTCGGTCGGCATTCCGACCTGGTTCTACGGCCACGAGCCGCCCAACCCGTTCGCCGGGCAGATCGCCAAGTACTTCGCCAACGCCACCCGCGAGGACGGACTGCTGGCCCGCTGCGACGGCGGGGTGGTGTTTCTTCCGGGGGCGGCCGGGACGGTGCAGGAGATCTTCGACAACTCCACGCCGAACTACTACGAGTCCCGGGGCGAGCCCACCCCGATGGTCCTGGTCGACCGGGCCCACTGGACGGAGCGGCTGCCGGCCTGGCCGTTGCTGCGCGCCCTGGCGTCGGGCCGTCCGATGGCGGCGCGCATCGCCCTGGTGGACTCGATCGACGAGGCCCCGGACGCGCTGCGCCGCCTGGCGGACGCCCGCTAGCAGCCGCTACAGCCTGCGGACGGCCTGCGCCTCGGCCCGTTCCACCGAGGCGCGGCCGTGCACATGCACGAGCGCGAGGTGGAACAGCGCCGGGGCCACCGGCGCCCAGCGGTGGATCCGGTCGGGCCGCAGCAGATAGCGGGCCACGTCGGCGGAGCGGAAGGGGACGTACTCGATGCTCTGGTGCTCCCACCGGTCGGCAACGCCCCTGCTCAACCGGGACTGGAGCTGATCACCCGTCATGTCGCCGAGTCTGGCGTAGAAGTGGGCGCTCCAGTGGCGCTTGTCGACGTCGAGGACGAAGGCGAGGAGGGAGAGCGTGTACTCGTGCGGCTCCAGTGACATCTCCTCCCGCATACCGCGCCGGGCGACGGCGTACAGGTCGGGGGCGTTGCGGCCGGCCGAGTCGATGTGCCGGGAGAGCCCCTCGTTGACGGACGAGTTCCACACGCCCGGTGCCATGCGCACCCGGTCGCTGCGGCGGCTCACGACGAGCAGGTGGTCGGAGGTGACCACGGCGATGTTGACACCGAAGCTGCACTGCAGGAAGGCCGGGGCGGTGAGCGGCTCCTCGGGGTCGAGGTAGCGGGACCGGGGGGTGGAGCCGTCCGGCAGCCGGCGGTCGAGCTGCTGGGCCGCGAGGAAGGTGTAGTAGTCGGTGGGCCGCAGCCTCAGATGGACCTCGGACCGCTCGTCGAGGGCGGTACGGGAGACCTCCAGGCTCTCCACGGCGTAGCGCGGGCCGTTCCACACCGGTGCTCGCTCACCGGCGGCGCTCGCCCGGGCCTCCTCCGCCTCGATCTCGTCGCGCCAGCCCGCCATCTCCTCCGGCAGGGCGATCTCCCCGTCGAGGACCTGGACGTGGATCGACTCGGGGGCGATGGCACGGTCCCCGTCGCCCTCGACGATCAGGGCGGAGGTGTGCAGGGGGCCCAGGGAGAACGTCGACCAGGCCCGCCCCTGCCGCTCCCGGAAGGTGAGGCTGCGGACCACCCCCGCCGACCGGCGTCTGATCCTGAACCACACGTCCTGCGTCCACTGCTGGAACAGGGTGGCGAACACGACCCCCAGGATGGCGCCGACCACTCCGTTGCCCACGTCTATTCCGCTCACGCGCAGCAGCGTAGGCCAGTTGATCAACGCCGGTGGTCGCGCCAGGCAACTTCGGCGTCCGATCCCACGTCTGACAGCCGGAACGAACCGAGAACAACCTTTTCCTGTACGCGAACGGAGCCCCCCACGTGCTCATAGGACTGCTGACCGCCGTCGCCGCCTCGATCTGCTACGGCACGGGCTCGGTGCTCCAGGCCGTCGGCTCCCGCAAGTCCGCCCGCCGGGAGGCGGCGGCGGCCGGGCAGGTCACCGGGCGCGGCGGGCCGAGCCTGCAATCCACCGCGAAGGCGGCGATGACCTGGGAGTTCGTCGTCGGCACGATCCTGGACTTCGTCGGCTTCGGGCTGGGGGCGCTCGCCGCCCGGCTGCTTCCGCTGTTCCTCTCCCAGACGGTGATCAGCGCCAACCTCGTCATCACGGCCGTCCTGAGCGTCAAGCTGCTCGGCATCCGGCTGACCCGCGCGGAGTGGACCTCGATCGGCGTGGTCTGCTCGGCCCTGGTACTGCTGGCGAGCGCGGCCGGCCCGGAGGGCAGCGGGCACACCCCGATCGCCACGCACTGGTGGCTGCTGGCCGTCTCGGTGCTGCTGATGGTGGGCGGGACGGTCGTGGTGCGGTTCCTGGGGGCGAGCGCGGCGATCCTGGCGGGCCTGCTGTCCGGTCTGGGCTTCGGCGCGCTCGGCGTCGGGGTCCGGGTGCTGAACGGCGTGGACCCGTTCGACCTGGGCGCGCTGCTCGCGGACCCGGCGCTGTACGCGATCCTCGTGGCCGGGATCGGCGGTATGTATCTGCACACGGTCGCGCTCCAGATCGGCTCGGTGAACGGGGCGACGGCTGCGCTGGTGGTCGGTGAGACCGTGCTTCCTGGGATGATCGGCGTGTGGTGGCTGGGGGACGCCTCACGTCCCGGTTTCGCCTGGCTCGCGGTGACCGGCTTCGTCCTCGCGGTCGCGGGCGCGGTGGCGGTGGCCTGGTTCGGCGCGCCGGAGGGCGATCCGGCCTCGGCGGCGCCTCCACGGGAGCCCGCACCGGAGCCCGTACGCGTCCCCTGACCCGTCCCGTACGCGTCCCCTGACCCTGTCCCGTACCTCTCCCCCGACCCGACCCGTACGCGTCCGCCGGTCCCGCCTTCGACATGGGGCGGCGGACCGTGCCGGCTCCCGGGTCAGCCGCGCTCGCCCGCCAGCACCACGACCTCGTCGGCGGCGAACGTCACCCCCACCGTCGCGCCCTCCTCCGGCGCGGCCTGGAGAGTGCACTCGGCCTCCAGGACCGGGCCGTCGGCCGGGCGGAGGAGGACGGCGACGTGGCTGCCGCGGAAGGTGCGGGCGTCGACCGTGCAGGGCAGGCCGTCCGCCGGCGCTCCGAGGCGTACTCCGGCCGCGCGGACCAGGATCTTCGCCGCGCCCTCGGCCGTCCCGTCCGGGACGGGGATCTTGCCCCAGACCGTGTCGGCGGCGCCGCCGCTCACCGTCGCGGCCACGACGTTGTCGAAGCCGAGGAAGCGGGCCACGAACTCCGAGGCGGGTCGCTGCCAGACCTCCAGCGGTGTCCCGGTCTGGGCGATCCGGCCGTCCCGCATCACCACGACCCGGTCGGCGAGCGCGAACGCCTCGCCCTGGTCGTGGGTGACGGCCAGCACCGTCGTACCCAACTGCCCGAAGAGATGCCGCAGTTCGACGACGAGCCGTTCCCGCAGCCCCCGGTCGAGCTGACCGAGCGGCTCGTCGAGCATCAGCAGCCGGGGCCGCGGGGCGAGCGCCCTGGCCAGCGCGACGCGTTGCTGCTCACCGCCCGAGAGCGAGGCGACGGCCCGCCGCCCGGCCCCGGGCAGCCCGACGAGGTCGAGCAACTCCCCCGCCCGTGCGGCCTGTTCGGCCCTGCCGAGCCCGTGCATCCGCAGCCCGAAGGCGACGTTTCCGGCCACGTCCCGCTGCGGGAAGAGCTGATGGTCCTGGAACATCAGGCCGACACCGCGCCGGTGCACCGGCACGCCCGTCTGGTCGGCGCCGGCGAGCAGCACCCGGCCGCCGTCCAGCGTCTGCAGACCGGCGACGGCCCGCAGCAGCGTGGACTTGCCGCTGCCGCTCGGCCCGAGCACACAGACGATCTCGTGCTCGGCGACCTCCAGGTCCACCGAGTCGAGCACGGCCCGCTCCCCGAACCGTACGGTCGCGTCCTTGAGCGTCAGCATCAGAACTCCCCGGAGGTCCGGTCGGTGCGCAGTCGTTCGAGGAGCAGCAGAGCCACCGCGCACACCACCATCAGAATCGTCGATAGGGCCATGGCCTGGCCGTAGTTGAGTTCGCCGGGCCGGGCGAGCAGCCGCGCCACGGCGACCGGCAGCGTCGGGTTGTCGGGCCGGGCGATGAAGACGGTCGCGCCGAACTCGCCGAGCGAGACGGCGAAGGCGAACCCGGCCGCGATGAGCAGCGCCCTGCGCACGAGCGGCAGGTCGACCTCGCGCCAGGCCCGCAGCGGTGAGGCGCCGAGGACGGCCGCCGCCTCCCGCAGCCGTTCGTCCACCGCCCGCAGCACGGGCAGCATCGTCCGTACGACGAAGGGGACGCCGACCAGCGCCTGGGCGAGCGGTACGAGGATCCAGCTGGCCCGCAGGTCGAGCGGCGGCTCGTCCAGGGTGATCAGGAACCCGAAGCCGACGGTGACGGCGGAGACTCCGAGCGGCAGCATGAGGAGCGCGTCGAAGCCGCGTACGAACCGCCCCGCCCGCCGGGTCAGGGCCGCCGCGGCGAGCCCGCCGACGGCGACGGCGATCGCGGTGGCGACCAGGGCGTACTGGAGCGAGTTCACGATGGTCTCGGCCATCGGTACGAGGAAGGTGCCGGAGGCGTCCACGGACCGCAGTGCCCGGTAGTAGTCGAGCCCGTACCCGCGCGGGGTGTCGAAGGACCGCTCGACGAGTACGCCCAGCGGCAGGACGATCAGGAGGGCGACCGACAGCAGCACGCCTCCGAAGAGCGTCCACTGGCCGGCGCCCTTCGGCCGGTGGGCGGTCCGCTCGGCCGGGACGAGCCGCAGGGCCGTCTCCCGTCCGCGTACCGTCCAGGCGTGCACGGCGAGGATCGCGCCGACCGCGGCGAACTGCGTCATCGTGAGGACGGCGGCCGTGGTGAGGTCGAAGCGGTCGACCGTCTGGCGGTAGATCTCCGTCTCCAGGGTGGAGTACGCCGGCCCGCCGAGGATCTGGACGACGGCGAAGGAGCCGGCGGTGAAGAGGAACACCATCAGCGCGGCCGCGGCGACCGCCGGGGCGAGCGCGGGGAGGGTCACGGTCCGCCAGGCGGTCCACCGGGACGCGCCGAGGACCCGGGCGGCCTCCTCCTGGCGGGGGTCGAGCTGGGCCCACAGGCCGCCGACGGTCCGGACGACGACGGCGTAGTTGAAGAAGACGTGGGCGAGGAGGATCGCCCACACGGTGGTGTCCAGGCGGACGCCCCACAGTTCGTCGAGGAGCCCGCCGCGGCCGACGAGCGCCAGGAACGCCGTGCCGACCATGACGGTGGGCAGGACGAAGGGGACGGTGACGACGGCGCGCAGCAGCGCCTTGCCGGGGAAGTCGAGGCGGGCGAAGACGTACGCGCCGGGCAGCGCGATCAGCAGGGTCAGCGCGGTGGAGGCGAGCGCCTGCCAGAGCGTGAACCAGAGGACGTCGAGGATCTCCGGCCGGGTCAGCGTCTCGCCGATCCGGCCGAACCGCCATGCCCCGTCCGCCCTGAGCCCGCGCTCGACGATCGAGGCGACGGGCCAGGCGAAGAAGAGGCCGAAGAAGGCGACGGGCACGGCCATGAGGCCGAGCCGCGTCGCGCTTCCCCGGGACGCCTCGGTCACTTCAGCACGAGCGAGGACCACGACCGGATCCACTGGTCACGCTTCTCGGCGATCTTCTCGGGCGCCATGGTGTGCGGCTCGTCGATCACCACGCCGTGCTTGGTGAAGAGCTCGGGGAGCGTCGCGTCGCTGGTGACGGGGTTGACGAACATCTGAAGCGGCATGTCCTCCTGGAACTCCTTGGAGATCAGGAAGTCGATCAGCAGCTTGCCGCCCTCGGGGTTCTTCGCCCCGTCGAGCAGTCCGGCGAACTCGGTCTGCCGGAAGCAGGTGCCCGTGGAGACGCCGGTGGGGGCGGTCTTCGGCTGCGGCTCGGAGTAGAGCACCTCGACCGGCGGGCTGGAGGCGTACGACACGACCAGCGGACGGTCGCCCTTGGCCTTCTTGCCGCCCGCGGAGCCGGAGAACTCCTGGTTGTAGGCGAGCTCCCAGCTGTCGACGGTCTTCACGCCGTTGGCCTTGAGCTTCTTCCAGTAGTCCGGCCAGCCCCCGTCGCCGTACCGGGCGGCGGTGCCGAGGAGGAAGCCGAGGCCCGGGGAGGAGCGCTCGGGGTTCTCGACGACGAGCAGGTCCTTGTACGCGGGCTCGGCCAGGTCGTCGAAGGTCTGCGGGGGCGCGAGCTTCTTGTCGGCGAAGTACTTCTTGTCGTAGTTGACGCAGATGTCGCCGGTGTCGACCGGGGTGACGCGGTGCTCCTTGTCGATCCGGAGCCCGGCGGGGACCCGGTCGAGGCCCTTCGCCTCGTACGGGACGAAGATGCCGTTGTCGAGCGCGCGGGACAGGAGGGTGTTGTCGACGCCGAAGAAGACGTCGCCCTGCGGGGAGCCCTTGGTCAGGATCTCCTTGTTGACGGCCTCACCGGCGTCGCCGCTCTTGAGGACCTTGACCGTCAAACCGGTCTTCCGCGTGAACTCGGCCAGCACCTCCTTGGAGGCGTTGAAGGAGTCGTGACTCACGAGGGTCACGGTCTTGGGCGCACGGCTGTCGCCCTGGTCGCCGGAGCCGCCGCACGCGGCGAGCGTGGTGACGCCCAGCGCGGCGACGAGCGCGCCCGCGGCGATCTTCTTGGTGCTCACTGAGATTCCTCCTGGGTATGACCAGGAAGAGACGCGGCCCTGCCCACCCGAGGGTGGGCAGGGCGCAACAGCTCGAGTAACGACCGAACTTCCTACCCAGAATGACCTGGGCGAGGTTCAGAGGGTCTGCGGTCCTTCGACCGCACTCTCAGCGCTGTGGCGCTCCCCTGTCGGAATATGGAGATGTGTTCGAGCTCAGACTACAAGGTCAGCGTTCGGTGGCGGCGAGCTGTCCACAGGCGCCGTCGATCTCCTGACCGCGGGTGTCGCGTACGGTCACCGGCACGCCGTGGGCGGCGATGGCCTCGACGAACGCCTTCTCGTCCTCGGGACGGGAGGCGGTCCACTTGGACCCGGGGGTCGGGTTCAGCGGGATGAGGTTGACGTGCACGCGCTTGCCCCTGAGGAGCCGTCCGAGCAGGTCGCCTCGCCAGGCCTGGTCGTTGATGTCCCGGATGAGGGCGTACTCGATGGAGATCCGGCGGCCGGACTTCTCCGCGTACTCCCAGGCGGCGTCGAGGACCTCGCGGACCTTCCAGCGGGTGTTGACCGGCACGAGGGTGTCGCGCAGCTCGTCGTCGGGCGCGTGCAGCGAGACGGCGAGCCGGCACTTGAAGCCCTCGTCGGCGAAGCGCAGCATCGCGGGCACGAGGCCGACGGTGGAGACGGTGATCCCGCGCTGCGAGAGCCCCAGCCCGTCGGGCTCGGGGTCGGTCAGCCGCCGGATCGCCCCGACGACGCGCTTGTAGTTGGCGAGCGGCTCACCCATGCCCATGAAGACGATGTTGCTGAGCCGCGCCGGCCCTCCGGGCATCTCGCCGTCGCGCAGCGCCCGCATCCCGTCGACGATCTGGTGCACGATCTCGGCGGTCGACAGGTTCCGGTCGAGCCCGGCCTGCCCGGTGGCGCAGAAGGGGCAGTTCATCCCGCAGCCGGCCTGCGAGGAGATGCACATGGTGACCCGGTCGGGGTACCGCATGAGGACGGACTCGACGAGGGTGCCGTCGTGCAGCCGCCACAGGGTCTTGCGGGTGGTGTCGTCGTCGCACGAGATGTGCCGGACGACGGACATCAGGTCGGGCAGCAGCTCGCCCTGCAGCTTCTCGCGGGAGCCGGCGGGGATGTCGGTCCACTCGGCGGGGTCATGGGCGTACCGCGCGAAGTAGTGCGTGGACAGCTGCTTGGCGCGGAACGGCTTCTCGCCGATCGCGGCGACGGCTTCCTTGCGCTCGGCGGGCGTGAGGTCGGCGAGGTGCCGCGGCGGCTTCTTGGCTCCGCGGGGCGCGACGAAAGTGAGTTCTCCGGGCTTGGGCATGGTCCTACCAGTGTCGCAGACGCGCGCCGGTGGCCCGGGGCACGGAAACGGGCGGGTGATCGCGGCGGCGGAGTGGGTACGCCGCACGGGCCGGGCGGGGCGCGAACGCCGTACGGGCCGGTTCGGGGCGCCCCTCCCCCCGGCCCTACCGCGGGCGGGGCGCGAACGCCGTACGGGCCGGTTCCGGGGCCTCTCCCCCCGGCCCTACCGCGGTCGGGTCCGGTCCGCGCTGCCGCCGGGGCCGAGGAGGTCGGTGGGGGCGAGGTCGTCCTCGTCGAGGTGGGACAGGGCGCGCCGGGCGCGGAGGGTGACGAACGCGGGCAGCAGCGGGCCGGCCGCCGGCACGAGGCGCAGCCAGGGCGGCAGGCTCACGACGGCGCTGCGGCGCTCGATGCCCCTGGCCAGCCGCTCGCCGACCCGGTCGACGCGGTGGACATGGGAGGCGGGCCACGGCAGCCGGTGCCGCAGCTCGCGCATCACACGGTGGTCGTCGGCCGCCCGGATCATGCCGGTGTCGTGCCAGGTCAGCCGGGCCACGCCCACCGCCACGCCGCGGTGCGCGACCTCCGCCCCCAGGGCGCGGGTGAACGCCTCCGCGCCGGCCTTCGACGCGGCGTACGCCGACATCATCGGCGACGGCGCGATCGCCGCGAGCGACGAGACCTGCAGGTAGTAGCCGTGGGTCGCCGACAGGGCGGGCAGGAAGACGCGCGCCGTGACGGCGCTGCCGATGAGGTTGACCTCGACGATCCGCCGCCAGGTGTCGGGGGCGATCCGGTCGAACGGGCCGCCGGCGGCGATCCCCGCGTTGGCGACAACGACCGACGCGGGCCCCAGCCGCCGCTCGACCTCCTCCGCCACGGCGGTCATCCGCCGCTCGTCGGTCACATCGGCCCGCCAGTGGTGGGCGGTGCCGCCCGCCTCGCGGCAGCGGGCCGCCACCCGGGCCAGTTCCGCCTCCTCGTGACCGAGGAGGGCGACGCGCGCCCCGCGCCGGGCGAGGGCCACGGCCACCCGCTCCCCCACTCCGCGCGCCGCGCCCGTCACGACCGCCGTACGGCCCCGCAGTGGTGAACCCCGGCTCATGGGTCCACGGTAGGCAGGTGGGGGATGTTCCGCGCGGGAGCGGGAACCCGCTCGCTCGACGACCGACTTCTCACCCGGGAGGACCCCATGGCCGTACGACACCAGTTGATCCGCCGGAGCCCGGAGACCGTCTGGGCGGTCCTCGCGGACCCGTCTCGCTACAACGAGTGGGTGGTGGGCACCTCGGAGTCGGATCCCCTGGACGGCGACTGGCCCCGGGTGGGCTCCCGGCTGCGGTACACGGTCCGGGTCGGACCGTGGTCGGGCAGCGGCGAGACCATCGTGCGCCGCTGCGAGCCCGGGACCGTCCTGGAGCTGGAGGCCGTCGCCCAGGGCATCGGAACCGCCCGGGTCGCGCTCGAACTCCGCCCGTGGGGCGAGGAGTGCCTGGTCATCTGCGACGAGCATCCCCTGCGCGGACTGGGCGGACGCTGGCACAACACACTGTCGGACGCGCTGATCCAGCTGCGCCACCGGGACATGCTCTCCCGGCTGGCCAGAACCGTCGAGAACGAGCCGGGAGACGGCCCTGCCTCCGGTGAACGGGCGGGTGACACGGCGGCCGCCCCGCCGCGGGCGGTGTGACCGGTGCCCGATGCCGTGGTGATCGGGGCCGGCCCCAACGGTCTCGTCGCCGCCAATCTCCTCGCGGACGCCGGGTGGAGCGTGGAGGTCCTGGAGGAACAGCCCGAGCCGGGCGGCGCGGTCCGCAGCGACCGGGGCGTCCACCCCGACTACGTCCACGATCTGTTCAGCGCCTTCTATCCGCTGGCCGCCGCCTCCCCCGTGCTGGCCCGCCTCGACCTGGCCCGCCACGGCCTGCGCTGGAGCCACGCCCCGCGGGTGCTCGCGCATCCGCTGCGCGACGGCAGCTGCGCGGTGCTCGCGCGGGACGTGGAGGACACGGCGGCGGGTCTGGAGGCGTTCGCCGACGGCGACGGCGACGCCTGGCGGGGCATGTACGCGGTGTGGGACCGGCTGGGCGCGGACATCAGACACGCCCTGTTCACCCCGTTCCCGCCCGTTCTGGCCACGCTGCGTCTCGCGACCCGGATGAGCCCGCCGGCCGCGCTGCGGCTGGCCAGGAACCTGTCGCTGCCGGTGCGCCGGCTGGGCGAGGAGGAGTTCCGCGGGGAGGGGGGACGGCTGCTCCTGGCGGGCAACGCGCTGCACGCCGATCTGGCCCCGGAGGCCGCGGGCAGCGGAGGGTTCGGGTGGCTGATGTCGATGCTCGGCCAGAGCCACGGCTTCCCGGTGCCGGTGGGCGGTGCCGGGGCGCTGACCGCCGCCCTGGTCCGCCGCCTGTCGGCGCTCGGCGGTGCGGTGCGGTGCGGGGAGCGGGTGGTGTCGGTCGTCGTACGGGAGGGCAGGGCGGTGGCGGCCCGTACGGCGGCCGGTGAGGAGGTGCCCGCGCGGCGGGCCGTGCTCGCCGATGTGTCGGCGCCCGCCCTCTTCGGGCGGCTGGTCGACCCGGCGCATCTGCCGGACCGTCTGCTGCGCGACATCCGGCGCTTCCAGTGGGACTTCGCCACCTTCAAGGTCGACTGGGCGCTCGACTCGCCCGTGCCGTGGACGGCGCCCGCGGCGGCGACGGCCGGAACCGTGCACCTGGCCGACGGGGTGGACGGACTGACCAGGTTCGCCGCCCAGATCTCCATGGGGCTCGTCCCCGACGAGCCGTTCGCGCTCTTCGGCCAGATGACCACGGCGGATCCGGGGCGGTCACCGGCCGGGACCGAGTCGGCGTGGGCGTACACGCACCTGCCGCAGCACATCCGGGGCGACGCCGGACCCGACGGGATCACCGGAGCCTGGAACACCCGGGAGCGGGAGGCGATGGCGTACCGCGTGGAGGCGCAGGTGGAGCGGTACGCCCCCGGATTCCGTGACCGGATCCGGTCGCGGCGCGTCCTGGCCCCGCCGACGCTGGAGTCGATGGACGCCAATCTGCGCCGCGGTGCCATCAACGGCGGTACGGCCTCGCTCCACCAGCAGCTCGTCTTCCGCCCCACGCCGGGCACCGGGCGCCCGGAGACGCCGGTCAAGGGCCTCTATCTGGCCTCCGCCTCGGCCCACCCGGGCGGCGGGGTCCACGGCGCACCGGGCGCCAACGCGGCGCGGGCCGCGCTGCGCGGCCGCCTGCTCCGCCGACGATGACGGCGATGACGGCGATGACGACGGCGAAAGGGCCCGCCGTGGGACGGCGGGCCCTTCGTCGTACGTATGCGGAGGCGCGGGTCAGGTCGTACCGACGAAGATCACGAGCAGCAGCCAGACCACCGGAGCCGTCGGAAGCAGCGAGTCCAGCCGGTCCATGATGCCGCCGTGCCCCGGCAGCAGGGTGCCCATGTCCTTGATGCCCAGGTCCCGCTTGATCATCGACTCGCCGAGGTCACCGAGCGTCGCGCTCGCCGCCACCGCCAGGCCGAGGACGAGCCCCTGCCACCACGTGCCGTCCTCGATGAGGAACTGCATGCACAGCGCGCCGGCCCCCATCGCGAAGGCCACCGCCCCGAGCAGTCCCTCACGGGTCTTTCCGGGGCTGATGCGCGGTGCCAGCTTGTGCTTCCCGAAGCGCCAGCCGATCGCGTACGCGCCGGTGTCGCTGACCACGGTCAGCACCAGGAACATCAGCACTCGCTGCGGTCCGTCGTCGGCGGTGAGCATCAGCGCCACGAACGTCGCCAGGAACGGTACGTAGAACGCGGCGAAGACGCCCGCCGTGACGTCCTTCAGATAGCCCTCGGGCGGCTCGGTCATACGCCAGACCAGCACCGCCAGAGCGGTCAGCGCCATGGCGACCCAGGCACCTTCCGCGCCCCGCACATAGCCGGCGACGACCATCGCCGCGCCGCCGAGCGCGAGCGGAACCAGCGGCGCCTTGATGCCCTTGCGTTCCTGGAGGCGGGAGGTGAGCTCCCACAGACCGACCACCACGGCGACCGCTATGACGCCGACGAACGCGGCCTTCCAGATGAACAGCGACGCGATGATGACGGCGCCGAGCCCGAGCCCGACTCCTATGGCCGCGCCCAGGTCCCGCCCCGCGGTCTTCTTCTTCGGGGTGGCGGGCTGGGGCGGGCTGGACATGGGCTCCTGCGGGTGCTCGTTCGGCGTCTCGGCACCGAACGGGGGACCGCTCCGCTGAGCGGCCCCCCGATCGTGGTCGTCCTGGTGGTCGCCGGCGGGGACGTCGGGCACGATGGGCATGGGCCGAGTCTGCGCCGCCTGCCGCCCATCGTATGCGGGACCCGCCGGGGCAGGCCCCTGGTGGGGCTCCCGGTAGCCGGAACCGGCCGGGGCCCCCCAGGAAGAGTCGTTCATCAGACCTCGAGCAGCTCGGCTTCCTTGTGCTTGAGCAGCTCGTCCACCTGCGTGACGTACTTCGCGGTGGTGTCGTCGAGCTCCTTCTCGCCGCGGCGGCCCTCGTCCTCACCGACCTCGCCGTCCTTGACCAGCTTGTCGATGGTCTCCTTCGCCTTGCGGCGGACGGAGCGGATGGAGATCTTCGAGTCCTCGGCCTTGCTCTTGGCGACCTTGATGTACTCGCGGCGGCGCTCCTCGGTGAGCTCGGGGAACACCACACGGATGATGTTGCCGTCGTTGCTCGGGTTGACGCCGAGGTCGGAGTCGCGGATCGCCTGCTCGATGTTGCGCAGCGCGCTCTTGTCGAACGGGGTCACCACGGCCATACGCGGCTCGGGCACCGAGAAGGACGCCAGCTGGTTGATGGGCGTGATGGCGCCGTAGTAGTCCGCCACGATCTTGTTGAACATCGCCGGGTGCGCACGGCCGGTGCGGATCGCGGCGAAGTCCTCCTTGGCGACCACGACGGCCTTCTCCATCTTCTCCTCGGCCTCGAGGAGGGTCTCTTCGATCACCAGTTGCTCCTGCGTGTCGTCGCGTCTTGTCCTGCACGGTGTACGACCGGCAGGGCTCTGTCCATCCCCTCGCGGGGCGGTACCCGGTTCGAGCCGAGGCTCAGGCCCGGGTGCCCTGGTCGCTCACGAGAGTGCCGATCTTCTCACCCTTCACCGCGCGCGCGATATTGCCCTCGGCGAGCAGTTCGAAGACGAGGATCGGGAGGTTGTTGTCCCGGCACAGGGTGATGGCGGTGGCGTCCGCGACCTTGAGGTCGCGGGAGAGCACCTCGCCGTACTCCAGTGCGTCGAACTTGACCGCGTCGGGGTTGGCCTTCGGGTCGGAGTCGTAGACCCCGTCCACGCCGTTCTTGCCCATGAGCAGGGCTTCGGCGTCGATCTCCAGGGCGCGCTGGGCGGCCGTGGTGTCGGTGGAGAAGTAGGGCATGCCCATACCGGCGCCGAAGATGACGACGCGGCCCTTCTCCAGGTGGCGCACGGCGCGCAGCGGGATGTACGGCTCCGCGACCTGACCCATGGTGATGGCGGTCTGGACGCGGGAGTCGATGCCCTCCTTCTCCAGGAAGTCCTGGAGGGCGAGGCAGTTCATGACCGTGCCGAGCATGCCCATGTAGTCGGAGCGCGCCCGGTCCATGCCGCGCACCTGCAGCTCCGCGCCGCGGAAGAAGTTCCCGCCGCCGATCACGATCGCGATCTCCGCGCCGTCGCGAACGACCGCGGCGATCTCGCGTGCGATCTTGTGCACGACGTCGGGGTCGACGCCGAGCCCGCCGCCGCCGGCGAATGCCTCACCGGACAGCTTCAGCATGAAGCGGCCGGCCTTTTTGCCGTGGTTGTCGTCGCCCTGTGCGGCGCCCTGATTCATGGAGATCTCCTCGTGCACATACGAAGAAGGCCATTGCCTTGGGTCCTTGCGGTTTCCCCTACGGCAATGGCCTCCTCGTCAGATCTGCGGTCGTCCTACGCGAACGCGGACAACTGCTTCAGACCCTACCGGGGTCCGGTGTCCGTTGCGTACGGACTCAGATGCCGACCTTGATGCGCGTGAAGCGCTTCAGGGTGACGCCGGCCTCGTCCAGGATCTGCTGGACGGACTTCTTGTTGTCGAGCGCGTACGGCTGGCCGAGCAGCGTGGCGTCCTTGAAGAAGCCGTTGACGCGACCCTCGACGATCTTCGGGAGCGCGGCCTCGGGCTTGCCCTCGGCGCGGGTGGTCTCCTCGGCGACGCGACGCTCGGTCTCGACGACCTCGGCCGGAACGTCCTCACGGGTGAGGTACTTCGGCGCGAAGGCGGCGATGTGCTGCGCGACACCCTTGGCGATGGCCGCGATGTCGTCGGTGGCCTTGTCGAACTCGACCAGGACACCGATCTGCGGGGGCAGGTCGGGCATGGTGCGGTGCATGTAGGCCGTGACGTAGCCGTCGGCGTACTGCGCGAAGCGGTCGAGGACGATCTTCTCGCCGAGGTTGGCGTTGGCCTCGTCGACGAACGCCTGCACGGTCTTGCCGGGCTCGATCTCGGAGGCGAGCAGCGCCTCCAGGTCGGCCGGGGAGGTGGCGGCGACGTGCTCGGCGAGCTTGTTGGCGACGGCCTGGAACTTGTCACCCTTGGCGACGAAGTCCGTCTCGCACTTCAGCTCGACGAGGACACCGGAGGTGTTGTCGTCGGCGATGAGGGAGACGACGGCGCCGTTCTCGGCGGAGCGGCCCTCGCGCTTGGCGACGCCCTTCTGGCCCTTGATGCGCAGGGCCTCGACGGCCTTGTCGACGTTGCCGTCGGCCTCGTCGAGCGCCTTCTTGCAGTCCATCATGCCGGCGCCGGTGAGCTCACGGAGCTTCTTGACGTCAGCGGCGGTGTAGTTCGCCATGAGTCTGAGTTTCTCTCTCGAAGTCTGAAAGATCTACGGGTGGACGGCGGGGGCTTCGTGGGCCCCCGCCGTCGTCATCCGAACCATCCGAACCAGCCCGGCAGGTGAAGGCCGGGCCGTGGATCAGGCCTGCTCGGCCTCGGCGGCCGGAGCCTCGGCCTCAGCGGCCGGGGCCTCGGCGGCGGGCGCCTCGGTCTCGGCGGCGGGCGCCTCAGCGGCGGCCTCGGCCGGCTTCTCGGCCTCGACGGTCTCGTCGGCCTTCTTCTCGCCCTCGAGCAGGTCGCGCTCCCACTCGGCGAGCGGCTCGCCCGCGGCCTTCTCGCCCGGCTTCGAGTCGCCGGTCGCGGCGCCGGAACGGGCGATGAGGCCCTCGGCGACGGCGTCGGCGATCACGCGGGTGAGCAGGGTGACGGAGCGGATCGCGTCGTCGTTGCCCGGGATCTTGTAGTCGACCTCGTCGGGGTCGCAGTTGGTGTCGAGGATCGCGACGACCGGGATGTGGAGCTTGCGCGCCTCACCGACGGCGATGTGCTCCTTCTTGGTGTCGACGATCCAGACGGCGCTCGGCACCTTCTGCATCTCGCGGATACCACCGAGGGTCTTCTCCAGCTTGGCCTTCTCGCGGGAGAGGACCAGGAGCTCCTTCTTGGTGAGACCCGAGGCGGCGACGTCCTCGAAGTCGATCTGCTCGAGCTCCTTGAGGCGCTGCAGACGCTTGTAGACGGTGGAGAAGTTGGTGAGCATGCCACCGAGCCAACGCTGGTTGACGTACGGCATGCCGACACGCGTCGCCTGCTCGGCGATGGCCTCCTGGGCCTGCTTCTTCGTACCGACGAACATGATGGAGCCGCCGTGCGCGACGGTCTCCTTGACGAACTCGTAGGCGCGGTCGATGTACGACAGCGACTGGAGCAGGTCGATGATGTAGATGCCGTTGCGCTCGGTGAAGATGAAGCGCTTCATCTTCGGGTTCCAGCGACGGGTCTGGTGACCGAAGTGGACGCCGCTCTCCAGCAGCTCCCGCATCGTGACGACGGCCATGGCCGTATCTCCTTGGGTTTCTCGGTTATGTCCTGACACCCCGGCGCGCCGTGCCGCAAGGGACCGAAAGGCGCTCCACGACCTGTGAGGGTGGTGGCGGGGCGTGCGAAGTCGACCCGGTGACCCGGATCGCCATAGGAAGTGTACGGGACCCGGGGGGCACCGGGTGACGGCGCTGTCCACAACCGGCCCGTCGTCCACAGATACCGTCCATGATCCCCACGAACCGGACGGCCCCGGGATCGTGGCGTCCATGCACCTGACGACACTGCTGCTCACCCTCACCCTGGTGTGGCCCGTGGGGCCACCGCCCCCGGAGATCCTCCGCGGCTGGGACCCACCCGCCGGCCCGTACGCCCCCGGCCACCGCGGCCTCGACCTCGCGGCCCCACCGGGCACCCCCGTCCACGCGACGGCCTCCGGCACGGTCACCTTCGCCGGCCCCGTCGGCGGCCGCGGAGTCCTGACCGTGACCCTGCCGGGCACCGACAGCCCGCCCCTGCGCACCACCTACAGCCCCGTGACACCCCTGGTGGCGGCGGGCACCACCGTCACCCGCGGCCAGCCGGTGGCCACCGTCGCCGCCCCGGACGCCGACACTCCCCACTGCCCGGAGTCCTGCCTCCACTGGGGCCTGCTCCGCGGCGACACCTACCTCAACCCCCTGCTCCTGCTCCGGACGGGCCCGTCCCGCCTGCTGCCGGTGACAGGGGTGCCGTAGAACCCGCGGCCCGGAAGCTCACCGAGGGTGCCTTCGGGGTCGGCACCCGCTGGCGCGAGACCCGCAGGAT